>NZ_FNVI01000026.1:0-83734 GCF_900107945.1 Methylobacterium sp. 190mf | reverse complement strand
CCCCGCCTCGTAGTGGGCGGGTCCGCAGGTCGCTCAGGGTCGGCCCAGAGGCGGGTCGGCGCGGGGGCATTTCCTCACCCCGCCGGGCACAGTGCCGCCCGGTCTCACGCCCGCGTCCGAGGCACGCCCCGCACCGGTCCGTCGCCCGGGGCGATGGCGGCTGAGAGCCACCGACGCGGGCGCCGCCCCGTCCCCGGACCCGCCCGGTCAGCCACCGGGCGGGCCCCCGAAGGACGGCCCGGGATCGCTCCCGGGCCGCCGCGGACAGGTGCGGTCAGGAAGCACAAAATAGGAACATTGTCAAGGAAAACTGAGCGGCGCAGCACGGTCGACGCGCCTCTCGTCATCGCGAGCGCAGCGAAGCGACCCAGGGCGGCGCGACGTCGTTGAGCGGGGCGCGACCCTGGATCGCTTCGCTCCGCTCGCGAGGACGGCGGAACCGATCCCATGACCCGGAAACAAGATGAGAGTCAGGCGCAGGTCCCTCTCCCGTGCGAGAGAGGGATCGCGTCGCGGCGCGGCTGTGCCGACCCGCAGACGCCTGTCTTCCGGACCTTTGCAACACGATCGGGAATGCACCGTCGGCAGGTCCGGGTTCCGGGCTCGCCTGCGGCACCCCACGAAATGATGGGGCGGAGGCGGACCGCCGGCCCGCCTCCCTAAAAATCCGGTTCGCGCCCGGTCAGTCCGCCCGCCGGAGGCGGCTCGCGAAGAAGCCGTCGAGGCCGCCGCGGGCGCCCTCCAACTCCGGCAGGTGGCACGGCAGCGTGCGCAGGTCGCCGCGGTCGTCGATCAGCGCCGCGGCGCCGCCGACCTCCTCGGGCCGGACCGGCACCCGCGCGTAGCGGGGATCGCGGGCCAGGAACGCCGCCACCTGCGCTTCGCCCTCTTCCGGCTCCAGCGAGCAGGTGCAGTAGACGAGGAGGCCGCCCGGCCGCACCAGCCCGGCCGCGTGGTCGAGGAGCTTCGCCTGGAGCGCGGCGAGCCGCCTGATATCGGCCTCGGCCTTCGTCCAGGCCACGTCCGGATGGCGCCGGATCGTCCCGGTGGCCGAGCACGGCGCGTCGAGCAACACGGCGTCGTGGTCCTGCGGCTCCAGCGCGAGGGCGTCGGCGACCACGACGTCGACGGCGAAGCCGAGCCGCGCGACGTTCTCGCGCAGGCGCTCCAGCCGCGGTGCGGACCGATCGACCGCCGTGACCCGGGCGCCGGTGGCGGCGAGCTGCAGGGTCTTGCCGCCGGGCGCCGCGCAGAGGTCGAGGACGCGGGTGCCGTCCCGCGGCGCCAGGAGGCGGGCCGGCAGCGCCGCGGCGGCGTCCTGGACCCACCACGCTCCCTCCTGGAAGCCCGGCAGCTCGGGGATGGCCGGGCCGTTCTCGGGCAGGCGCAGGGAGCCGGTCGGCAGGGTCACGGCGCCGAGCCGCGCGGCCCAGTCGGCGGGCTCGCCCCGCGGGGTCAGGTCGATGGCGGCCCCCGCGAGGTGGGCGCGGGCGATCGCGGCCGCGCGCTCGGGCCCGTAGGCCGCGACCCAGCGGCGGGCGAGCCAGTCCGGGGTGTTGACCGCCAGGGCTTCGGCGTCCGCGGCCAGGATCGCGTCGCGCTCGCGGGCGACCCGGCGCAGCACCGCGTTGACGAGCCCGGCGAGATGGGCCGTGCGGGTATCCGCCTTGGCGAGCCGCACGGCGAGGTCGACCGCGGCGTGGTCGGGGACCGCGAGGTCGAGGATCTGGGCGGTCGCGGTGGCCAGCAGGGCCGTGAGCTGCGGCTTGGCCGCCGGGAGCCCGCGCTCGAGCCGCGCGGCCAGGGCGGCGCGGATCAGCCCGTAGCGGCGGAAGGTCGCCACCGCGATGGCCCGCGCCAGCCCGGCATCGGCCGGCGCCAGCGCCTCGGCGCGGATCGCCTGGGCGAGGGCGTCGTCGAGGGCGGGGGGGCGCTCCTGGCCGATCAGGGCCGCGACCGCCTGCATCGCCGCGCGGCGCGCCCCCAGTCCCGCGATGTCCGGACCGGTCCCGCCCGGTGCCGCTGCGTTCCGCGTGTTGCGGCCTGTGTCCCGCGATGCCACTTCTGCTCCAGATCCGATGTCTTCCCGACCCACGCCCTCACACCCGAGCGAGCGCGATGCAAGAGCCGACCGCAAGAGACCTGCACCGACAGGACCCGCACCGACAGGACCCGCACCGACAGGACCCGCACCGACAGGATCCGGCCGCGGAGGCCGGAGACGGCGCCGCCCCGCCCCGCATCCTCAGCCCGGCGGCGCAGCGCGCCCTCGCCGAGGCCGTCGAGCGCCGCGCGGCGATCGACGCCCGGGCCGCCGAGATCAGCGCCAAGCCCGAGCGCCAGGGGCGCGGCGGTCTGGAGCCGGTCCGCTACGACGACTGGGAGGTGAAGGGCCTCGCGGTCGACTTCTGAGGGACCCGCCGCGGGCGCCTACTCGGCCGGGACCGCCAGCGGCGCGCCGGCCTCTTCCTCGGCCCGGGCCTCGGCCACGCCAGCCCCGAAGCGCCGGTACCAGAGCCCGGTCAGGATCGGCACGAGGATCGAGGTGACGATGATGCAGATCGTCACCAGCACGGTGGCGGTCTGCGCCGAGGGGGCGAATTGCGGGGCGACGGCGGCGATCGCCAGCGGGTTGGCGGCCGCCGCCCCGGCGGTGGAGGAGGCGGCCAAGCCGGCCGTGCCCGTCCCGCCCCCGATCGCCCGGTCGGCCAGGATCAGCGGGATGCCGGTCAGGACGATCACCGCGAGCGCCAGCACGATGCCGAGCCCCGCGAGCGGCGAGAGCAGGTTGTTGAGGTCGACCGTGTTCCCCAGCGCGAAGGCGAAGAACGGGATCATCAGCTGGCCGCCGGGCGCGAACAGGGCCCGGAGCTTCGGGTCGAGGTTGCCGAGGGCGAAGCCGACCAGGAAGGGCAGCACCGCGCCCACGAAGATCTGCGGCTCGAAATGCGCCGCCCCGGATGCGCCGAGGATGATCATGCTCATCAGCGGGCCGGACTCGATCGAGGTCAGAATGAAGGCGCCGGCCTCCTCGCGGCTGCCGTAGGTCTGCATCAGCGAGGCGTAGAGGCCGCCATTGGTCATATCCATGGCGCAGACGATCGCCAGGATCGACAGGCCGGCGAAGAAGCCGGTCTGGATGCCCTCGGGCGGGATGAACAGCCCGGCCACCAGCACGATCGCCCAGGCGGCGACGAGCTTGGTCGCCACCAGCGTCCCGGACTTGCGCAGCACCGTGCCGGTCGCCTTCAGGCTGACCGAGGCACCCATGCAGAAGAACCAGACCGCCAGGATCGGGATCACGCCGGTCATGATCCCCTGCGTGAAGCCCTTGAAATAGGCCGGGGCGCCCGGCGCGAAGGTCTTGCACAGGGCCCCGAGCAGGAGCGGCACCAGCATCAGGCCGCCGGGAATCCTGTCGATCGCCGCCTTGATCTGCATGGCGCGTCCCTCCCGATCCGGGTCGTCCGCCGACGCGCCGGACCCGGGCGGGATCGCGCACGCCGCGCCGGCCCGCGCCTCTGTCGGGCGCCTCTCGGACCGGTGCGTCATCCTGTCGGGGCGCGCCGCGGGTCGTCAAGCGGCGCCCCGGCGCGGGGCTTGCCGAACGTGTCGCGCTGTCGGGCGCGGAACGTCGGGCGCCGGGCCCCGTTGGCGAGGTTCACCGGAGGGAGGCGACGATGGCGACGACAGTATCGGCCCGGAGCGCGAGCGCGGGTCCACACGGCGAGATCCACCTCGCCCGCGGCGAGCGGCTCGGCATGCGGATGTGGCGGGCCGAGGAGCCCAACGCCGACAAGCCGATGACCACCTCGGCGCACGAGACGGTCGGCTACGTCATCAGCGGCCGGGCCGAGCTCGTGCTGGAGGGCGAGACCGTGGCGCTCGCGCCGGGCGATTCCTACTGCGTGCCGGCCGGCGCCGCGCACACCTACCGGATCCTGGAGACCTTCACGGCCGTCGAGGCGACTGCACCGCCGGCCGGGTGAGGCCGGCGGGCCTCAGTGGGTTCAGTGGGTCATGTAGACCTGCGTGCCGACATCGACCCGCGCGTAGAGGTCGACCACGTCCTGATTGTACATCCGGATGCAGCCGTAGGACGCGTAGGTGCCCACCGAGTTCGGCCGGTTGGTGCCGTGGATGGCGTACTCGCCGCCCGCGAGCGTCATCGCCGCCGCCCCCATGGGATTGTGCGGCGAGCCGCCCGCGATGAGGTTCGGCAACCGCGGGTTGTCGCGCTTCACCTCCGCGGGGGGCGACCAGGCGGGGGCGACGTACTTGCCGTCGATCGGCTTGATGCCGAACCACTGCTTGCCGGGACGGCCCACCGCCACGGGATAGCGGATCGCCGTGCCGTCGCCGTTCACCAGGTAGAGCTTGCGCTGCGACACGCTGATCACCACCGAGCCCGGCGCGACGCCGTTGGCGAAGGGGACGATCTCGCGCGCCTGCGCCGCCTGGAAACAACCGGCCAGCATCGCGCCGGCCAAACCGAATAGAGCCGCCACCCGACCCGACATCACCGCGATCCTCGCAAAGCTAGACTAGACGCGGGCAAGTAATCCCCGGCCGAGCTTACCGTTCCGAGAAAAGCTATGGTTGACGCGGGGTCATTCTGCGGATCCGCGGGGCACGGTAAAAGAGCAACCACGAACCAGAGTGTACGGGCCGTTGCCGCGCGGCGGGGCCGCCGCTCCGCGCGCGTCTCAGCGCTCGTAGAGTTCGCTCCCGCGCCGGTCCTCCGACTGCCAGCCGTGGCGCTCCAGTTCCGGGTCGAGATGCTCCTCCACCGGGTAGCCGACGCAGAGATAGGCCACGAGCCGCCACGTCTCCGGCACGGCCAGGATCGCCGTGACCGCCTCCGGCTCCAGGATCGAGACCCAGCCGACGCCGAGGCCGCGGGCCCGGGCGGCGAGCCAGAAACACTGCACCGCCCCCACGACCGAGTAGGCCAGGGTCTCGGGCATGCTGGCCCGGCCGAGGCCGAGGCCGGTCTCGGTGGCCACGTCGCAGAAGGCGGCCAGATGGACCGGCGCCTCCCGCAGGCCGGCGAGCTTCAGGCCGCGGTACTGCGCGGCCCGATCGGTCGCGTAGCCCGCGGCCGCGGCTTCGTTGCAGCCGGCGAAGTTCTCCGCGACCGCGCGGCGGCGTCCCGGATCCGCGACCCGCACGAAGCGCCAGGGCCGGCTGTTGCCGACCGAGGGGGCCCGGTGGGCCGCCGCGAGGCAGGCGCGCAGGGCGTCCTCGTCGATCGGATCCGTCCGGAAGCGGCGCACGTCGCGGCGCCACGCGAACAGCGCGTCGAGGTCGTGCAGGAAGGCGGCGTCGAAGGCGGGCGGGCCCATGATGCGGCTGGCATAGCCGCAACCCCGGCCCGACGGGAAACGGAAAAAAGGCCGCCCGAGGGGCGGCCTGAAGTCTTGGGTCTCGAAACCTCGGAGTGCCGGATCCTGGGATCCCGAGCGGCGACCGATGGCTGGGGAGCTGGGTGTCGGTCGCCGACCGGGCAGAACCCGGCGAGGTTCGACGCCTGTTGTCGCGCCGCAACGCGGCCTGCAAAAGGCGTGAATCGGGCCAAACCGTGTTTTTTGTCGCTTGGGCGTGTCTCGCGGGACACCGCGCGCGCGACCCTTGCGGGCCGCGGCGGCGAGGCCCATCATCCGGCAAAGCATCGATGCACGGGAGCCGTGATGACCGAGAGGACGAGCGCCGGGTCGAGGCCCGACGAGGCGGCGGGCCATGTCATCCCCTTCCCCGCCCGCGCGGCCCCTCCGCAGATCGCCTTCAACCGGGACGAGCTCCGCACGATCTTCAACCTCTACGGCCGGCAGGTCGCCGCGGGCGAGTGGCGCGACTACGCCCTCGATTTCCGCCGCGACAAGGCGGTGTTCTCGATCTACCGGCGCTCCTCCGAGATGCCTCTCTACCGCATCGAGAAGGATCCCAAGCTCGCCCGGCGCCAGGGGGCCTACGCCGTCGTCGCCGCGAGCGGCCAGATCCTGAAGCGCGGTACCGAGCTCGCCCGGGTGATCGCCGTGCTGGAACCGGCACCGGCGGCGGTCTGACGGCGCCCGCTCAGGACAGGGACAGGCGCCGGACGGTCGCGGCGATCTCGGCCACCGCCTCCGGCGCCAGGGGCCGGATCGGCCGCGGCGGCTCGGCGCGGCACAGGCCCATGAGATCGGCCAGGGCGTAGACCACCCGCAGGCTGGAATGCGTCCGGAACAGCGTCCAGAGGGGCTCCAGCTCGGCGTTGAGGGCGCGGGCCCGCTCGGTCTCGCCCGCCGCCACGGCCCGGACGATCGCCAGGCAGGTCCGGGGAAACAGGCCGCCCGCCACGCTGAACCACGCCGCGCCGCCGGCGATCAGCGCCTCGGTGACGTTCCAGTCGCCGCTGAACCCGATGGGGAAGCCCGCCGGGACGGCCTCCCGCAGGGCCGCGATCCCGGAGGCGGCCCGCGCCGGCTCCGGCGCGGCGCACTTGGCGGCCACGATCCCGGGCTGGCGGGCGATCCGGCCGATCAGCGCCGGCGTGAAGTGGAAATGCGTGGTCGCGGGGTTGTCGTAGAGGACGAGGGGCAGGCCGCCCGCCTCCCCTACGGTCGCGAAATGCGCCTCGACCTCCGCCTCGGTGAGCGGCGTGTACGAGACGGGGGCGAGGAGCCCGGCATCCGCGCCGGCCGCCCGCGCGTCCTGCGCGAGGCGGACGGCCTCGTCGGTGCGCAGGGCGCCGATGCCGACGAGGAGCGGGACCCGTCCGGCCACGGCCTCGGCGGCGATCGCCACCGCCCGGCGCCGCTCCTCGCGGCTCAGGTACGCGTAGGTCCCGGTGCTGCCGAGGAGGCCGATCGAGTCGACCCCGGCGGCCGCCAGGGGCTCCAGCAACCGGCGCAGCGCTTCCGCGTCGACGCGGCCGTCTGCGTCGCTCGGGGTGATCGGGAAAGCGGAGAGGCCGGAGAGGTCGGAGAGCGCGGGCATGGCCCGAGCCTAGCGCATCCGCGCGCGGCGGCCAGGCAAAAAGAAACCCCGGCGGTGTCCCGACGGGGTTCCCTCGTCCCGTCTTGTTCGGGCTGGCTTATCGGCGGTCGCCGATCAGGCTCAGCAGGAACTGGAACATGTTGATGAAGTCGAGATAGAGAGTCAGGGCGCCGTTCACCGACATCTTGGCCGCCATCTCGCCGTCGAAGCCGCCGTAGAGATACATCTCCTTGAGCTTCTGGGTGTCGTAGGCGGTCAGGCCCGCGAAGATCAGCACGCCCAGCACCGAGATGGCGAACTGGAGGGCCGACGAGGCGAAGAAGATGTTCACCAGCGACGCGAGGATGATGCCGATCAGGCCCATCATCAGGAACGAGCCCATGCCGGAGAGGCTGCGCCGGGTGGTGTAGCCCCACAGGCTGAGCGAGCCGAAGGCCGCCGCCGTGATGAAGAACACCTGCACCACGCTGCCCCCGGTGAACACCAGGAGGAGCGAGGACATCGAGGCGCCCATCACCGCCGCGAAGGCCCAGAACATCGTCCGCGCGGACGAGGCCGACATCCGGTCCATCCGCATGGAGAAGACGAAGATGAACGCCAGCGGGGCGAGCATCAGGACCCACTTCAGCGGGCTGAGGTAGAGGGTCTGACCGAACGGGGTCAGGATCGGGCGGGTGCCCTGGTAGGCCGCCACGGAGGCCATGTTCAGGCCGAGCGCGACGAGACCCGAGATGCCGAGCCCGACGATCATGTTGTTGTAGACGCCGAGCATGAAGGTGCGCAGGCCCTGATCGACCTCGACCTGGGTGCCGGCGTAGCCGGTCGGCTGCTGGGCGCCGTACCGGAAGGGGCTGTTCTCGAATGCCATGGGAGTTTCCTTGCGGAGGCTCTCTCAGCGTGGTGTTCGGTCGAGGCCCACGCAGGACCTCTGGCGCCGGGCTGGCGCCTCGATCGGGAATATGTTGCGCCCGAAGCCGCGACACAAGTCCCCGGCCACGGTTCCGGGGCCGCTTTTCCGTGTCCGGCAGATGTATTTTTGTCCATCTGGGCCGGGATTAAAATGCATTCCGCTCCGTCGTCGGGTTGTTCGACTGACGGTTGTCGCCGTCCAGGCGTTTCGATGCGCCCGCGCGAAGTCTTAACGGCTTCCTTATGCCACGTGCGTCCGCGTGCGCCCCGGTTTCTCCGGTCCGGACCGCCAAGTCCCGGCGGGTTCGTGCCTGCAAGGCGGGTCCGCAGCCTCGAAGATCCGCTCACCGGCGCGTGGGATCTGGGCGGCCCGGGAGGGGCGGTTCAGTGCGTCATCCGGCGGGCCAGGGCGCGGCCCAGACCCAGCAGCATCAGGTCGGCGGCCGCCCGCACCTCCGCGGGCATGTCGTCGGTGAGCGTCTCCTTGAGCGCGACGGCGAGGTCGGCCGCCCGCTCCAGCGGGTCGCCGCCCGCCATGGGCCTGCCGACCACGTAGCGGTCGCCGCCGTCGCGGATCTCGGTGATGTCCATCAGGATGCCGTGCGAGCGCTGCGGCTCGCCGTCCTCGTTCCGATGGGTCCGCCCCCGGCTGAGGAGCCAGCGCACGGTGCCGTCCGCCTTGAACACGCGGTACTCGGCAAGGACCAGCCCGCTCGATCGGACGGCCCGGAGCATGTGGTCCATCAACCACGTCATGTCCTCGGGATGCACCGCGGCCAGAGCCATCGGCCCGTTGATCGGACGGTCGGCAAGGTCGGGATTGCCGGTCAGCAACCGGGCCGCGCCCGCGTCGTAGACGACCACGCCGCGGACGTGGTCCCACTCCCAGGCTCCCACAACGCACGAGGCTTCGAGAGCCGCCCGGAGACGGTCGGCGTTCTCCGCGTAGCCATCGATGACGTTGATGCGCATGGTGGACGGTCCCCCCGGGCCGCTCGAAGCTCGAATGTCTAGCTCCGTACCAATCTTCCGGCGAAATGACAAAGAGTTCACTTGCGAATACCCCTTCACGGGGGCACCTCTTGTCATGGTTGGGAAATTTCCCCCCGTCGCGAGTGATTCGAGGGGCCGCCATGGATGAGAACGGACTCGAATTCCTGCGGACGATTGCTGACCGGAAGGTGGAATCCTCCGCCGCGCGCGCGCTGAACAGGATTGCGCAGTCCCTCGATTTGCCGATCGAGGCGTTCTACGGTTCCGATCACTGCGGATCTGTGGACCGTCCGGCCATCGAGCGGGAGACGGAGCGGCTGCTGATGCTGGTCGGGGTCCACCTGCGCCGACTCGATCCCGCGGCGCGGAGGCGATTCGGTGAGGCGGTCCAAGCTCTGGTCGGCCCCGAACCGACCGAGGCATGCGCGCGCACCGCGGAGAATGCGGAGCGCTGCGACCCGTGAGCGCGGGGTCCGACGGTTGGAAGCCCCTCCCCCACGGACCGAGGGCTTCGATATCCCGCCGGACCGTCTCCGGCCGGGCGCGGTCCGCCGCTCTCGACGGCCTCGATCGCGGCCTCCGCCGGGGCTGAACCGGATACGGAGCCTGCGGGATCGGCCTCCGTCAGGCCTGCCGGAGATACGGCGCCGGCTTCTGCCCCAGGATCCGCCACGTGCCGACGAGCCCGAGGAGGATCGCCAGCGCCACCGCGGCCACGGCCGCGACCAGCGCGCCCGACAGGTCGAGGCGGAAGTCGAGGTGCATGACCTTGGCGACGATCACCCAGCCGGCGAGCGTCCCGGCCAGGAGGCCGAACAGCGCCGTGGCGAGCCCCAGCGCGGCGTATTCGAGGGCGTAGGCGGTCAGCAGCCGCGCCCGGCTCGCGCCCAGCACCTTGAGCACGACGGCGTCGTAGAGCCGCGCCCGGTGCCCGGCCGCGATGGCGCCGGCCAGCACGAACAGGCTCGCCAGCACCGCCACGGCGCTCGCCCCCCGGATCGCCAGGACCAGCCGGCCGACGAGGTCGCCGATGGCGTCCAGGGCGTCCTTCACCCGCACGGCGCTCACCGACGGGAAAGTCTTGGCGACGTCGCGCAGGATGCGGTTCTCGGCGGAAGCGTCGGTGCCGCCGGGCAGGGTCAGCGTCGCGAGGTCGGAATGCGGCGCGCCCCGGAAGGTGCCCGGCGAGAACACCATCACGAAGTTGATGCCGAGGTTGCGCCACTCCACCCGGCGCAGGTTGAAGATCGTCGCGGAGAGGTCGCGCCCGAGCACGTTCACCGTCACGGTGTCGCCGAGCTTCAGGCCGAGCTGGCGGGCGAGGTCGGCCTCGAAGGAGACTAGCGGCTTCGCGCCCTGCTCCGGGCTCCACCACGCGCCCTCGGTGAGGCTGGAGCCGTCCGGCACCGTGTCGGCGTAGGTGATGCCCCGGTCGCCGTCGAGCACCCAGGCGGCGTCTTCCGGGGGGCGGATCTTGCTCGCCGGCACGCCGTTCAGGGCGACGATCCGGCCGCGCATCATCGGCACGTCCTCGATCTTTCCGCTCGGGGCCGAGCGCGCCAGGAACTCGCGGAACTGGGCAGCGTCCCGGGAGGGAATGTCCAGGAAGAAGAGATTCGGCGCCCGGGCCGGCAGGGTCGCGCTGATCGTGCGGCGGACATTGGCGTCGATCAGGCTGAGCGTCACGAGGAGCGTCACGCCGAGGCCGAGCGACAGGACGATGGCGGGCGTCAGGGCGCCGGGCCGGTGCAGGTTGGCGAGCGCCATCCGGGGCGCCGGCCAGCGCGGGTGCGGCAGGCGGCGGGCGAGCGCCATCAGGCCGAGCGCCACCAGATGCAGCAGGCCGAACGCGATGGCTGCGGCCGCGATGAAGATCAGCGCGACGCGCCGGTCGAAGGCGGTCGCCACCGACAGGCCGACCAGGGCCGCGAGGCTGACGGCGAGCCAGATCCGGTAGCGCCAGCGCGGGCTGACGCGGGCCGGGTCGACCGTGTCGCGGAACAGGCCGGAGACCGGCACGTCGTGGGCGCGGCCGAGCGGCGTGATCGCGAACGCGAAGGCCGTGATCAGACCGTAGGCGGCCGCGAGCGCCAGCTCCCCGGGGGCGAGCGTCGGGTTCAGCGGCAGCGGCAGGTCGGCGGAGAACAGGGCGTCGAGGAGGAAGGGCAGGCTCGCGCCGATCGCGAGGCCGATCAGGGTGCCGAGGCCGGCGATCAGCATCACCTGCGTCAGGTACAGGGCGACCACCTGCGAGCCCGGCGCGCCGACGCTCTTGAGCGTCGCGATCGAGGGCCGCTTGCGCTCCACGAAGGCGTGGACGGCGTTGCCGACCCCGACGCCGCCGACGATCAGCGCGGTGAGTCCCACCAGGGTCAGGAACTGCGTGAAGCGCTCGATGCTCTTGGCGAAGCGCGGGTCGGCGTTGGTGCGCGAGCGGATCTCCCAGCCGGCCTCGGGGGTGGCGGCGCGGATCCGGGCCTGCGCCGCGTCGAGGTCGGCGTCCGGCGTGCCGGGCGGCAGGACGAGGCGGTAGCTCCAGCGGTTGAGGCTGCCGGGCTGGACGAGGCCGGTGGCGCGGAGCGTCGGCTCGGAGACCATCAGCCGCGGACCGAAGCCGATGCCGCCGGCGATCTTGTCGGGCTCGGACACGATGGTACCGCGGATCGCCACGTCGTGCCCGGCGAGCGCGATCCGGTCGCCGACCTTGACGTCGAGGCGGGTGAGCATGGCCGGGTCGGCCAGCGCCCCCGGCACCCCGTCGCGCTCCGCCAGCAGGTCGGCGAGGCGGCCCGGCGGGTCGGTCGCGAGGTCGCCGGCGGCCGGATAGGTGGCGGGGTCGACGGCCTTCAGCTCGACCAGGGCCGCGTCGCCGCTGCCCGCCACCGCCATGGCCCGCAGGGAGGCGACGATGTCGAGGCGGCCTTCGCCTGCCAGCGCCTGCCTCTCCGCGTCGGTCGCCTCGCGGTTGATGAGGTTGAAGGCGAGGTCGCCGCCGAGGATGCGCCGGCCCTCCCGGCCGAGCCCGTCCGAGAGCGAGCGCGAGATCGACGCCACGCCCGCGATGGCCATGACGCCCAGCGCGATGCAGGCGAGGAACACCGCGAAGCCGTTGAGCCCGGCCCGCAACTCGCGCAGCGCGAGGCGCAGGGTGAGCGGGATCCGGCGGGGCGCGGGGTCGGGGCGGGTGATCGTGCCGTGCATCAGGCGGCCACCGCCTCCTCGATCCGCCCCGAGCGCAGGCGCACGGTGCGGTCGCACAGGCGAGCGAGGCCGTTGTCGTGGGTGACGAGGACCAGTGTCGCGCCGCGGTCCCGTTTCAGCCGGAACAGCAGGTCGACGATCTGGCGGCCGGTGGCCTCGTCGAGGTTCCCGGTGGGCTCGTCGGCAACCAGGATCGCCGGGTCGGGGGCGACCGCCCGGGCGATGGCGACGCGCTGCTGCTCGCCCCCGGAGAGCTGCGCCGGGTAATGGTGCAGCCGGTGCCCGAGGCCGACCGCCTCCAGCTCGGCGCGTGCCCGCTCCAGGGCGCCGGGCCGGTCGGCGAGTTCGAGCGGCAGGGCCACGTTCTCGAGCGCCGTCATGGTCGGCACGAGGTGGAAGGCCTGGAACACGATGCCGATCCGCCGGCCCCGGAACCGGGCGAGCGCGTCCTCGTCGAGGCGGACGAGGTCGGTGTCCTCGATGACGACGCCGCCGGAATCGGGCCGCTCCAGCCCGGCCATCACCATCAGCAGCGTCGACTTGCCGGAGCCGGACGGGCCGACGAGGCCGACCGCCTCGCCGCGGTCGACATTCAGCGAGATGCCGCGCAGGACGTGGACGCGGGCGGCGCCGCGGCCGAGGCTGAGATCGATGTCCGACAGCGCGATCGCGGGCTCGCGCAGCACCTTGCCTTGGCTCACCGGTGAGCCGATCTGTGGGCGATGACGAGCATGGCGCGCGAGGTCCTCACGTGGGGTCGATCCCTTCGGCTTCGATCTTGGCTCTACGGGCCGCGGGTGCACCGCGATATGGGTTCGGCATTGGGGCCGCGCCATGACGCGCGCGCTGTGTTCCGGCGCACGGCCCTGTATGCCGCAGCGCTAGCGCTCCTGATGGTCCCTTTCATGACAGCCGTCGCGCCGAAAGCGCGGGCCGCGCCCGGCGAGCCGGTCAAGCTCGTCGCCCTCGGCGACAGCCTGACCGCGGGCTACAAACTCCCGGCCGACGCCGCCTTCCCGACCGTGCTGGAGCGCCTGCTCAAGGCCAGGGGCGCGGACGTGACGGTCGCCAATGCCGGCGTCTCCGGCGACACCGCCACGGGCGGCCTCGACCGGGTCGACTGGTCCGTCCCGGACGGGACCGCGGGCGTGATCCTCGAACTCGGCGCCAACGACATGCTGCGCGGCACCGACCCGAAGGTCACCGAGGGCGCGCTGTCGGCGATCATCGAGCGGCTGAAGGCCCGGGGCATCCCGGTCCTGCTCGCCGGCATGCAGGCCGCGCCCAACCTCGGGCCGGACTACAAGGCGCGGTTCGACGCGATCTACCCGGCGCTCGCCAAGCGCTACGGCCTGACCCTCTACCCGTTCTTCCTCGACGGGATCATCGGCGACCGGGCGCAGCACCTCGACGACATGATCCACCCGAACCGGCAGGGCGTGGAGACCATCGCTTCCCGCATGCTGCCGACGGTGGAGGGTTTCCTGGGGGGCCTCCGGCAGGGGGCGTCGCGGTAGTGCCGCGCCTGTTCACCGGCCTCGCGGTGCCGCCCGCGATCGCCGACGCGCTCAGGGCCTGGCAGGGCGGCCTGCCCGGGGCCCGCTGGATCGAGCCGGGCGACTTCCACGTGACCCTGCGGTTCATCGGCGACGTCGACGCGACCACGGCCGACGACGTGGTGGAGGCGCTGTCCGAGATGCGGGTCCGCCCGGCCCTGACGGTGACGCTCGACGGCCTCGGCATCTTCGGCGGCGACAGGCCGCGGGCGCTCTACGCCTCGGTGGTGCCGGAGGCGGAGCTGACGGATCTCCAGGCCGAGCAGGAGCGGCTCGTGCGCCGGGCCGGGGTCGAGCCGGAGCGGCGGAAATTCACCCCGCACGTGACCCTGGCGCGCCTCCGGCGCGACGCCACGCCGGAGGCGGCGGCGATGTACCTGTCGCAGGCGCCGGTCTTCGCGCCGCTGACTTACACGTCGGACCGGGTGACGCTGTTCTCGGCGCGGGACTCGACCGGCGGCGGTCCGTACGTGGCGGAGGCGGAGTTCCCGTTCGCGTGATGCGCCTAGGCTCGGTCGTTCACGTCCTTGCGAGCGAAGCGAAGCAATCCAGAGGCGGCGACATCGCCCCGAACGTCGCGCTGCCCTGGGTCACTTCGCGTCGCTCGTGATGACGGAGGTTCGGTCTTCATGCGGGCCGATCGCGCGATCGGCCCGAACCGGCCTACAGCCGCCGCAGGGCCACGCTCTCGATCCGGTGGCTCGCGCCCTTGGTGAGGATCAGGCTCGCTCGCTGGCGGGTCGGCACGATGTTCTCGCGCAGGTTCGGCAGGTTGATCGTCGTCCAGAGCCGGTCGGCGATGTCGAGGGCCTCGGTCTCGGCGATCTCGGCGTATTTCCGGAAGTACGAGCGCGGGTCGCGGAACGCCGTCTGCCGCAGCTTCATGAAGCGCGTGACGTACCAGCGGTGCAGGTCGTCCTCGTGGCCGTCGAGATAGATCGAGAAGTCGAAGAAGTCGGACACGAACGGGATCGCGGTCCCGTCCCGCGGCAGGCGGGCGGGCTGGAGCACGTTCAGGCCCTCGACGATCAGGATGTCGGGGCTCTCCACGACCCGCTCCTCCCCGGGCACCCGGTCGTAGACGAGGTGCGAGTAGAGCGGCGCGGTGACGCGCTTGTGGCCGGCCTTCACGTCGTGGAGGAAGCGCAGCAGCGCGGCGGTGTCGTAGCTCTCCGGGAAACCCTTGCGCTCCATCAGCCCGTTGGCGGCGAGCTCGGCGTTGGGCAGCAGGAACCCGTCGGTGGTGACGAGGTCGACCTTGGGGGTGTTGGGCCAGCGCGCCAGCAGGGCGGTCAGGATGCGGGCGGTCGTGGACTTGCCCACCGCCACCGACCCGGCGAGCCCGATGATGTAGGGCGCCTTGGTCTCGCGCTCGGCCATCAGGAAGCGCTGCGTCGCCTTGAACAGGCCCTGCGTCGCCGCGACGTACAGGGCGAGCAGACGGGACAGCGGCAGGTAGATCGCCACCACTTCCTCGACCGAGATCGGGTCGTTGATCGATTGCAGCCGCTCCAGGTCTTCCTGGTTGAGGGTGAGCGGCGTGTCGGCGCGCAGCTGCGCCCATTCCTCGCGGCTGAAGCGGCGATACGGCGAGAGCCGGTCGGACGCTTCGAGGATCGCCTCGACCGAGCCCGGCAGCGCGGCCGCGTTCACGCGTGGCGCCTCGCGGCCTTCTCGGCGATGCCGCTCTGGGCCGTGCGACGCTCCAGCTCCGCCATCACGGCATCGAGCTCGACCCCGCCCGCCCGGAGCAGCACGACGAGGTGGTAGAGCACGTCGGCGGCCTCGTTCCGCAGGCCGGTCTTGTCGCCCTGCACGGCCGCGATCGCCGCCTCCACCGCCTCCTCGCCGAGCTTCTTGGCCGCCTTGGCGGGGCCCTCGGACAGGAGCTTGGCCGTGTAGGAGGTGGCCGGATCGGTCCCGGCGCGGCTCGCCACGAGGGCGGCGAGGTCGGCGAGCGTGTAGGCGGTCATGAAGCGATCTGCATGTTGCGACGGCCCCTTATACAGATCAGGGCCGGATTTCGGCAGGAAACTGCGCCACGGCCGCTCGGCGGGCAAGCGGAGCGGGTGAAGGCCGCCCGGCTTTGTCTGGGGATCACCCGTTGTCTTGGGTTCACCCGTTCGGCAGGTGCCGCGCCAGCGCTTCCAGCACGGCCATGCGGACGGCGACGCCCATCTCGACCTGCTCGCGGATCAGCGACTGCGCCCCGTCGGCGATCTCGGAGGAGATCTCGACGCCGCGGTTCATCGGCCCCGGATGCATCACCAGGGCGTCGGGCTTGGCGAGCGCCAGCTTCTCGCCGTCGAGGCCGAAGTAGCGGAAATACTCCTTCACGGACGGCACGAACGAGCCGTTCATGCGCTCCCGCTGGAGGCGCAGCATCATGACGATGTCGCAGCCGACGAGGCCCTTGCGCATGTCCGTGAAGGTCTCGACGCCGAAGCGCTCGATCCCGGAGGGCAGCAGCGTCGAGGGCGCGATCAGGCGGACCCGCGCGCCCATGGCCTGGAGCAGGATGATATTGGAGCGCGCCACCCGCGAGTGCAGGACGTCGCCGCAGATCGCCACCTGCAGGCCCTCGATCCGGCCCTTGTTGCGGCGGATGGTGAGCGCGTCGAGGAGGGCCTGGGTCGGGTGCTCGTGGGCGCCGTCGCCGGCATTGACCACCGCGCAGTCGACCTTGCGGGCGAGCAGGTGAACGGCGCCCGCCGATTCGTGACGGACCACGATGATGTCGGGCCGCATGGCGTTGAGCGTCGCGGCGGTGTCGATCAGGGTCTCGCCCTTCTTCACCGAGGACGAGGCCACCGACATGTTCATCACGTCGGCGCCGAGCCGCTTGCCGGCGAGCTCGAAGGACGATTGCGTCCGCGTCGAGGGCTCGAAGAACAGGTTGATCTGCGTGCGGCCCCGCAGGGTCGTGCGCTTCTTCTCCACCTGCCGCGAGATGTCGACGGCGGATTCGGCGGCGTCGAGCAGCCCCTCGATGTCGGGCCGGGTCAGGCCCTCGATGCCGAGGAGGTGCCGGTGCGGGAAGGCCGGGGTCGGAGGCGTCGTCATGATGAGGCCCGGGTGTAGGTGCGGCGCGCCCGGGGGGCAAGGCTGTTCGGCGCTCATCCCGGTTCAGTCATGACGCTCGCTTCGTCAGGGGCTGCGGGCGTCACGGGTTCGAGGCCCAGGCTGTCCGTCCGGCGGCAGGATGGGGCGCGTCGCGCTCCGTCATCGACGGCGCGCGCCCATCGGTGCAGTCGCACTTCGAGAGGCGGCTGCGGCCTTTTTCCCGGCGGATGGTAACCGCCCGCCCCCGCGCCACGTATCTGCCCGAACGGTCGGGATTCGTACGCTCCCGACCCCGCGCCGCTTGCCCGGGATCCAGACGCTTGGCCGCCTCCCCTGCCCTCGAAGCCCCCGAGACCGTCGACCGGCAGGGGCGCCGCTGGTTCTACCGCCACCCGCTGGTCATCCGGCTGGCGCACTGGATCAACGCCGCGGTGCTGCTGGTGCTGTTGATGAGCGGCCTGCAGATCTTCAACGCCCACCCGGCGCTCTACTGGGGATCGGTCTCGACCTTCGACAATCCGTCGCTCGCCATCACCAGCGAGCCCGGCCGCGAGGGCACGACCCGCGGCGTCGTGACGGTCGGTTCCCACACCCTCGACACGACCGGCGTGCTCGGCCTGTCGAGGGAGGGCGGCACCGAGGTGGAGCGCGCCTTCCCGTCCTGGGCGACGCTGCCGGCCAACCAGGACCTCGCCACCGGGCGGCGCTGGCATTTCCTGTTCGCGTGGCTGCTGGTGATCAACGGGGCGGTCTACCTGCTCTACGGCCTGGTCTCGGGCCAGCTCCGCCGCCGCCTGATCCCCGACGGCGACCAGATCCGCGACTTCGGCGGCTCCGTGAAGGAGCACCTGCTCCTGCGCTTCCCCGAGGGCACCGAGGCCAAGCGCTACAACGTCATCCAGAAGCTCACCTACCTCGTCCTCGTGCTCGGCCTGCTGCCCGCGATGGTGCTCGCCGGCCTCGCCATGTCGCCCGGGATGGACGCGGCCTGGCCGTGGCTCACCGAGGTGTTCGGCGGCCGGCAATCGGCGCGCAGCGTCCACTTCATCGCCGCCGGGCTGATCGTGCTGTTCGTGGTGGTCCACGTGCTGCTCGTGGTCGTCTCCGGGCTCGTCAACAACATGCGCGGCATGATCACCGGCTGGTTCAGCCTCGGCCGCGACCGGGAGACCGCGCGATGATCCTCCACCGCCGCAAGCTCCTCACCGCGGGCGCCGGTCTGATGGGCACCGCGCTGCTGGCCGGCTGCGACAAGTTCGCCGGGACCGAGACGGGGCAGCGCACCCTCAAGATCGGCGAGGACGCCAATGAATACGTCCAGCGCCTGCTGATGTCGCCGACGACCCTGGCCCGGGAATTCCCGGCCTCGATGATCTCGCCCTGGTTCAAGCCGAACGGCACGATCGACCCGCCGGACCGCGCCTACCGGGCGCTGGCGGCGCGGAACTTCTCGGACTTCAAGCTCTCCGTCGACGGGCTGGTCCAGACCCCGCTGTCGCTGAGCCTCGCGGACCTGCGCGCCCTGCCGTCGCGCACCCAGATCACCCGGCACGATTGCGTGGAGGGCTGGAGCTGCATCGGGCAATGGGGCGGCGTGCCGCTCGCCGAGGTGCTGAAAAAGGCGGGGCTGAAGCCGCAGGCGCGCTACGCGGTGTTCCACTGCGCCGACACGCTGGAGTTCGAGGCCGGTCCCAAGGGCGGTGGCAGAGGGCGCGACCAGGGCGCGTCCCTCTGGCGTCCGACCCATCCGGGCGCGGTGCGCGAAGCTTACGTGCAGCTCGCCGCCGCCGACGATTGGGGCGGCCCGGCCACCGCGACCGACGCGCCCAAGGACGATTGGGGCCAGGGCAGCCCGGCCCCGGAGCCCGAGCCGGCGGGGATCCCGATCCGCTACTACGAGAGCATCGACCTCTACGACGCCTTCAACCCGCAGACGATCCTGGCCTACGACCTCAACGGCAAGCCGCTGCCGGTCTCGAACGGCGCGCCCCTGCGGCTGCGGGTCGAGCGCCAGCTCGGCTACAAGCAGGCCAAGTACGTGATGCGGGTCGAGATGGTGGAGTCGCTCGCCGGGATCGGCGGGGGCAGCGGCGGCTACTGGGAAGACCGCGGCTACGAGTGGTACGCGGGGATCTGAGGCGACTGACGGGATTTTGAGCTGCTGACGCGGCAAGTTCCGTGCTGGAGCCCGGGCCGCGTTTCATCCTGCATGGCCTCTTCCCCGGACAGGTGGAGCGACGCGGAACCTGATCAGGACCCGGCCCGAAAAGTGCCGCGCAGTGGCTCCCCCGAACAACCTCGCGATTTGACAACCCGCCGCCCGTGACCCACTTGTGCCCGGCGCGCGGCCCCGGCCCGACGGCGGGCATACGTCCCACGCGAATCTCGAACAGAATTCGTCCGTCGCGCCCAGGCTCCGTCAGGGGCAGAGGTCTGAATGAAAGTCGTCGTCGTCGAGTCGCCGGCCAAAGCCAAGACGATCAATAAGTATCTCGGCCGCGACTATGAAGTCATCGCCTCCTTCGGGCATATCCGCGACCTGCCGCCCAAGGACGGCTCGGTGGATCCCGAGCAGGACTTCCACATGGTCTGGGAGCTGGCCGACCGCGGAGCGAGCCGGGTCTCGGAGATCGCCAAGGCGGTCAAGGGCGCCGACAAGCTGATCCTCGCCACCGACCCGGATCGCGAGGGCGAGGCGATCTCCTGGCACGTGCTGGAGGCGCTCACCGCCCGCAAGGCGCTCAAGGGCATCCCGGTCGAGCGCGTGACCTTCAACGCCATCACCAAGGCGTCGGTCGAGCAGGCGATGCGCAAGCCGCGGGAGATCGACCAGGCGCTGGTCGACGCCTACCTGGCGCGCCGGGCGCTCGATTATCTCGTCGGCTTCAACCTCTCGCCGGTCCTGTGGCGCAAGCTGCCGGGCGCCCGCTCGGCCGGGCGCGTTCAGTCCGTGGCGCTCCGGCTCGTGGTCGAGCGCGAGATGGAGATCGAGCGGTTCAAGCCGCGCGAGTACTGGACGCTCATCGCCACGCTGACGACCGCCGACGGCGCGACCTTCGAGGCCCGCCTCGTGGGCGCCGACGGCAAGCGGATCCAGCGCCTCGACGTCGGCACGGGCGAGGAGGCGGCCGCCTTCAAGCGCGACCTCGAGCTCGCGACCTTCCAGGTGGCGAGCGTCGAGGCGAAGCCCGCCAAGCGCCACCCGCAGCCGCCCTTCACCACCTCGACCCTCCAGCAGGAGGCCTCCCGCAAGCTCGGGATGGCGCCGGCCCAGACCATGCGGGTCGCCCAGCGGCTCTACGAGGGCGTCGATATCGGCGGCGAGACGGTCGGCATCATCACCTACATGCGGACCGACGGCGTCGACATGGCGCCGGAGGCGATCCAGGACGCCCGCCGGGTGATCGGCAAGGAGTTCGGCGACCGCTACGTGCCGGACGTGCCGCGCAAGTACAGCGTCAAGGCCAAGAACGCCCAGGAGGCCCACGAGGCGGTGCGCCCCACCGACATGGGCCGCCTGCCCAAGACGGTGGCGCGCCACCTCGAGCCCGAGCAGGCCCGGCTCTACGAGCTGATCTGGACCCGCACCATGGCCAGCCAGATGGAATCGGCCGAGCTGGAGCGGACCACCGTCGACGTCACCGCCAAGGTCGGACCGCGGACCATCGACCTGCGCGCCACCGGCCAGGTGGTGAAGTTCGACGGCTTCCTGACCCTCTACCAGGAGGGCAAGGACGACGAGGAGGACGAGGAGAGCCGCCGCCTGCCGCCCATGAAGGCCGGCGACCCGCTCGCCCGCGAGCGGATCAGCTCGACCCAGCACTTCACCGAGCCGCCGCCGCGCTACTCCGAGGCGAGCCTCGTGAAGCGCATGGAGGAGCTCGGCATCGGCCGCCCGTCGACCTATGCCGCGGTTCTCCAGACCTTGCGGGATCGCGAATACGTCAAGATCGAGAAGAAGCGGCTGCAGCCGGAGGACAAGGGGCGGCTCGTCACGGGCTTCCTCGAGAGCTTCTTCCGGCGCTACGTCGAGTACGACTTCACCGCCGGCCTCGAGGAGCAGCTCGACCGGGTCTCCAACGCCGAGATCGACTGGCGGGCGGTGCTGCGCGACTTCTGGCGCGACTTCTCCGCGGCGATCGGTGAGACCAAGGAGCTGCGCGTCGCCGACGTTCTGGAGGCGCTGAACGGCCTCCTCGGGCCGCACATCTTCCCCGACAAGGGCGACGGCTCGAACCCGCGCACCTGCCCGACCTGCGGCTCGGGCCAGCTGTCGCTGAAGCTCGGCAAGTTCGGCGCCTTCATCGGCTGCTCGAACTACCCGGAGTGCAAGTACACCCGGCAGCTCTCGGCCTCGGGCGTCGACGGCGACGGGGACGGCTCCTCGGCCGAGGGCAGCCAGCCGGGCGTGCGGGTGCTGGGCGACGATCCCGCGACCGGCCTGCCGGTGACGCTGCGCGACGGCCGCTTCGGGCCGTTCCTCCAGCTCGGCGAGGCCTCCGCCGAGAAGGGCGCTGAGAAGCCGAAGCGCTCGTCGCTGCCCAAGGGGCTCAGCCCCTCGGACGTGGATCTCAACAAGGCGCTGGCCCTGCTGGCGCTGCCGCGCGAGGTGGCCCGCCACCCCGAGACCGGCGAGCCGATCCTGGCCAATCTCGGCCGGTTCGGACCCTACGTGCAGCACGGGAAGACCTACGCCAATCTCGGCAAGGACGACGACGTGCTGGAGATCGGGGCTAACCGCGCCATCGACCTGATCGTCGCCAAGGAGCAGGGCGGCGGCCGCGGCCGGCCGGCCGCCGATCCGGGCCGGCCGCTCGGCAAGGACGAGGCCAGCGGCCGCGATCTCGTGGTCAAGGCCGGCAAGTACGGGCCCTACGTCACGGACGGCGAGGTCAACGCCACGCTGCCGAAGACGATGAGCGCCGAGGCGCTGACCCTCGACGAGGCGATCGCCCTGGTGAACGCCAAGCGCGCCGCGGGCGGCGGCAAGCCGGCGAAGCGCGGGGCGGTCCGGAAAGGGTCGGCGCGGGCCGCGGGCGGCGACAAGCCGGCGGCGAAGAAGACCGCCGCGAAGAAGCCGGCGGCCAAGAAGGCGGCGGCGAAGACGTCGAGCGCGGGCTGAAGCGTTCGTGGACGGGGGCCGCAAGGGACCGGCCCGTCCTTGCGAGCGGAGCGAAGCAATCCAGTACAGCGCGCGGCGTTCGAACGTGGCGCCGACTGGGTTGCTTCGCTCCGCTCGCAAGGACGCGGGTGAGGCAGCGTTGACGCTCTCTCACCGTGGGGTGCGGTCAGCGATCGGGATCAGACCAGGTAGGTGATCGTCGCCGCCACGGCCGTCGCGAAGGTCGCGAGCGCGAGGGTGGTGGAGTTCATCAGCGCCCGGGCCGGCGGCACTGCGGCCGCGTCATCGTCGCAGCCGAAGGCGGCGCCGGCCGCGTGCTCGAAGCGGATCAACGTGAGGCGGCGGGCCTCGATCGCGGCGTCGCTCATGGACTGCGGCTCCCTGACCACGGTCAAGATTTATCTCCGCCACCAACGTCGATCGTCCCGTTCTGTTCCGGGCGTCGCCTGTGGAAGCCGGGCATGCGGGTCACGAGAAAGCCTTAACCCATTGTTGTGCAACGTCGTGATGACGGCCCGGCGCGCGGAACCGTGTGCCGGCACGGACGCGGCCCTCGCTCGCGGCGGCGCAGCATGCGATGATGCGACCGCCTCGCCGCAGGGCGAACGGCTTTGATGTTTATGGTTTGTTCCGCTATCATGCGGGGATGAAGGCGCATGCTCCACGACCCGAGACCCGTCCCAAGACCCGTCTGCGCGAAGCCGAGCCGGCCGACGCGCCGCGCGCCAGGAGGCCGCGCGTGAGCGATCCGGCGCGGGACCTGTTCGGGCCGGGCGGCAAGGGCGCGGCGGCCCGCCCGCCCGAGCCGCGGCGGCTGGATTCGGCGGCCTCCGTGGCGACGGTCGCGGCCGCCGAGCCCGAGGGCGGCTACACCGCCTCCGACATCGAGGTGCTGGAGGGGCTGGAGCCCGTCCGGCGCCGGCCCGGCATGTATATCGGCGGCACCGACGAGCGGGCGCTGCACCACCTGTTCGCCGAGGTGATCGACAACTCGATGGACGAGGCGGTCGCCGGCCATGCCAGCTTCATCGAGGTGGAGCTGGAGGAATCCGGCGGCCTCGTGGTGACCGATAACGGCCGCGGCATCCCGGTCGACCCGCACCCGAAATTTCCCGGCAAGTCGGCGCTCGAGGTCATCATGACCACGCTGCACGCCGGCGGTAAGTTCGACTCGAAGGTCTACGAGACCTCGGGCGGCCTGCACGGCGTCGGCATCTCGGTGGTGAACGCGCTCTCCGACCTGCTCGAGGTCGAGGTGGCGCGCAACCAGACCCTCTACCGCCAGACCTTCTCGCGCGGTCATGCCCAAGGGGCCTTGGAACTGGTCGGCCGGGTGCAGAACCGCCGCGGCACCCGCGTGCGCTTCCACCCGGACGCCCAGATCTTCGGCTCGCTGAAGTTCGACCCGCGCCGCCTGTTCAAGATGGCGCGCTCCAAGGCCTACCTGTTCGGCGGCGTTGAGATCCGCTGGCGCTGCGCCCCCGCCCTCCTCGAGGGGCTGGAGGACGTGCCGGCCGAGGCGGTGCACCGCTTCCCCGACGGGCTGCGCGACTACCTCGCCCGCGACATCGACGGGAAGGAACTCGTCACCGACGCCATGTTCTCCGGCAAGATCACCAAGCCGGGCTCGCACGGGTCGCTCGAATGGGCGGTGGCCTGGATGGTCGCCGAGGACGGGATCTCGCACTCCTACTGCAACACGATCCCGACGCCCGAGGGCGGCACCCACGAGGCGGGCCTGCGCGTCGCCCTGCTGCGCGGCCTGCGCGAGCACGCCGAGCGGGTGAACCAGGCCAAGCGCATGACCGCCGTCACGACGGACGACGTCATGGCGACCTGCGCGTCGATGCTCTCGGTGTTCATCCGCGAGCCGGAGTTCCAGGGCCAGACCAAGGACAAGCTCGCCACCGTGGAGGCGCAGCGCATCGTCGAGACGGCGGTGCGCGACGCCTTCGACCACTGGCTCGCCGCCTCCCCGGCCCAGGCCAACAAGCTCCTCGACTGGGTGATCGACCGGGCCGAGGAGCGCCTGCGCCGCCGCCAGGAGAAGGAGGTCGCCCGCAAGAGCGCGACCCGCAAGCTGCGCCTGCCCGGCAAGCTCGCGGACTGCTCGGCGGCCGGCACCGCGGGCTCGGAGATCTTCATCGTCGAGGGCGACTCGGCCGGCGGCTCGGCCAAGCAGGCCCGGGACCGGGCGACCCAGGCGATCCTTCCCTTGCGCGGCAAGATCCTGAACGTCGCCTCGGCCTCGCGCGACAAGCTCGGCGCCAACCAGCTGATCTCGGATCTCACCCTGGCGCTCGGCTGCGGCACCGGTTCGGCCTTCCGCGAGGCGGACCTGCGCTACGAGAAGGTGATCATCATGACGGACGCCGACGTCGACGGCGCCCACATCGCCTCGCTGCTGATCACCTTCTTCTACCGCCAGATGCCGAGGCTGATCGACCGCGGCCACCTCTACCTCGCGATCCCGCCGCTCTATCGGCTGCAGCAGGGCTCGAAGGTGGCCTATGCCCGGGACGACGCGGATCGGGAGCGAATCGTCAAGACCGTGTTCAAGGGCGGCAAGGTCGAGATCGGGCGGTTCAAGGGCCTCGGCGAGATGATGCCGGCCCAGCTCAAGGAAACCACCATGGACCCGAAGAAGCGCACATTGCTGCGCGTCGCGGTCTTGGACGAGGCCCGGGAATCGACCGGCGACACGGTCGAGCGCCTGATGGGCAACAAGCCCGAGGCGCGCTTCGCCTTCATCAGCGAGCGCGCGGCCTTCGCCGAGGGCGCCGACCTCGACATCTGACGCCGGAGCGCCGGCGCGGCCGCGCCGCGTCGGTCGATGGCGCCGCTCCGTCATTGCGAGCGCAGCGAAGCAACCCAGCAGCGCCACGTTCACCGAAGTCGCGCTGCCCTGGATTGCTTCGCTGCGCTCGCAAAGACGGGTGACGGGTTTCGGTCGCGCCTTATCGGGGCGGCGCGATCACCTTGGCCGGGTCGAAGGGCTGGGCCGCCGCCACCGTGTCCTTGCCCATGTTGAGGACCGCCGAGAAGCGGTCGCCGCCGGGACGCAGCACGAGGGCGCCCGGCTCGACCGCGATGAGCTTGCTGCCGAGGCCGAGGAAGCCGCCGACGTCGATCACGACGGCCTTAAGCGTCCCGCCGTCGGCGATGAGCAGATCCTCGATCTTGCCGACGCTGTCGCCGGCGGCGTTGCGCACCGTCACGCCGATCATCTTCGTGGTCAGGAAGGTGACGGGCTTGAGCCCCTGACGCTTGGCCGCGTCCTCGGCGCTCGCCGCCTCCGTCAGCCGCCCGCCCCCCTTGCCGTCCGTCGAGGTTCCCGGTCCCGTGGCCGGCAGGATCGTGTCCTTGCCGATCACGCTGGCGTCCTGCGCGGAGGCCGGCGCGTTCGCGAGGCCGAGGGCCGCGAGCGATAGGAGAAGGATTCGGCTTCGCATGGCTGATCGCTCCGCGCGCCCGGTCCCTGCGTGGAAGGCCCTGTCCGGGTCACTGAGGGGCGCCGCGGTCTCAATCGCGGGCGGCCCGCGCGGTTCCGGCCCTCCCTGTCGCACCCGCCGAGGCCGGTTCGCGGTCCCGAAACGCGAAAGGGCCCGGCCTTGCGGCCGGGCCCTTCGGGAGCGCGGAGCCGGCAGAGCCGGCTCCGGCATCCGGTCTCAGTACGAGCCGAACTTGTAGTTCAGGCCAGCGCGGACGACGGCGAACTCGGTCTTGGCGGCGGCGCCGTTGAGGTAGGCGATGCCGTTCGGGGGCAGGAGGTTGCCGTAGAACACGCCGCCGGCCGAGTTCTTCTGGCGGTCGAGGCTGACGTAGAGGCCTTCGACCTTCAGCGTCACGGCGTTCGAGCGGAAGAAGTTCAGGAACGAGTCGGTGGGCAGGGCGTACTCGACGCCACCGCCGGCGGCCCAGCCGGTGCGGAAGCTGTCGCGGAAGCGGTTGCCGGCGAAGTTCTGGTCGTCCTGGCCCGAGCCGTAGGCGAAGCCGCCGGTGCCGTACACGAGGGTGCGGTCGAAGGCGTAGCCGAGGCGGCCGCGCACGGTGCCGAAGTAGTCCAGCCCGTTGCCGCTGGTGGCGACGAAGGCGCGCGGGGCGGCGAACGCGATGCCCGGGGCGCCGCCGAAGGCGTAGTTCTGGGTGCCGTTGGCGCGGCGGGCGAAGTCGACGTACTGGGCGTCGGCCTCGAAGCCGATCACGACGCCGGAGCCCGGGGTGAACTGGTAGTTGTAGCCGATCTGGGCGCCGCCCGAGAAGCCGTCGTTGTTGCTGCGGTTGTTGACGCTGACGACGCCGGCGGTGCCGGGGGAGTTGATCAGCGAGCCGCCGGGCAGGGCGTAGCTGGTGGTGTTGCGGCTGTTGGCGTCGAAGCCGTAGCCGGCGTTCACACCGAAGTAGAAGCCGGTCCAGGTGAACACCGGCACCGGCGTGAACACCGGCGGCGGCGCGGCGCGGCGCGGAAGGTCGGCGGCGGACGCCGCGGCGGTCATGCCGGCGAGGACGGTGGATGCGAGGAGAAGCTTCTTCATGGTGGTGTTCGGTCCTGGGGTTAGCTTGAGCCGGCAGCCTTCTAGGCGCTCTCGGATGGCGGGTCTGTCGCTTTCCTGCAACAAGCCTCTTCAGGCTAGGGACATCCCGTCAACGAAAGATGAAGACTAGCCGGCCCTGCCCGACAGCAGACGGCCCGCTCGCGCGCTCGAGGAGGGCGAGGAGAGCTGCAGAGACCGTGAAGACTAGCTGCCTTGCGCGCCGCGCATATTGGCGGCGGCCGGCGCGGGGCCGGCAACATCGCTCGTGGTCTCTGCAGGAGCCGTCGGCGGCGAACGTTTTATTCCGGTACAACTTCGACGAGAATGATTCTCGCGCGTAAGCGATCGATTAACCCTGTTGCCCGATGGTCCGTCGCTCGCGGGCCCGTCCCCGGGCCCCTGTCGCGCCCCCAAACCGAATCCGGTCCCCCGCCGGCGGAGACCGCTGTCCATGCAGAGCCCCGACGAACGGAGCCGGACGACCTTCGGCAAGCGCCGGACCGGCGAGGCCGCGCCCGGCGCGCAGGCCGGCCCGCGGACCGGCTCGACCGCCGCGCGGGTGGCGCGCGCCGAACCGAGGCGGAGCGCGGGCCCCCTGCCCTGGACGCTGCGCGTGGCGGGCCTGGTCGGGATCGTCGCGGTGATCGGCGCCTACCAGCTCGCGCGGCTGAGCCGGCCCGACGCGCCGACGCCCGGGACTGCCGTCGCGACCGCGGCGCTCGCGCCGATGGCGGAGCCCGAGACGACCGGTGCCATCGCGGCGGCGCGATCCGCCCGCACCACCCGCCTGGACCCCTGCGTCGCGCCCGCGGGCGACCGCCTCCGGCCCTGATCGGCGACCCTTCGCGCGGCCGATCCCCTGTGCGCGGGCAGGCGCTGTCGCCATTGCGAGATTGACAAGTCGCGCCAAGGCCCTAACTGACAGGGAGCATGCGCCCCGCGGCCCCGGGAGCGTCCGAGCGCCCCGCGCGAGCCTTTCCCAGCCGTTGCCGCGACGGTGTCCTTCGCGCCGGCCGGGCGCGCAACGGTTCCTAAACGCAGATGCCTTTTTCCGACCTGGGACTGAGCGAGAAAGTCCTGAACGCCGTCGAAGCGGCGGGTTACACCGAGCCGACGCCGATCCAGGCCGAGGCCATCCCCCACGTGCTGGCGCGCCGCGACGTCCTCGGGATCGCCCAGACCGGCACCGGCAAGACCGCGGCCTTCACGCTCCCGATGCTGACGCTGCTGGAGAACGGCCGCGCCCGCGCGCGGATGCCGCGCACGCTGATCCTGGAGCCGACCCGCGAGCTGGCCGCCCAGGTGGTCGAGAATTTCGACCGCTACGGGACGAACCACAAGCTCAACGTGGCGCTGATCATCGGCGGCGTCTCCTTCGCCGATCAGGACGCCAAGCTGATGCGCGGCACCGACGTGCTGATCGCGACGCCCGGCCGCCTGCTCGACCATTTCGAGCGCGGCAAGCTGCTGCTCACCGGCGTCGAGCTCCTGGTCATCGACGAGGCCGACCGCATGCTCGACATGGGGTTCATCCCCGACATCGAGCGCATCGTGAAGATGGTGCCGTTCACCCGGCAGACGCTGTTCTTCTCGGCGACCATGCCGCCGGAGATCGAGCGGCTGGCGGACATGTTCCTGCACAACCCGCAGCGGGTCGAGGTGGCCCGGCCCGCCTCTACGGCGACCACGATCACCCAGCGGCTCGTCGCCACCGGCGCCGAGGGGCACGCCAAGCGCGAGCGCCTGCGCACCCTGATCCGCGACGAGGGCGAGCTGAAGAACGGGATCATCTTCTGCAACCGCAAGCGCGACGTCGCGCTGCTGCAGAAGTCCCTGGTCAGCCACGGCTTCGACGCCGCGGCGCTCCACGGCGACATGGACCAGCGCGCCCGCACGACGGCCCTCGACGGGTTCCGCAACGGCGACACCGCCCTGCTGGTCGCCAGCGACGTGGCGGCGCGCGGTCTCGACATCCCGGCCGTCAGCCACGTCTTCAACTTCGACGTGCCGCATCACCCGGAGGATTACGTCCACCGGATCGGCCGCACCGGCCGCGCCGGCCGCAGCGGCACGGCCTACACGCTGGTCGCCCCCGACGACTCGCGCTCCCTCGGCGCCATCGAGGCGCTGATCGGCCAGCCGATCCCCTGGCTGGACGGCGACCTGACCAGCGTGGCCGACGCGTCCGGCGATACCGGGACGCGCCACCGCGGCCGCGCGGGCGACGGGCGTCGGGGCGGCCGCTCCGCCAAGAGCGGTGGACGGAGCGGCGACAAGAGCGGCAGCGACAAGGGTGCCGACAAGGGCGACGACAAGGCCGTCGTCGAGAAGAGTGCCCGGAGCGCGAGCGAGACCGAGGGGGTCCGCGAGCGTCCGACCCGGTCGCGCGGCGGCCGCGGCGCGGCGCGCGCGGAGAGCCGCCCGGACGATCGTCCCGAGAGCCGCTCTGAGAGCCGCCCCGAGAACCGTCCGGAGCCGCGCGCGTCGGGCCGCGCGTCAGGCCGCGGCGGCGAGCCCGCGCGCGAGGAGCGCGGGCGCCGGATCGACGCGGACGGAGACACGCCCGTCGGCCTCGGCTCGCACGTTCCTGCGTTCCTGCTTCGACCAGTCTTGGCGAAGAAGGATAAGTAACAGACGTCTGTTCCGGCTTAACTGTCCGGCTACCAGGCAGCCGTATATTGGGTCAGGGCAACGACGCAGGCGCGTCGGTCGCCCCGGACCGCGGGATACGGATGAGCCAGGAGACCTATTCGGATCGCGATCGCAGCTTCGCGTTGGCGAAGCGCAGCCACGACCTGATTCGCGACTACGGGCCCTCCGCGACGCCGCGCGCCTACGCCGTCTGGTACGCCTACGTCTCGGGGGAGCTGCCGCTGCTCGCCGACGCCGTGAAGCGTCTCACCACGCAGAACGGCTGCCTCACCGAGGGCGACATCGACGACCTGCACGAGACCTATCTCGACGGGCGCCGCCTCGCGAGCACCACCGACGATGTCAGCCGCATCGTCCTCAGCGAGATCGCGGCCGTCACCGAGATCCTGGACCTCTCCCTGGGCTCGACGGCGCAGTACAGCGAGTCGCTGCGCGCGGTCGCTCAGGACCTCTCCCAGGGCGTCCCGAGCCGGGCGCGGTTCGGCGAGATCGTCGCGACCCTGGCCGCCACGACGCGGGAGGTCGCCGCCAACAACCGGATCCTCGAAGCCCGCATGCGCGAGACCCGCAGCGAGATCGAGACCCTGCGCGAGAAGCTCGAGGCGACCCGGCGCGAGAGCCTGACCGACGCCCTGACGGGGCTCGCCAACCGCAAGCATTTCGAGGAGACGCTGAAAGCGTCGATGGAGACGGCCCGGGCGCGCAGCACGCCCATGAGCCTGATCATCCTCGACATCGACTTCTTCAAGCGATTCAACGACCTGTACGGTCACCTCACGGGCGATCAGGTCCTGCGACTCGTGGCGATCGTGATGCGCGAGAACGCCGGCAAGCAGGCGCAGCTCGCCCGGTTCGGCGGCGAGGAGTTCGGCATCATCCTGCCCGGGGTCGACCGGACGGTGGCCAAGCAGGTGGCCGAGACGGTCCGCGCCAGCGTCATGGGGCGCGAGCTGGTCAAGCGCTCGACCGGCGAGTCGCTCGGCAAGGTCACCATCTCGCTGGGCGTGGCGGTGCTGCGCCCGGGCGACACGCCCGCCTCGCTGATGGAGCGGGCCGACCTGTGCATGTTCGCGGCGAAGCGCGCCGGCCGGAACCGCTTCCTGGACGACGCCGCCGAGTCGCTGATGCAGGTGGCCTAGAGCCGGCCCCGGCCGTGTCGCCGTCCGGCGACACGCGCCACCCGGGACGGCGGGCGCGGACCGGTCAGGCCTGCGCGGGCAGGCGGTCAGCCGAGACCGGCGTGATCGCCACCGACTCGCCGCAGCCGCAGGCCGAGGTCTGGTTCGGGTTGTTGAACACGAACTGCGAGGCCAGCTTGTTGGTGGTGAAGTCCATCTCGGTGCCGAGCAGGAACAGCACCGCCTTCGGGTCGACGAACACGCGCACGCCGCGATCCTCGACCACGTCCTCTCCGGGCTTGGCCGCCTCGGCATATTCCATCGTGTAGGACATCCCGGCGCAACCGCCGTTCCGGACGCCGACGCGCAGCCCGGCGATCGGCCGGTCGGCCTCCGCCATGATCGCCTTGATCCGATCGGCGGCGCGATCGGTCAGCGAGAGAACCTTGAAACCAGCGGACATCGTCACCCTCCCGCCCATCCGGGTTCAAGGCCCGGGGACGCGCATTCTGACGCGTACAAGATAAGCATTGGCCCGGGGCCGGTCCACCGCAGCGCGGTCACACCGGCCCGGCATTCGCCGCGCGGGAGCGCCCTCAGGCGGCCTCGCCGGTCAGTCGCGCGAAGGTCCCGAGATCGACGTTGCCGCCGCTGATCACCACGCCGACGCGCTTGTTCGTCACGTCCACGAGGCCGCTCAGCACCGCCGCCGCCGCGAGGCAGCCGGTCGGCTCGACCACGAGCTTCATCCGGCTGGCGAAGAACCGCATGGTCTCGACGAGCTGCGCGTCGGTGACGGTGAGGATGTCGGACACCCGAGCGCGAATGATCGCGAAGGTCAGGTCGCCCAGGGCCGTCGACTGCGCCCCGTCGGCGATGGTGCGGGGCACCGGGATCGTGACGATCTGGCCCTCGCGAAACGAGCGCTGCCCGTCATTGCCCGCCTCCGGCTCGACGCCGATCACCCGGCAGCCCGGTGACAGCTCCGCGGCGGCGAGGGCGCAGCCCGCGAGCTGGCCGCCACCGCCGAGGCAGGCCACCAGCACGTCGAGGGGGCCGACCGTCTCGATCAGCTCCTGCGCCAGCGTCCCCTGCCCGGCGATGACGTCGGGATGGTTGAAGGGCGGGATCAGCGTCAGGCCGCGGGCCTCGGCGATCTCGCGGCCCAGGGCCTCGCGATCCTGGGTGTAGCGGTCGTACAGGACCACCTCGGCGCCGTAGCCGCGGGTGGCGGCGATCTTCGCCGCGGGTGCGTCGCCCGGCATGATGATCGTGGCGGGCGCTCCGAGCAGCCGGCTCGCCAGGGCGATCGCCTGGGCGTGGTTGCCCGAGGAGTAAGTGATGACCCCGCGGGTGCGGGCCGCCTCCGGCAGCGCGCTGATCGCGTTGTAGGCGCCGCGGAACTTGAAGGCGCCGGCCCGCTGCAGGTTCTCCGCCTTGAAGAACAGGCGGCCGCCAGTCATCGCGTCGGCCGTGCGGGAGGTCAGCACCGGGGTGCGGTGCGCGGCCCCGGCGATCCGCTCGGCGGCGCGGGCCACGTCCGCGAAGGTCGGAAGGCCGCCGGTGGCCGCGCCGGATTCGCCGGGCTGCGTGTCATGCATGGTCGCCTGCATCGTTGCCTGCATCGTCGTCCGGGTACCATCCGCCCGGGGCCGCGCCGGAGCGAGGCCGGGGCGCAGCCCGTCATACGGGCCTTTCGACCCGCGCGCATCCCGCCGATCCACATGCGCAAGCGGAGCCATTCGCCGCCTCGCCGCTTATACCCAGCGACAACTTGGCAGGAACGCTGGGGGGCGGCATCGCCATGGCAACAGAGATCACGCGCGCACCGGTGCGCCGCCCGCACCGCGGCGGGGACACCCCGTGAGCGCCCGCGACCGCGCTTCGGGCGACGCGGCGACCGAGGTCACCTTCCGGGGGCGCGGGCTGGCGCTGCGCACCGGCTCGCGCCTGATCCTGCTCGTCTGCCCGCTCTGCTCGCAGCGCAACGCGCGGCGGGGCGCCGAACGCGGCATCTGCGAGTGGTGCGCCTATGTGCCGTCGCCGGACCAGGCCGAGCCCGTGGATCGCGGGTGCTCCTGAGGCGCTGCCGCGTAAGACGCCGAAATCGCGATCTGGGATTGATTCTCAGCTAGGCGCTATCTCCGGTTGCATATTGCGGTGCGGATCCTCACACTCCCGCCGGGGGTCTGATGGGAGGGCACATGCAACCGTCCGAATGCTGCATCTTTCGGATGACCATCGCCTCCGTGATCGGCAGCTGCGTCACACTCCTGCTCGTCCGGGGGCTCGATCCGCTCGTCGCCCTGCTGCTGATCCCGATCGGCGGCAGCGTGGCAACGGTTCTGGTGATCCTGCTGTTCCAGGCCGTGAGCCTGACGCTCGCGGCGCGGACCGGTCCGCACTGACCAGCCGGTGGCGGCGCGGCTCGGATCCCTGTCCGACCCGCGCGCCGCGTCGACCGTCGATCAGGTGTGGATCACCTTGCCGTAGGCGTCGAGCACGCTCTCGTGCATCATCTCGCTGAGCGTCGGGTGCGGGAACACCGTGTGCATCAGCTCCTCCTCGGTGCTCTCGAGGTTCATCGCCACCACGTAGCCCTGGATCAGCTCGGTCACCTCGGCCCCGACCATGTGGGCGCCGAGCAGCTGGCCGGTCTTGGCGTCGAACACGGTCTTGATCAGGCCGTCCGGCTCGCCGAGCGCGATCGCCTTGCCGTTGCCCGCGAAGGGGAACCGGCCGACCTTCACCGAGAAGCCCTGCTCCTTGGCCTTCGCCTCGGTGAGCCCGACGCTGGCGATCTGCGGCTGGCAGTAGGTGCAGCCCGGGATCTTGGCCTTGTCCATCGGGTGGGTGTGCAGGCCCTTGATGGTCTCGATGCAGATGACGCCCTCGTGCTCGGCCTTGTGGGCGAGCATCGGCGGCCCGGCGACGTCGCCGATCGCGTAGAGGCCGGTCACGTTGGTGCGGCCGAGCCCGTCCGTCACCACGATCCCGCGGTCGATCTTCACCCCGAGTTTCTCGAGACCGATATTCTCGATGTTCCCGACGACGCCCACCGCCGAGATCAGCTTCTCCGCGGTGATCTGCTGGGTCTTGCCGTCGCCGCCCTCGATGGTGGCCGTGACAGAATCGGCGCCCTTCTCGACCTTGGTCACCTTGGCGCCGGTGAGGATCTTGATACCCTGCTTCTCGAAGCGCTTGCGGGCGAGGCCGGCGATCTCGGCATCCTCCACGGGCAGGATCTGCGGCAGCAGCTCCACCACGGTCACCTCGGCGCCCATGGTGCGGTAGAACGAGGCGAACTCGATGCCGATGGCGCCCGAGCCCATCACCAGCAGGCTCTTGGGCATCGCCTCGGGCACCATGGCCTCGTAGTAGGTCCAGATCAGCTTCTTGTCGGGCTCGATCCCCGGGATCGCGCGCGGACGCGCGCCGGTCGCCACGATGATGTGCTTGGCCTGGTAGGTGCCGGCGCCCTTGGCGCCCTTCGGCGCCTCGGCACGCTTGGTCTCCTTCACGGTGACCTTGCCGGGCTGGTTGCCCTGCGCGGCGCTGTCGACCGAGGCCTCGCCCCAGATCACGTCGACCTTGTTCTTCTTGAGCAGCATGCCGACGCCGCCGTTGAGGCGGGCCGAGACGCCGCGGGACCGCTTCACGATCGCGGCGGTGTCGAACCCGACCTTCTCCGCGGTCAGGCCGTAATCGCCAGGATGCTGGAAATAATGAAAAATCTCGGCCGAGCGGAGCAGCGCCTTGGTGGGGATGCAGCCCCAGTTCAGGCAGATGCCGCCCAGGTGCTCGCGGTCGACCACGGCGGTCTTGAAGCCGAGTTGCGCCGCGCGGATCGCCGTGACGTAGCCGCCGGGCCCGGCGCCGATGATGAGGACGTCGTAGGTGTCGGACATCGTGTCTCAGCTCTCCGCTGTGGCGCGCGCGACTGCACCGTCGTTGACGCGGCGATCAGGACGAGGTCTCCAGCGCGCTCAGCCGCTGCTCCATGGCCTTGATCGTCTTCTTGATCGATTGGAGATCCGCCTTCGCCTGTGTGCCGAGGCCGGTTTCGTAGGCGACGTAGATCTCCAACTCCTCAAGTTTTTCGGTGTGACCCGTCAGGGTCGTCTTGATCGCTGCGACATCGCGCTTCACCTCGGCGATGTCGCTCTGCATCCGTTGTAGGACTGGCAGAACCAGATCGGTGACTTCCGACACGCGACTCTCCGTTGATCGCTCAGGCGATCATAGCAGAGTCGCGCCTCACACCAGCATGCCCATCGGGTTCTCGATCAGCCCCTTGAAGGCCGAGACCAGTTCCGCGCCGAGCGCCCCGTCGAGCACCCGGTGGTCGCACGACAGGGTGCAGGTCATCACCTGGACCACGGCCGGCGCCCCGTCCTTCACGACCACGCGCTTCTCGCCCGCGCCCACCGCCAGGATGCTCGATTGCGGCGGGTTGATCACCGCGGTGAAGTGCTTGATGCCGAACATGCCGAGGTTCGACACCGAGGTGACGCCACCCTGGTACTCCTCGGGCTTCAGCTTCTTGGCGCGGGCGCGGGCCGCGAAATCCTTCATCTCGTTGGAGATGGTCGAGAGCGTCTTCTCGTCCGCCCGGCGGATCACCGGGGTGAACAGACCGCCGTCGATCGCCACCGCGACGCCGACCTCGGCGTGCTTGAAGCGCAGGATCCGGTCCTCGGCCCAGACCGCGTTGGCGGCCGGAACGCGGGTCAGCGCGAGGCCCATCGCCTTGATGACGAAGTCGTTCACCGAGAGCTTGAAGGCGGGCTTGCCGTCCTTGTCCTTGCCGGCCGAGCCGTTCAGCGTCTCGCGCAGCTTCATCAGCGCGTCGAGCTCGCAATCCACCGTCAGGTAGAAGTGCGGGGCGACCTGCATCGCCTCGGTGAGGCGCTTGGCGATGGTCTTGCGCATGCCGTCGAGGGGCACCTCCTCGTAGGCATCCTTGGCGAAGAAGCCCTTGACCTGGTCGGTCGTGAGGCCGGCCGGCGCGCCGCCCGCGGGGGCGGCCTTCGGGGCCGGAGCCGCCTTCGGCGCCTCGGCGGCGGCCTGCGCGGCGGCGGGGGCCTTGGTGGTGCCGGAGGCCTTCGCGGCCTGGACGTCGCGGGCGATGATGCGGCCGTGCGGACCGCTGCCCTGGACGGCGCCGAGGTCGACGCCCTCCTGCTTGGCGATCCGCCGGGCCAGCGGCGAGGCGAAGACGCGGCCGCCCGGGCCGGCCTGCGCGCCACCCTGCGGAGCGCCGCTCGGCTGCGCCCCCTCCGGTGCGGCGTTCACCCGCTCGTACGACATGTGGCCGCCGCCGGGCGTGGTGTTCTGGCCGGCCGCAGAGGCGTCGGCCTTCGGCTCGGGCTTGGACTCGGCCTTGGCCTCGCCGTTCGAGGCGGCCTTCGGCGCGCCGCCGGCCTGCACGCTCGACGGGTCCTCGCCCTCGGCGGCGATGATGGCGATCAGGTCGTTGACCGGCACGTCCGCGGTGCCCTCGGGCACGAGGATCTTGGCGAGCACGCCCTCGTCGATGGCCTCCACCTCCATGGTGGCCTTGTCGGTCTCGATCTCGGCCAGCACGTCGCCGGACTTGATCGCGTCGCCCTCCTTCTTCAGCCACTTGGCGAGGTTGCCCTTCTCCATGGTCGGGGAGAGCGCGGGCATCAGCACGTTGATCGGCATGGCATCAGGTCTCGGGCAAGGCCGGGGCGGCCGGATCGTCGAAGGGGAAGAGATCGTCGAGGGGGAACGGGACGGCGTCGAAGGGCGGCAGGCCCACGGTCTCGCCGCGCTGGATCGTGGCGAGGAGCACCCAGCGCCCGTCCGCGAGGGCGAAGCCTTCGAGCACGCCCGCGGCCGGATCGAGCAGCCAGAGGTGGCCGATCCCGGCCTCGGCGTAGATGCGGCGCTTCGGACCCCGGTCGAGGCTGGTCGTGGATGGCGAGAGGATCTCGCAGACCCAGTCGGGGGAAGTCTCGATATAGGCGCCCTCGGGCTCGGTGGGCATGCGTGTACGGCGCCAGCCCGCGAGGTCTGGCACCACAATCTGAGATCCGAGATGGAGTTCCGGCTCGATCAAGATAATCCAGCCTCCTGGACCGCCGCGTCCCCGGCTGAAGGTGAGATCGAGCTCACCCCCCAACCGCACAGCCGCGCCGGCATGCCGCGGCCTAGGCCGCGGATGCGTCTCCAGCACGCCGTCGATGATCTCGGCGACGAGATGCTCCGGGACCGCCTCCAGATCCGCGTAAGTCGCCTGCCGGACAGCCGCCTCAGCCATGGTCGGCCGCCATCGTCAGTTGAGGCCGCCGGGGTCGAGCCCCTCGGCCTCCCAGCCGGCGCGGATGCGCTCGACCGCCTCGTCCTCCGACATGTCGGTCTCCAGCGCGTAGGCGCGGGCGGCCTGACGGGCGAGGTCGGCCAGCAGCCGGCCCCAGGTCGCCGGATCGTCGAAGGAGCGGCGCAGGGCGACGCTCACCGCGCCGTCGACCACGGCCGCGCGCAGCACCTCGATGCCGCCCTGCTCCAGGGCGTCGGGCGGGATGGCGAGTTCGGCGAAGTCGGTGCTGGGATCCTGGCTCATGGCGCGCCGGCTGTTCCTCGATCTGGCCGGGGCGGGCGACGGCGTCGCCCGCGCGCCCGTCACTTGTAGCAGACGCTCTTGGCGGCCTCGACGACCTCCGCCACCGTCGGCAGCGCCAGCTTCTCGAGGTTGGCCGCGTAGGGCATCGGCACGTCCTTGCCGGTGATGCGCAGGACCGGCGCGTCCAGGAAGTCGAAGGCGTCGACCATCAGGCGGGCCACGATCTCGGCGCCGATGCCGGATTGCGGGAAGCCCTCCTCCACGGTGATGCAGCGGCCGGTCTTCTTGACCGATTCCACCACCGTCGCGCTGTCCATCGGGCGGATCGTGCGCAGGTCGATCACCTCGGCCTCGATGCCCTGCTCGGCCAGCGCCTGCGCGGCCTTGAGGGCGTAGGTCATGCCGATCGCGAAGGACACGATGGTCACGTCGCTGCCGGTGCGGTGGATCTTCGCCTTGCCGATCGGCAGCACGAAGTCGTCGAGCTTCGGCACCGGGAAGGACTGCCCGTACAGGATCTCGTTCTCGAGGAAGATCACCGGGTTCGGGTCGCGGATCGCGGCCTTGAGCAGGCCCTTGGCGTCGGAGGCCGTGTAGGGCGCGATCACCTTCAGGCCCGGCACGTTGGAGTACCACGCGGAATAGTCGTGGCTGTGCTGGGCGGCGACGCGGGCGGCGGCGCCGTTGGGCCCGCGGAACACGATCGGGCAGCCGAGCTGGCCGCCGGACATGTAGAGGGTCTTGGCCGCCGAGTTGATGATGTGATCGATCGCCTGCATGGCGAAGTTGAAGGTCATGAACTCGACGATCGGCTTCAGGCCGGCCAGCGCCGCGCCGACGCCGATGCCCGCGAAGCCGTGCTCGGTGATCGGGGTGTCGACGACGCGCTTCGGCCCGAACTCCTGCAGCAGGTTCTGGGTGACCTTGTAGGCGCCCTGGTACTCGGCGACCTCCTCGCCCATGACGAAGACGTCGCCGTCGCGGCGCATCTCCTCCGCCATGGCGTCCCGCAGGGCCTCGCGGACGGTCTGGGTGACCATCGGCGTATCGGCCGGGAACTCCTCCATCACCGGCTCTTGGGCCTTGTTGGTGATGACGGCCGGCGCGGCCGGCGCCTTCGGGGCGTCGTCGCCGGTCTTGGCCGCGGGGGCCGGCCTGTCGGCCATGCCCTCGGCCTGCATGTCGGGCGCCGGGGCCGGATGGCCGCCGCTGCCGTTGGGCTTGGCGCCGCCGCCCGACTGGACGCTCGCCGGGTCCTCGCCTTCGCCGGCGATGACGGCGATCGGCGTGTTGACCGCGACGCCCTCGGTGCCCTCGGCGATCAGGATCTTGGCGAGGATGCCCTCGTCGATGGCCTCCACCTCCATGGTGGCCTTGTCGGTCTCGATCTCGGCCAGCACGTCGCCGGACTTGATCGGGTCGCCCTCCTTCTTCAGCCACTTGGCGAGCTTGCCCTCCTCCATGGTGGGCGAGAGGGCGGGCATCAGGATGTCGGTCGCCATGCTCAGCTCTGCGGTCGTCTTTTCGTTAGGGGGCGGCCAGCTTTGTCGTGCGCGCTCAGGCGTGCGCTTCGAGCAGGATGTCGGTCCAGAGCTCCGACGGATCCGGCTCGGGGTCGTTGGTGGCGAACTCGGCCGAGGCGTTGACGACCTCGCGGACCTTGGCGTCGGTGGCCTTGAGCTCGGCCTCGGGCACGGCGTGCAGCTCGAGCAGGCGCTTGCGCACCATCTCGATCGGGTCGTGCTCGTCGCGCATCTTCGAGACCTCGTCCTTGGTCCGGTACTTGGCCGGATCGGACATGGAGTGGCCGCGGTAGCGGTAGGTCTGCATCTCCAGGATGTAGGGGCCCTGGCCGGTCCGGGCGTGCTCGATCGCCCGGGTCGCGGCCTCGCGCACCGTGCGGACGTCCATGCCGTCGACCTGCTCGCCCGGGATGCCGAAGGAGAGGCCGCGCTTCGAGAAGTCCGTCTGCGCCGAGGCCCGGGCCACCGAGGTGCCCATCGCGTAGCGGTTGTTCTCGATCACGTAGACGACCGGCAGCTTCCAGAGCGCCGCCATGTTGAAGCTCTCGTAGACCTGGCCCTGGTTGGCGGCGCCGTCGCCCATGTAGGTCAGGCTGACCTTGCCGTTCTCCCGGTAATGGTCGGCGAAGGCGAGGCCGGTGCCGAGCGAGACCTGCGCGCCGACGATGCCGTGGCCGCCGAAGAACTGCTTCTCGCGGCTGAACATGTGCATCGAGCCGCCCTTGCCGCGGCTGTAGCCGCCGCGGCGGCCGGTCAGCTCGGCCATGACGCCCTTCGGGTCCATGCCGCAGGCGAGCATGTGGCCGTGGTCGCGGTAGCCGGTGATGACCTGGTCGCCCTCGACCGAGGCCATCTGCATGCCGATCACCACGGCCTCCTGGCCGATGTAGAGGTGGCAGAAGCCGCCGATCAGGCCCATGCCGTATAGCTGGCCGGCCTTCTCCTCGAAGCGCCGGATCAGCAGCATCTCGTGATAGGCGTGGAGATCCTCGTCCCGCGTGAACTGGGGCATGTTCGGCGCGGGGCGATGCGCCTCGGCGGCCTGAGGGCTCGCGGCCTGCACCGGCGCGGACGACGCGTCCTTGGCGGGCTCTTTGGCAGGCTCCTTGGCGGCGTCCATCGGCGCTCTCCCCGTGATTCCACGCGACTTCGTGGGGGTGTAGGACAGCGACGATTGGAAAGCGAGGGCTGCCGCTCTGACAGGAAGCCGCTCTTGTCAGAGGACTTTCGGGACTAGGGAAAACGATCCCCTGGACTTCCGCGGGACGATCGCGGGACCTCCGCGGACCTGTCAGGGCGTGATGATGACCACGTCGTTGGCGTGGACCCGGCCCAGGACGATCCGGGCGCGCTCCTCCAAGAGGTCGCGGTCGATCTGGTCGCTCTTCAGCAGGTTCACCCGGTGCTCCCAGACGGCGCGCTCGGCCTTCACGGCGGCGAGTTCCTGGCTGAGGCCGTAGGCGCGGATCTTCAGGGCCTTCTTGGCCTCGAGGCCACGGTTGCCACTCTCGGCCTGCCACACGAAATAGCCGACCACGAGCGCCGACAGGGTCCAGAGACCCAGCGGCAACACGACCATTCTGACTCGGCGGCGCACGACCATGGCGCGACCCTCGCGCGGAAAGGTTAACGGTTCTTTTCGACCGCGCCGCGGTCGGGGCAGGACCGCGACGGGGCCGGACCGCGGCCGGGACGAACAGGGGCGAGCCTGAGGCATGGACCTGACGCATCTGGGACGCTGGATCGCCGCGCACGCCACGGCGACCGACGACCACGACACCCTGCTCTCGGGCTTCTGCGAGTCGCTGGTCGAGGCCGGCCTCCCCGTCTGGCGGGTCAGCGTCATGGCGCCGGCCCTGGACCCGACGCTGCGCGGCGTCAGCCTCAACTGGCACGCGGGCGAGGGCATGTCGTACGTCGCCAACGCCCACGGCGCCGACGAGGAGAGCGACTGGCTCCTGAGCCCCGTCTACGCCCTCGTGGAGACGGGCGAGACCTTCGGCCGCTGGCGCCTCGACGCGCCCGGGCTGGCGGTGGACTTCCCGGTCCTGAAGGCCCTCGGGGCGCAGGGCGGCGTCGACTACGTGCTGCACATCGCCGAGTTCGCTCCCGGCACCGCGCTGCGGGGCATCGCGGTCTCGTTCTGCACCCGCGCCGCCGCCGGCTTCACCGAGGCGGACCTCGCCGCGATCGCCGGCGTCCTGCCGTTCCTGACGCTGGCGATGGCCAAGATGGGCCTCGCCCACACGTTCCGGGAAGTCTCGGCCACCTATCTCGGCCGGTCGACCGCCGAGCGCATCCTCGACGGTCAGATCCGGAGGGGCGAGGGGCGGGCCGTGCCGGCGGCGATCCTGCTGACCGACCTGCGCGGCTTCACGGCCCTGGCCGACCGGGTGGATCCGGCCGACATGGTCACGTGGCTCAACGAGCATTTCGACGCCCTCGGCGACCCGGTGGCGCGGCACGGCGGCGAGATCCTGAAGTTCCTCGGCGACGGCTTCCTGGCGATCTTCCCGGTCCCGGACGCCGACACCCTCCCCTGCCCGGTCTGCGGTGCGGCGCTCGACGCCGCGATCGAGGGGCTCGCCGCCAACGCGGCGCTCAATGCCCGCCGCCGCGCCGCGGGGCTGCCGGAGCTGCCGGCCGAGGGCGTCGTGCATTTCGGGACGGTGATGTACGGCAATGTCGGGACCGAGCGGCGCCTCGACTTCACGATCATCGGACGGGCGGTCAACGAGGCGAGCCGGATCGAGAGCCAGTGCGCCGCCCTCGGCCACGACCTCCTCGTTTCGGACTCCTTCGCCGAGCGGTGCGCCCGGCGGCTGGAGCCGGTCGGGACGATCGAGTTGCGGGGCCTGTCGCGGCCGATGCGGGTTTGGACCGTGCCGGGGGAGTCGTCCGGTGCGGCGATGACCTGAGGCGAGCGCCGTGTTCCGGGCTCGCCTGCGGCGCCCCGGAACAAAGTGGGAAGCGCCGCGCCGACGTCGTCAGAACAGCGCGCAGCTCCGCTGGAGCACCAGCCCGACCGCGCCCTGCACGAAGCGGCGCCGGTAGGCCTCCCGGATCTCACGCAGGGCCGCGACCGCTTCGGGCGTCGGTTCGGTGACGATCAGGACGATGCGGGCGGCCTCGCGGACGATGCGTCCGTCCGGCCCGCGCCACTGGCCCCGGCCGGCGAACACGGTCAGCCCGTCCGGGAACCGCGGGGTGATCCGCTCGGCCAGGAACCGGTCGAAGGCCGCCCCCGAGACGCGGCCGCCGTCCGGCCGCGACAGGCCGAACAGCAGCTGCGCGCTGAGCGTCGGGCGGGCACCGTCGCAGAGCGGGTCCGCGCGGGCCGGGCCGGCCGCCCCGACACCGAGCAGGCCGGCCAGCAGGATCTTACCGATCAGCGGCGGGCGAGCTGCTTGAGCGCCGACGGGCCGGCGTAGAGTGCCTGCGGGCCCAGGCCCTCCTCGATGCGGATCAGCTGGTTGTACTTGGCCAGTCTGTCCGAGCGGGCGAGCGAGCCGGTCTTGATCTGCCCGCAATTGGTCGCGACCGCGAGATCCGCGATGGTCGAGTCCTCGGTCTCGCCCGAGCGGTGCGACATCACCGCGGTGTAGCCGGCGCGCTGGGCCATATCGACCGCCGCCAGGGTCTCGGTGAGCGAGCCGATCTGGTTGACCTTGATCAGGATCGAGTTGGCCGTCCCCTCGGCGATGCCGCGGGACAGGCGCTCGACGTTGGTGACGAACAGGTCGTCGCCCACGAGCTGGCAGCGGTCGCCGATCTTGTCGGTGAGGAGCTTCCAGCCGGCCCAGTCATCCTCCGACATGCCGTCCTCGATCGAGACGATCGGGTAGGTGGCGACGAGCTGCGCGAGGTAGTCGACCTGCGCCTCGATGGTGCGGGTCTTGCCCTCGCCCTCGTACGCGTAGGCGCCGTCCTTGAAGAACTCGGTGGCGGCGCAGTCGAGGGCCAGCGCCATGTCCTGGCCCGGCTTGAAGCCGGCGGCGCTGATCGCGTCCATCACGAAATCGAGGGCGGCCTCGGCGGACGGCAGGTTCGGGGCGAAACCGCCCTCGTCGCCGACGTTGGTGTTGTGACCGGCCTTCTTCAGCTTGCCCTTGAGGGTGTGGAACACCTCGGAGCCCATGCGCACGGCCTCGGCGAGCGAATCGGCGCCCACCGGCATAATCATGAATTCCTGGAAGTCGATCGGGTTGTCGGCGTGCGCGCCGCCGTTGATGATGTTCATCATCGGCACCGGCAGGACCCGGCCCTGCACGCCGCCGACGTAGCGGTAGAGTGGCAGGCCCGAGGCCTCGGCCGCGGCCTTGGCCACCGCCAGCGACACGCCGAGGATCGCGTTGGCGCCGAGGCGGGCCTTGTTGGGCGTGCCGTCGAGCTCGATCATCGCCTCGTCGACCGCGACCTGGTCCTCGGCCTCCATGCCGCCGATCGCGTCGAGGATCTCGGTCTGGGCCGCCTCGACCGCCTTCAGCACGCCCTTGCCGAGGAAGCGATTCTTGTCGCCGTCGCGCAGCTCCACCGCCTCGTGGGCGCCCGTGGAAGCCCCCGACGGCACCGCGGCGCGGCCGAAGGAGCCGTCCTCCAGGATGACGTCGACCTCGACCGTGGGGTTGCCGCGGCTGTCGAGGATCTCGCGGGCGCTGATATTGGTGATCGCGGTCATGGAACGTCCTCTCGCGGGGGCCGCGGGTCGGCGACCGCGCCCAAATCAGGGGTGCGGCGCATCGCGGCGGCTTATCCGTCAAGCCGCGGCCGGCGGCAAGCGCCGGGACGGTGGCGGCGCACAGCCGGGTCCGCCCGGGAAAGCGTCGCGGATCAGGCGGATGCGCGCGACGCCGGCAGGCTCTATATGGCCGGCCATGACCTCTCCCGACGATCTCCAACTCGGCCAGCCGACGCCCGTCCCCACCTCACCCGAAGAGGCGCGGCTCGACCGGGTCCCGAACCCGCACGCGGACACCGACTACGTCGCCCGGTTCACCGCGCCGGAATTCACCTCGATCTGCCCGGTCACCGGGCAGCCGGATTTCGCGATCCTAGTGATCGACTACGTGCCCGGTGACTGGCTGGTGGAGTCGAAGTCGCTGAAGCTCTACCTGGGGTCGTTCCGCAACCACGGAGCGTTCCACGAGGATTGCACGGTGGCGATCGGCAAGCGGCTCCGCGACCTGCTGGAACCGCGCTACCTGCGAATCGGCGGGTTCTGGTATCCCCGCGGCGGCATCCCGATCGACGTGTTCTGGCAGACGGGCGAACTGCCGAAGAACGCGTGGCTGCCGGACCCGGGCGTGCCGCCCTACCGCGGACGCTGACCGAACCAACGAAAAGGGCGACCGGCTCGCGCCGGTCGCCCCCGATCCTCCCGGATCTCCGATCTCAGTAGCCGTAGCCGTAGTAGCCGTAGCCCGGAGCGGCGTAGCCGTAGCCGCCGTAAACCGGGGCGTAGCCGTAGCCGTAGGACGGGGCGTAGCCGTAGCCGCCGCCGTAGTAGCTGTCGCGGGCCGCGCCCGCGGCGATCGCACCGGCCGCGAGGCCGGCGATGCCGAGGCCGATGGCGGCGCCGGTGCCGATGCCGCGACGGCCGCGGTAGTAGCCGTGACCGTAGCCGCCGTAGCCGCCGTGGTAGCCGTAAGGCCGCGCCTCGGCGCTCGTGGTGACGGCAACACTGCCGAGAGCCATGGCGGCGGCAGTGGCGATGATACCGATCTTGCGCATAGTGTTCCTTCTCGATCCCTGATCGAACATGCCCAATAACGTGGCCGCATCCGGACAGTTCCAGATTTCACGCCGGACTTGCGTGCGGATCCGCACCCAGTCGGGATTATGAACCGTTGTTCAGCGTAGCCGCCGCTTCGACGAGTGCGGTCAAGCTTGGGTGCGGCTCTTCCGGAACCGCTCGAACTCTTGCGGTGAGTCTTCGGGAACACCTGGAACGTCGCGGCGGGCCGTCGCGGCGGACGGCCCGGCCCGGAGACGGAAATCCGCCCTGCCGCGGGTCGGGCGTGCTACGGATCGGCCGGGAGGACCGACGATGGATGCCCTGACCCTGATCCGCGAGAGCCTCGCGCCGCTGGCCGGCAAGCGGGTCGTCGATATCGGGTGCGGCGCCGGGACGCTCGCGCGGCGGCTGGTCGACGCGGGCGCGCGGGTCACCGGGATCGATCCCGGCGCCGCGGCGCTCGCCCGGGCGCGGGCCGCCGTGCCGGAGGCGCGCTTCGAGGCCGCGACCGGCGAGGCCCTGCCCTTCCCGGACGCCAGCTTCGACGGCGCCGTGATGCTGAATTCCCTCCACCACGTCCCGGACCCGGCGGCGGCCCTCGCCGAGGCGGCCCGCGTCCTGGCCCCGGGCGGGCTGCTCGTCGTGGTGGAGCCCCTGGCGGAGGGCAGCTTCTTCGACGCCCTGCGGCCGATCGAGGACGAGACCGCGATCCGCGCCGCCGCCCAGGACGCCATCGCGGCCGCCCTCGCCCGCGGCGCCTACGCGTGCCGCCGCGACGCGACGATCGCGCGGCGCGAGCGCTTCGACTCGCTCGACGCCTTCCTCGCCCGCGTCAGCGCCGTGGACCCGGCGCGCGAGGCGACCATCCGGGACCGGCGCGCCGTGGTCGAGGAGGCCTTCCTCAAGGCCGCCGCGCGCGAGGCCGACGGGCAGTTCGGCCTCGTCCAGCCCCTTCGGATCCACGTCCTGGAGCCGGCGGCCGCCTGAGCCGGTCAGGCGGCCCGGTTCTTGGCGAGACGGTCGAAGGCGAGGAGTTCCTCGAGCAGGGCCGGCATGTCCTTCAGCGCCACCATGTTGGGGCCGTCGGAGGGCGCCCGGTCGGGGTCGGGATGGGTCTCGATGAACACCCCCGCCACGCCCACCGCCACGGCGGCGCGGGCGAGGACGGCGACGAATTCCCGCTGGCCGCCGGAACTCGCCCCCTGCCCGCCGGGCTGCTGCACCGAGTGGGTGGCGTCGAACACCACCGGGGCGCCCTGCGTGACCTGCGCCATGATCGGCAGGCTGCGCATGTCCGACACCAGCGTGTTGTAGCCGAACGAGGCGCCGCGCTCGGTGACGATGACGTTGGGGTTGCCCGCCTCCGTCACCTTGGCGGCGACGTGCTTCATGTCCCAGGGCGCCAGGAACTGGCCCTTCTTGATGTTGACCGCCCGGCCGGTGGCGGCGGCGGCCAGCAGCAGGTCGGTCTGGCGGCACAGGAAGGCGGGGATCTGGAGAACGTCCACCGCCTCGGCGGCGGGGGCGCACTGCTCGGCGGCGTGCACGTCGGTCAGCACCGGCAGCCCGAGGGTCTCGCGGATCTCGGCGAAGACCGGTAGCGCCCCGTCGAGGCCGATGCCCCGGGCGGCGCTGCCCGAGGTGCGGTTGGCCTTGTCGAAGGAGGTCTTGAACACGAGGCCGACGCCCAGACCCGCGGCCATCTCCTTGAGGGCGGCGGCGATCTCCAGGGCGTGTTGGCGCCCTTCGAGCTGGCACGGGCCGGCGATCAGCGTCAGAGGCAGGTGGTTGGCGAAGCGCGCGTCGCCGACTTGGACGACGGGGCCGGGTGTCTCGATCTTCGACATGCCGGCCGGTCTAGCCCGCGCGGCGGATCCGCGAAAGCCCGGGCCGGGGCGCGACCCGGCAGACCGTGCGGTCCTCCCGGAAGGCGTCCGCGCGCGGGCCGGTCTCGCACAGCATCAGGATCCGGCCGGCGCCACCCCGGCGCGGGGCATCGGCCAGCAGGCTGGCCTGGTGGAGGTTGAGCGCCAGCACCTCAACCGCGGCGGCGTCCGCCCCGGCGAGCGCCTGCGCGGCGCGGCCGATCAGGACGAAGTAGGCCGGCGCCGGCTCGCGCTCGCGGGAGGCCACGGTGATCCGGGCGGGCGCGCGGCAATCGAGGCTCAGCCGCTCGGCATCCTGTGCCCGGAACACCGCGACGGGGCCGGCCCGCCCCGCCAGGGAGGCGCCGGTGGTGCGGATCACCCGCGCGGCGAGGACGTCGCAGGCATCCGCCGCCCGGGCCGGGGCCGGCCCGAGGAGGAGCGCGCCGGCGAGGGCGGTCAGGGTGGTGAGGCGCAGCATCGGGACATCCGCGGCGAGAGACGGTCGCGCCCGGGAGATAGCGCGCCCTGCGGCGGGCGCGAAGCCGCGCCGCTCCGCGGGACGTGGACAGGGACACCTGGATGACCGATCTGAGCGGGCGGCGCGGCGCCGCACGCCGCTCGCAGATCAGGCTCCGACGCGGCCATGCTTCGAACCCTCCTCGCCTCCGTCCTGCTGGCCCTGCTTCCGCCGGGACCCGCTTCCGCGGAGCCGCCGCAGCAGCCAACCTACGGGCCCGAACTCGAGGGCTTCGCCTACCCGTTCCCGGTGGAGCGGTTCCCGTTCACGTCGCAGCACCAGCCTCTGCAGATGGCCTATCTCGACGTCCGGCCGGCGACGCCGAACGGCCGGACCGCCGTTCTGCTGCACGGCAAGAATTTCTGCGCCGCCACCTGGGAGAGCCAGATCCGGGCGCTCAGCGCCGCCGGGTACCGGGTCATCGCGCCGGACCAGATCGGCTTCTGCAAGTCGAGCAAGCCGGCGGCCTACCAGTTCACCTTCCGGCAGCTCGCCGAGAACACCCGCGCGCTCCTGGACAAGCTCGGGATCGAGCGGCCGATCCTGGTCGGCCACTCGACGGGCGGGATGCTGGCGGCCCACTACGCCCTGCTCTACCCGAAGGCGGTGGAGCAGCTCGTGCTGGTCAACCCGATCGGCCTGGAGGACTGGGCCGCCAAGGGCGTGCCGCCGACCTCGGTGGAGCAGTGGTACCAGCGCGAGCTGAAGGTGACGGCGGCCTCGATCCGGGCCTACGAGACGGCGACCTACTACGCCGGCGCCTGGGAGCCCCGCTACGAGCCCTGGGTCACGATGCTCGCGGGCCTCAACAACGGCCCCGGCAAGGAGGCGGTCGCCTGGGACTCGGCCCTGCTCTACGACATGATCCTCACCCAGCCGGTGGTCTACCGGTTCCCGCAGATCGCGGTGCCGACGCTGCTCCTGATCGGTCAGAAGGACAACACGGCGATCGGCAAGGACCTCGCGCCGCCGGAGGTGCGGGCGCGCCTCGGCAACTATCCCGAGCTCGGCAAGGCGGCCGCCAGGGCCATCCCGGGCGCGCGGCTCGTGGAGTTCCCGGATCTCGGCCACGCGCCGCAGATGTCGGACCCGGAGGGGTTCAATGCGGCGCTGATCGCCGGGATCGCGGCGCGCTAGGCGCCGCGCGCCGTCCTCCGTCGTCCCGGGGCGCTCGCAGCGCCCCGGGACGACGGCGTGCCCGGCGCCTTGATCCTAGAAGTAGGACTTCAGCACGCCCCGGCGGCGGACGTCGAGGGTCGCGCAGTGGAACGAGCCGCCGAACGGGCCGTAGCTGAGGAACGGCGCCGGGATCGGGTCGAAGCCCCAGTCCTTCAGGGCCTTGATCAGCGTCGGCTGGCTCTGGTCGACGACGATCTTCTTCTCGGTGATCGCCAGGACGTTGATCGAGGTCCAGGGCGAGCACATCGAGATCTTGCTCATGAAGCCCTCGACCGGGTCGGGGCGCGGGGCGACCAGCACGTCCCACTTCTTGAGCACGGCCGGGAGCTTCTCGACGTCGACGTAGTCCGGGTTCACCAGAACCTTGCCGGGGGCGAGCGGCATGAACGACGAGTCGATGTGCATCGGCTGCGGGCAGCGGCTCTCGATCTCGTGGATGCGGAAGCCCGGGCCGAGGTGGCGGCGCAGCCACTCGATGCCCATCAGGTTCGTCACGTTCGAGCGGGTCACGAACAGGTCGCGGCCGCAGCGGACGAAGTCGGCGGCGTCGAAGACCGGCTCGAACTCGTTGACCGTGAACTGCATGGGCTCGCCGGCCTTCAGGTTCGGCACCCGGTAATCGTAGTTGTAGAGGTCGTCGGTCAGCTGGGGCCGCGGCGCGGAGGTCCAGCGGGCGCCGGCGCGGAAGTACTCCTTGAACAGCGACCGGTAGGCGTCGCCCTCGAAGTAGCGCGAGCGCCAGCACATCGGGCTCTCGATGATCTCGTCGCCGATGACGAGGTACGGATCGCGCGGGCAGGCGACGCAGAAGCCGCGGGAGGACCAGCGCGGCGCCTTGAACTTCTTCGAGAAGTCCACCGCGTCGGGACGGCGGACCTTCACGCCCTCGCCGGCCAGGATGGTGATGAAGTTGTCGAGCTCGGCCTGGGCGAGCTTCTTCATGAACTTCGGATACTTCCAGCCGCTCGCCAGCCGGTAGAACGGCTGCGCGGCGCGCGGCAGGTTGAAGATCACCGTCAGGTGGTGAGTCGGGATCGTGGCGCCGTCGAGCGAGCCGACGATGACCTCCTCCAGCGGATCCCACTCGTTCCAGGCCATCACCGGCGACTGGGGAGCCGGCACGCCCGGTCCGGTCCCGCCCGGAAAGCCGCCCGCATGCGTGTCGTCGGTCACGGCCTCCAGGGCCGTGATCGGTGATTCGCGCTCCATGACGTGTGCCCCTTCTGCGACGTGCCGCGGCCTTCTGCGCGGGCTTCTCCGCCCCGCCGCCGCTTTGGCCCTCGGTGTGTCAAACGGGTGATAGACACCGCTAATCCGTGCTGCAACGTGACAGAAACGTTCCCGGGCCGATGGACCTATTTCTGCCGCGACCGTGACCGATTTCCCGCATCAAGCCTTACGCGAGCTTGAAAGACGACAATGAAGCGCCTGACGACCTTGGCCTCGATCGCCGGTCTGTGCACGGTCGTCGGCCTGTTCATGTCCTCCGGCCTGGAGGATGTGTCGGCCGCCGTCGTGAGCGCCGGCTGGGGCGCCGCCCTGGTGGTGCTCGCGCGCTTCGTGGCCGTCGCCTGGGCGGGGCTCGGCTGGTACGTCGTGTTCCCCGCCGGCGCGACCAAGCTCGCCGACTGCATCTCGCTCCGCTTCGTCCGCGAGGGCATCAACACGCTGCTGCCCGTCGCCACCGTCGGCGGTGACTTCGTCGGCGCCCGCCTCCTGTCGAAGCGCAACGTTCCGGGCGCGCTCGCGGGCGCCAGCATGTTCGTCGACCTGATGACCCAGGCGCTGACGCAGCTCCTGTTCACGGTGGCCGGCCTCGCCCTGCTGGTCCTGATCTCCGGCGACGGACCGATCGCCCACACGGTCGAGGGCGGGCTGGCCCTGGCGGTCCCGGCGCTCGGCGCCTTCTACCTGATCCAGCGCAAGGCCGGTCACCGCCTGATCCAGGCGTTGCTCAGCCGCTTCGCCTCCGGGCGCGAGTGGCGGGCCTTCGGCGCCATCGACCAGCTCTACGACAGTCTGCGCCGGCTCTACGGCAACCACGGTCGCTTCGCGTTGGCCCTGGTGGTCCACCTCGCCGGCTGGGTGATCGGCACGCTCGAGGTCTATGTCTGCCTGCGGTTCATGGGCTACCCGATCGACTTCGCGCAGGCGCTCATGATCGAGAGCCTCGCCCAGGCGGTGCGCGGCGCGGCCTTCGCGGTGCCCGGCGCCCTGGGCGCGCAGGAGGGCGGACTGATCGCCCTGTGCGGCCTGTTCAATATCCCGGCCGAGGCGGCGCTCGCCCTGTCGCTGGTCAAGCGCTTCGCCGATCTCGGCGTTGGGCTCCCGAGCCTCCTGCTCTGGCACCGGATCGAGTCCAGGCTCCGGTCCGAGACGCCGGAGGAAGAGGAGCGCGAGCCTGCGCCGGAGGCCGGGCGCAAGGCCAAGAGGGTCGCGCAGCCCGCCACCCTCGGCCCGTTCTACAGCTACGCTCCGCCGCGCATGGGGGCGCGGCTCGGCGACGGCGAGGAGTTGAAGAAGTGCGCCTGACCCGCCGGCTCGCGGCCGCCCTCATCGCCGCTCCCTTGGCCCTGACCCTGCTCGTCCCGGCCCCGTCACGGGCCGCGGACGATCCGGCCGTTCAGACCGTGCGCGACCTCTACGCCGCCTTCTCGGCCGCGCTGAAGGACGGGCCCGGCCCGCTGCCGGCCCGGGTCGAGGCCGTCGGCCCCGCGCTCGACAAGGCGTTCGACTTTCCCGCCATGACCCGCATCGCGGTGGGCTCGAAATGGTCGAGCTTCACCCCGGAGCAGCAGGCGGCGGTCATCGACGCCTTCAAGCGCAGCCTGACCGTCACCTACGCGAACCGGCTGGCACGCGCCGCCGGCGGCAAGTTCGACGTGACCCCGAAGGTCGAGGAGCGGGGCGCCCAGCGCGTGGTGCCGACCCGCGTCACCGCCGCGGACGGCGACGATTCCGCCGTGGACTTCGTCGTCAACGCCGACAACCGCATCCAGGACGTCCTGCTCAACGGCGACGTCAGCGAGATCGCCGCGCAGCGGAACGCCCTGTCGGCGCCGCTGAAGTCCGGGGGCGCCGACGGCGTCGTGAAGTTCCTCCGGGCGCGGGCCGACGGCATGCTCGCGGCCAAGCCGACGCCCTGAGCGGCGCCGGCGCCTGCGCCGACCTGAACCGGCCGTTCGCGGCCATCGCCGCCTCGGCGGCCGGACGATCGCACGGATCCGACCGGATGGATGTCTCCTCCCTGGCGCTGCTCGGCCTCTCGTGGCTCTCGCTGCTCTGCCTGATCCTGGCGGCGGCGGGCTGCGTCTACGGGCTGGCCGCCGCCATGTGCGCGGGCCGCTACGCGGGCCGCCGCCCGCCGGTTCTGCCCGCCGGCGCGACGCGGCCCTCCGTGACCGTGCTGAAGCCGCTCTGCGGCCTCGAGCCCAATCTCTACGCGAATCTCGAGACCGTGCTGCGCCAGGACTACGCCGGGCCGGTCCAGGTCCTGTTCGGCGTCCAGAAGCCCACCGATCCCGCGATCGGCGTGGTCGAGCGCCTGCAGCAGGCCTATCCCGAGGCCCGCATCGACCTCGTGATCGACGGCCGGCAGCACGGATCGAACCGCAAGGTCTCGAACCTGATCAACATGGCCGAGGCCATCGCCCACGACGTGGTGGTGCTGGCCGACAGCGACATGGTGGTGGGGCCCGACTACCTCGAGCGCCTCGTCGCGGAGCTGTCCCAGGACGGCGTCACCGGCGTCACCTGCCTGTACCACGGGGTCCCGGCCTTCCGGGGCCTGTACGACCAGCTCTCGACGCTCGCGATCGACACCCACTTCCTGCCCAACGTCGTGATGGGCCTGAGCCTCGGTCTGGCGAAGCCCTGCTTCGGCTCCACCGTGGCCTTCACCCGGGCGAGCCTGGAGGCGGTCGGCGGCTTCCGCACCTTCCGCAACGATCTGGCGGACGATTACGCCATCGGCGCCGCCCTGCGCGGCCTCGGCGGCCGGGTGGTGATCCCGAGCTTCACGATCGGCCACACCAGCGTCGACACCGATCTCTCCGGCCTGTGGCGGCACGAGCTGCGCTGGAACCGGACAATCCGCACCGTCGACCCGGCGGGCTACGCCGGCTCGATCGTCACCCACGCCTTCCCGCTCGCGCTGCTGGGCGCGCTCCTGCCCGGCGCCGGCACCGGCGCCCTCTGGGTCGCCGCCGCGGCGCTGGCGAGCCGCGTGCTGCTCTGCCGGCAGCTGGAGCGGGCCTTCGGCCTCGCCCCGCACCCCTACGGACTGTTGCCGATCCGCGACATCCTCTCCTTCCTGAACTTCTCCTGGGCCTTCGTGTCGGGGGCGGTGACATGGAAAGGTCACGATTATCACGTGGTTGCGGATGGCACCCTGATCCCGGACGCCGAACTCGGCCGCGATGCCGGCGCGCCGCTCCGCTGAACCCGGCTCCCTCGTCCTCCGCCCCTCCCCCGGCATTGCCCTGAGGCCTTGAACCCCATGCGCACGCTCTTCCTCCAGGCCCCCACCTTCGACGGTTTCGACGGCGGTGCCGGCTCCCGTTACCAGGCCAAGCGCGAGATCAAGTCGTTCTGGTACCCGACCTGGCTGGCCCAGCCGGCCGCCCTGGTGCCGAACTCGAAGCTGATCGACGCGCCGCCGCACAACATCAAGCTCGCCGAGATCGTGGCCCAGGCCAACGACTTCGACCTCGTCGTGCTCCACACCTCGGTGCCGTCGTTCAAGTCCGACGTGAAGACGATCGAGGCGCTTAAGGCCGCCAACCCGAAGCTCATCGCCGGCCTGATCGGCGCCAAGGTCGCGGTCGACGCCGCCGGCGCGATGGCCCAGGCCCCGGTGGTCGATTTCTGCGCCCGCAACGAGTTCGACTTCACCGTCAAGGAGGTCGCCGACGGCGTCCCGATGTCGGAGATCAAGGGGCTGTCCTATCGCGACGCCAACGGTGTCGTGGTCCACAACGAGGACCGCGAGATCATGACCGACATGGACCAGCTGCCCTTCGTCACCAGCGTCTACAAGCGCGACCTGGAGATGGAGAAGTACTTCATCGGTTACCTGAAGCACCCCTACATCTCGTTCTACTCCGGCCGGGGCTGCAAGAGCCGCTGCACCTTCTGCCTGTGGCCGCAGACGGTCGGCGGCCACACCTACCGCACCCGCTCGGTCGCGCACGTGATCGAGGAGATCAAGTACTGCCTGAAGGAGTTCCCGCAGACCAAGGAGTTCTTCTTCGACGACGACACCTTCACCGACAACCTGCCGCGCGCGGAGGAGATCGCCCGCGAACTCGGCAAGCTCGGCGTCACGTGGTCGTGCAACGCCAAGGCGAACGTGCCGCGCGAGACCCTGAAGGTGCTCAAGGAGAACGGCCTGCGCCTGCTGCTGGTCGGCTACGAGTCCGGCAACCAGCAGATCCTGCACAACATCAAGAAGGGCATGCGGGTCGAGGTCGCCGAGAAGTTCACCAAGGATTGCCACGACCTGGGCATCGCCATCCACGGCACCTTCATCCTCGGCCTGCCGGGCGAGACGAAGGAGACGATCCAGGAGACGATCAACTTCGCCAAGCGGATCAACCCGCACACGATCCAGGTCTCGCTGGCGGCGCCCTACCCGGGCACCTTCCTGTACAAGCAGGCGGTGGAGAACGGCTGGCTCGACATCGAGAACGCCGAGCTCGTCGACGAGAACGGCGTGCAGGTCGCGCCGCTGCACTACCCGCACCTCTCCCACACCGAGATCTTCACCTCGGTCGAGGAGTTCTACAAGAAGTTCTACTTCCGGGCGCCGAAGATCGCCTCGATCGTCAGCGAGATGGTGCGCTCGCCCGACATGATGAAGCGCCGCCTGCGCGAGGGCGTCGAGTTCTACCGCTTCCTCAGGGAGCGTCAGGGCACCGCCAAGGCGGCCTGAAGTCAGGGGTCCGGGGCCTGCGGCCCCGGCGGGGAGCGGGGCGGAGCCCCGCCCCTCTTCCAGGGCTCCGCCCTGGACCCGCGAGAGGGCGAGCCCTCTCGACACCCGTTACGAGGTTACCGTGAAGCGTCTGGTCGTCACCGCGGATGATTTCGGGCTGAGCCCCGAGGTCAACGAGGCCGTCGAGCAGGCCCATCGCGACGGGATCCTCACGGCGGCGAGCCTGATGGTCTCGGCGCCGGCCGCCGCCGACGCCGTGGCGCGGGCCCGGCGGATGCGGTCCCTGCGGGTCGGGCTGCACCTCGTCCTCGTGGAGGCGTGGCCGACCCTGCCGGCGGAACAGCTTCCCGACCTGACGGACGAGGCCGGCCTGATGCGGGCCGACATGGCCCGCCTCGGCCTCGACTTCGCCCGCAGGCCGGCGGCCCGGCGCCAGCTCGCCGCCGAGATCCGGGCGCAGTTCGAGGCCTACCGGGCCACCGGCCTGCCGCTGGACCACGTCAACGCCCACAAGCACTTCCACGTCCACCCGCTGATCGCCGGGGCGGTGCTGCGCGTCGGCCGCGACTTCGGGATGCGCGCCCTGCGGGTGCCGCGGGAGCCGCGGGAGATCCTGCGCCGCGCCGAGCCCGGCGCGCGGCCGCGAGCCGCCCTCGACATCGCGCCCTGGGCGGCGCTGCTCGCCGTCCGCGCCCGGCAGGCCGGGCTGCTGATCCCCGACCGCACCCTCGGCCTCGCGTGGTCCGGCGCCATGACGCCCGCCCGTGTCGCGGCCCTGCTGGCCGAACTTCCGGACGGCCTGACCGAGCTCTACACCCACCCGGCCACCGCCGGCGGCTTCCCCGGCGAGGCGCCGGGCTACCGCTACGCCGACGAGCGCGACGCCCTGATCGCCCCCGCATCCCGGTCGGCCGCCGACGCGTCGGGCACCGTCCGCGGCGGGTTCTCCGACTTCCTCGGTTGACCCAGGTCGTTATCTGACTTTAGTCAGATAACATGGAACCTGCCGAGATCGCCCGCGTCCGCCGCTTCGCCCGCGCGGTCACCGCCGAGGTCGGCGCGCTCGATTCCTCGTTCCTCGGCCGCGGCCGTCCCCTGGGCGCGGCGCGGGTCCTGAACGCCATCGGCGCGGGCCGCGCGGAGATCGGCGAGATCCGCGCCTATCTCGGTCTCGATTCCGGCCTGATGAGCCGCCTCCTGCGGAGCCTGGAGGAGGAGGGGCTGGTGGCGACCGCGCCGCATCCCGCGGATGCCCGCCGCCGGGTCGCCTCCCTGACCGAGGCCGGGCGGCGCGAGTTCGCGGCCTACGAGGCGCTGTCGGATGCCCGCGCCGTCGCCCTGCTGGAGCGCGCACCGCAGGTGGACGCGCTGCTGCACGCCATGGACCGGGTCGCCCTGGCCCTCGGCCGCGACGCCATCGCGATCCGGGAGGCCGACCCGACCGGCGCGGGCGCCCGCGCCTGCCTCGCCGCCTACTACGCCGAGCTCGCGACCCGGTTTGCCGGCGGGTTCGACGTCGCGCTGTCGTGCGACCCGGAGGCCGACGCCATGGTGCGGCCGCGCGGCGTGTTCCTGCTCGCGAGCGCCGACGGGCTGCCGGTCGGATGCGTCGGGCTCAAGGGGGGCGGCGGCGCGGTGGCGGAGATCAAGCGGCTCTGGGTCGATCCTGCGGCGCGCGGGCTGGGCCTCGCCAGGCGGCTGATGCGGGAGGCCGAGGCCGCCGCCCGCAACCTCGGGATCCGGACGCTGCGGCTCGACACCAACAGCGCCCTCCCTGAGGCCCTGGCGCTCTACCGGCGGTCGGGCTGGGTGGAGATCGACCGCTTCAACGACGATCCCTATCCGGACCACTTCTTCCAGAAGGCCCTCTGAGGCCCTCCGAAGCGCCGGCCGCGACCGGCCGGCGCTGCTCGGCTTCTACTTGGCGGGCACCGGATCCTGGTGCGGGGCGGACTTGCGCAGGGCCGCGCCGGCCGCCTTCTCGGCTTCCGGACGATCCTCGTCGGGCTGCTCCGGCGGCTCGCCGAGGGTCGCCGGAACCACGAAGAACGCCGCCACCAGGGTGAAGAACAGCGACAGCGCCAGCAGCTTGCCCATGCTGGCCGTGCCCGGATGGCTCGACAGGACCAGCGACCCGAAGGCGCTGCCCGTGGTCAGCGCCGAGAAGAAGATCGCCCGGGTGAGGCTGGAGGCGAGCATGTCGGTCACGCCCGCCCGCCACGCGATCACGTAGTAGATGTGGAACGCCACGCCGACCGCGAGCATCAGCGGCAGGGCGATGATGTTGGCGAAGTTCAGCGGCATGCCGACGATGCGCATCGCCATCAGCGTCCAGAGCGTCGCGATCACCAGCGGGCCGAGGGTCATCGCCACGTCCCACGGCTTGCGCAGGGCGACCGACAGGATGACGAAGATCAGCACGAAGGCCGTCACCGCCGCCTGCACGAAGGCGCCCAGGATCGTGTAGCTCGACTGCGTGGTGGCCACGGGCGCGCCGGTCGCGTGCGGGGCGACCTTCAGGACCTCGTCCGAGAACCGGCGGAGCACGGTGTCGTCGTTCGAGTCGCCCTTCGGGTGAACCTCGATGCGCGCCCGTCCGTCCGCCGCCACCCAGTCGGCCTTCAGCTGCGGCGGCAGGTTGTCCAGCGTGATCTTCTCGGGATGCAGCAGGTCGCGCAGGCGGGCGAGCAGCGGCACCAGATCCTTGGTGAGCGCCACCGAGGCCGCCTCGCGCAGCTGGACCGGGCCGGCGGCGAGCTTGTCCAGGGTGCCGGCGAGCTGCTTGGCCTCCTGGGCGCCCTTCGCGTCGCCCTTGGCGTCGGCCGAGAGGCCGTTGAGCGCCGCGGCGGCGTCCTTGAGCGCCTTGACGTTGTCGGCGTCGGTCGGCGGCGGCGGCCGGCGGCCGGGATTGAGCACCGGGTCGAGCAGCTGGGCCGTGTCGGCGATCTGGGCCAGCTTCTTGTCCTGATCCCGCGGCACGAAGGTGTCGATGCTGTTGACCGAGGCGGTGACCGGCAGGGCCAGGAGCGTCTTCGACAGCGACGGGACCTCCGCGACGCTGGGCGCCAGCACGTCGATGAAATTGGGGCTGGTCTCGGGATTCTTGATCAGGTCCAGGTAGGTCGCGATGGACTGCGTCTTGGCGCTGCGCAGGTGCATCGGGTTCGAGTCGAACGGCAGGTGCCAGAGCAGCGGCGCGCCGGCCAGGGTCACGAGGCCGACGCCGATCAGGATCGGCTTGCGGTGCCGGATGATCCAGGGGTCGACGCCGACGAGCCAGTCGGTCTGGACCGCGGCCTTCTCGCCCACCGGCTTGAACACCGCGATCAGGGCCGGCAGCAGGATCAGCGAGAACAGGAAGGCCACGATCATGCCGACGCCGGCGATCAGGCCCAGCTCCGACACGCCCCGGAACGCCGTGGGCAGGAAGGCGAAGAAGCCCGCCACCAGCGACACCGCGGCGAGCGTCAGCGACCAGCCGACGCCCCGGGCCGCGGCGCGGATCGCGCTCTCCAGCGTCGGCTGCTCGTAGCGGTCGGCCCGGTAGCGCACCGAGAACTGGATGCCGAAATCGATGCCGAGCCCGACGAACAGGGCCGCGAAGGCCACCGAGATCGGGTTCAGCTCCTTGACCATGATGAGGCCCAGGGCGGCCGTGACCACGAGGCCCGCGAAGGTGGTGATGATCACCGCGCCGACGAGCTTGCCCGAGCGCAGGGCCAGCCACAGGAACAGCACGATCGCGCCGACGATGATGCTGTTGTTGAGGCCGGCATCCTCCGACAGCGTCGCGAACTCCTCGTCCGCCACAGCCACCGTGCCGGTCAGGCGCATCCGCAGGCCGTTCTGGGCGTCGATCCCGAGATCCTTGGCGACGTTGCGGATCAGCTTGGTCGCCTGATAGCCGGGCTCCAGGGCGTTGAAGTCGAGGACCGGCTGGATCACCACGAACTTCATCTTGTCGGTGACGCTGGTCTCGCCCCCCGACAGGAGTTCCTGCCAGGACATCCGCGCCCGCTGACCCGCCAGCACCTTCTGCAGGGTGGCGTCGATCTGCCCCATGGGCTTCTCGAGGTCCTCGATCTTGGCGTCCCCGGTCTTCACGCCGCGCGCGCCCAGCGTCAGCACCCGCATGATGCCCCGCAGCGACGGGTCGGCGGCGAGCGGGCCGAGCAGACCCTGCTGCTGGGTCAGCGCCTCCAGGGTCTTGTCGAGGTCCGCCTGCGACATCAGCAGCAGGCCGTTCTTGTTGAAGAACGGGCCGCCGTCGGGCCGGTAGACCGTCTCGATCAGGTTCTTGTGCGCCGTGAGCGCCTTGGCGAGGTTGGCGGCCGCCTCCTCGGTCTCCTCCGGCGTCTCGCCGTTGATGACCGCGACGATGGTGTTGCTCCGCTGCGGGAACGCCTTCTCGAAATTGATCTCGTCCTGCCGCCACGGCTCCTTCGGGTCGATCAGCCGCTCAACGTCGGTGTTGATTCGGAACAGGTGCGCCGCGACTCCGAGGCTCGCGACCGTGAGGAACGCCGTGAAGGCGATCACGATCCACCGATACCGCACCGAGAACGCGACGAGACTTTCGATCACGAGCACCCTGCCTGTTCGCATCGGACGCGCCCCGTGCGCGACCGGCTCCTGCCATCTGTCCGGTCCGAACCCGGGCCACCGACACGGGCGGGCTCAGGGCTCCGCCGCGCGACGCTCCGCGATTCGGCCCGGTGCGCATCGGGTTCGAGGAACGCCACACCGCCCGATCCGAGCGCGCCGCGCGCGCCCGGCACCCGACTGATTGCGCCCGATGCGGTCCGCGGTCGGGACACCCGCCGCGGGCCGGGACTTGCATCGCGGCCACGAGGCTCAGTAAAGAGGGCAATGCCAGATTGCAACGCGGCCGCCGTGGCGCGCATCCCGCGCCCGCCCGTGTGCGCTAGCGCACGGCGTTTCTGGCGCGGCCACCCGAATCGTGGGATTCCGGTCGTATTGCCGACGCAATGCACGTGCTGTCCTCAACGATCGGGCGCGTCCGCCCACGGGCTCCGCACGCGCGGTCCATGTGGCGCCGTTGCGTCAGGCACGGAATAAGATGTCATCGCCCCGCCGAAACGGGGTCATTTCAGATTAGTTCCAAGCTAGATGGCTGGAATTCGAGATTTTTTCGCGTTAAGCACCCCGATGTCCCGGGGCCGACGAAGTAAGGAGCCGCAATCTTGGGTATCCCCCTCCGGTACGTCGCGAAGATCGGCGGCTACATCCTGAAGCAGCACCTCACGGGCCGCAAGCGTTACCCGCTTGTGATGATGATGGAGCCGCTGTTCCGCTGTAACCTGGCCTGCGCCGGCTGCGGCAAGATCGACTACCCGGACGAGATCCTGAACAAGCGCCTCCCGGTCGCCGACGCGCTCGAATCGGTGCGCGAGTGCGGCGCCCCGGTGGTGGTGATCGCCGGCGGCGAGCCGCTCCTCCACAAGGACCTGCCGCAGATCGTCGAGGGCATCATCGCCCAGAAGAAGTTCGCGATCGTCTGCACGAACGCGCTGCTCCTCGAGAAGAAGATCAAGGAGTACAAGCCGAGCCCGTACTTCACGTGGTCGATCCATCTGGACGGCGACAAGGAGATGCACGACCAGTCGGTGTGCCAGCGCGGCGTCTACGACAAGGCCGTGGCGGCGATCGCGAAGGCCAAGGAGATGGGCTTCCGGGTCACCATCAACTGCACCTTCTTCAACAATTCCCAGCCGGAGAAGATCGCCGACTTCTTCGACAGCGTGACCCGGATGGGCATCGACGGCATCACCGTCTCCCCCGGCTACGCCTACGAGCGCGCCCCCGACCAGAAGCACTTCCTGAACCGCAAGGCGACGAAGGACCTGTTCCGCGGCGTGTTCCGGCACGGCAAGGAGAAGGGCCGCGAGAAGTGGACCTTCCAGCAGTCGGGCCTGTTCCTCGACTTCCTGGCCGGCAACCAGACCTACCACTGCACCCCGTGGGGCAACCCGACCCGCACCGTGTTCGGCTGGCAGAAGCCCTGCTACCTGCTCGGCGAGGGCTACGCGGCGACCTTCAAGGAGCTGATGGAGACCACCGACTGGGACGCCTACGGCACCGGCAACTACGAGAAGTGCGCCGACTGCATGGTCCACTCGGGCTACGAGGCCTCCTCGGTGGTCGATTCGGTCCGCAAGCCCTGGAAGCCGCTGGTGCACGCGATCCGCGGCATCAAGACCGAGGGCGAGATGGCCCCCGAGGTCAGCCTGGAGAACCAGCGCCCGGCCGAGTTCGTGTTCTCGCGCAACGTCGCGCAGAAGCTGTCCGAGATCAAAGCGGCCGGCGTCGACACGAAGCAGGAAGCCCGCAAGCGCACCGCCGCCTGATCGGCGCGCGCGACTGACGACACGAGACCCGCGGCCGCGAGGCCGCGGGTCTCTTCGTGTCCGGACCCCGCGGCGCCTCAGCCGAGCCGCGGCACGTGCGGGGCGCAGTCGCGCGGCAGGGTCCCGTCGAGCCGCGGATCGGGCGCGACCTCGACGTGGATCGCGAAAGGAACGAAGCCGGAGCGCCGGTAGAAGGCGAGCGCGCCGGGATGGTCCAGCGTGCAGGTATGCACCCAGAACCGCGCGATCGGGCGCGCCCAGGCCCGGCCGATCGCCGCGTTCATCAGCGTGCGGCCGATCCCGGTACCGACCACGTCCCCGGTCAGTCCGAGGAAGACCAACTCGCAGGTGCCGGGCCGGCGGAAATCCAGTTCCAGCATGCCGACGTTCCGCCCGTCCCGCCGCAGCGCGAGGATCTCGACATCCCGATCGGCCAAAATCGCCGCCAGCGCTTCGTCGGCCAGGGTGAGGCGCGAGAACCAGAGCCAGTCGGCGCCCACCGCCCGGAACAGACTCCGGTAGGTCTCCGGGTCGGTGCGTTCCAGGGGCTCGAGGGCGAGCCCGGGCGGGAACGGCCGTCCGGGCCGCGGGGGCGGCGGGCGCAGCATCTCCAGGCTGGTGACGATCGTGGCGAGATGGCCGGGCGGCACCGCCGCGTAGCCCGGTGTGAGGGTCGGGATTCCGGTCTCCGGCAGCATCGATCCCCTCCGCGGTCGCCTCGGCCCGGTCAGGCGGAAAGCGGGCGCCGTCGCGCGACCAGCCACGGCAGCACGCAGGCCGCCGACACCGCGATCGCGGCGGCGTAGGCCGCGACCGGGTCGATCCGCCCGAGCAGCAGGTGCACGCAGACATAGAAGGCCAGCACGCCGAACGCGCCCTGGGCGCTGCCGCGCACCACCTCCAGGGCGGCGCCGACGCCGTCCTGCGCCCGGGCGAAGACGATGAGCGGCCAGGAGATGATCGGGATCGGCGCCAGGACGCCGCTCAGGCCGGAGCCGAGATGCGGCGCCAGCCCCGAGACCATCAGGACCAGGGCGGTGGCGGCCGCGAGCCGGGCCGGCATGTCCCAGCGCGGCGGGCGCGCCCGGCGGGCCGGCGATTCGGTCCCCGCGGCCGGCCGGCACAGGGCGACCACCAGGGCCATCGCCGGCAGGTCGATCGCCGTGGCGAGCCACAGGCCGGGCTGGATCACCCCGTGCAGCAGCGCGCCGCCGAGGACGAAGCCCGCGAGGGCGAGCAGCGCGGCCGCGAGGCCCCCCGTCCGCGGCGCGGCGACGGCGTAGACGAGGTAGCTGACGGTGACCGCGCCGAGCCCCTCCACCGAGCCGATCGCCGCGTCGGCGGCGAAGCGCTCGCCCTGCTCGGCGGCGAGGTAGATCGAGATCGGCGCCGAGGTCAGCGGGAGGCCCGAGAGCAGGCCGCCGACGAGGCTGCCCCACCGGCGCGCGGCCGCCGACACGGCCCACATCAGGGTCGGCGTGACGACGATCTTGGCGGCGATCAGGCTCATGGCGACCGGCGGGTCCCGGGGCCTCAGGCCGCCTGGGGCGGCCCGTCATCCTCCGGGTCGGCGGGCGAGTTGAGGATGTCCTCGAGCTCGTCGACCAGCCGGTCGACCTGGTCCTCGGTGGCGAGCACCTTCAGAACCTCTCCGGTCTCCGTCTCGACGGCCAGCTCGATATGCGGCCCGACCCGGGCCGTCAGGATCCGGGCCAGGATCTTGATTGCGCTCATGCGAGTGCCTCCTCCGCGGCGATGAGGCCGACCGCCACCGCCGGTCCACAGGTCGAGATGCCGTCGCGCGCGCCGCCGATCCGGTCCGCCAGCAGCGTCACGAGCGGTGTCGAGGGCCGGCCGAGACGCTCGGCGAGGCGGGCGCCCACGAAGGCGCCGGCGCCGCACAGGACGAGGGGCGCGTCCGCGCCGATGTCGGGCCGGCTGAGGATCTCCGCCGCCGCGTCGTGCAGCAGGCGCAGCTGCGCCTCGGCGAAATGGGCGGCGAGCGCCGTCCAGGCCGCTCCGGGCGCCTCCGCCCGGTCCCGCCCGACGATCCGGGCGAGCCGGGTCTCGCTCTCGGCGACCGTCTTGCCCTTGCGGTCGCCGCTCGGCTGCTGGTCGGCGCCCTCGGGGAGCTGGCCGAGGATGCGGTAGACGTCCGCCATGTGGGCGAAGGTCTCGGTCATCAGCCGGGTCCGGCGGCCCGCGAAGGGGGCGTGGTGGGACAGGGCGATCACCGGCGTGCGCACCGCGCCGGTATAGACGAGCTCGCCGGTCTCCAGCCGCTCGGCGTCGCTGTAGCCGGTCGCGGCCGGCCGCCCGCCCACGACGGGAATCAGGTCGGCGGTGGTCGAGCCGATATCGACCAGCAGCGCGTCCGGGACGTGCCGGCCGGCGAGCGCCGCGGTGGCGTGCCAGTTGGCCGAGGCCACGTCCGCCGACAGGGACGCGGCCGCCTCGGGGGCGACGAGGCCGGAGCGGCCGGCGTAGATCCGCACGGTCCCGGCGAGGTGCGACCCGGCCCATCCGGCGAGCGCCGCGACGCCGTCGCGCCGGTCGGCGAAGCAGTCGGTCAGCTCGCCCGTCATGGTCACGGCGTGCAGGGCCGCGCCGCGGGCCCAGTCGGGGGCGGCCTCCAGCGCCCGGTCGAGGGCCGGCAGGCCCTGCCAGAGCGGGCACGGCACCTGGGCGGCGGCCGCGACCCGGCCGTCCTCGACCAGGGCGACCTTGACGTGGACCCCGCCGAGGTCCCACCCGATGGTCGTTGGGTTTGATGAGCGCATGGGACCGCGATGAGCGCCTCGATGGACCACAGGATCGGGCGCCCCGGCTTCGCGGTGATCCCGGTGCTCGATCTCCGGGGCGGCCGCGTGGTGCGGGCGCGCCGGGGCGAGCGCTCCTCCTATGCCCCGATCGAGACGCCCTTGGCAAAGGGCTCGGCGCCGGACGCGGTGGCCCGCGGGCTGGTCGACGCGTGGCCCGCCGCGATCCTCTACGTCGCCGATCTCGACGCGATCATCGACCGCGCCGCGCCCGATCTCCGCGCCCTGGAGGCGATCGCCCGCGCCTGCCCGGGGATCGCCCTGTGGGTCGATGCCGGCTTCGCCGAGCCGGAGGGCGTCGCGGCGTTCCTAGAGGCCGGGCTCGGGCGACCGGTGATCGGCAGCGAGAGCCAGGCGGATGCCGACCTCGTGACGCGGCTCGGCGACCGGGCGGTGTTCTCCCTCGACACGCGCGGCGCGGAGCGCCTCGGCCCGGCGGCCCTCCACGACGATCCGGCGCTCTGGCCGCCGGAGGTGATCGCCATGACGCTGGCGCAGGTCGGCGCCGGGGCCGGCCCGGACCTCGCGGCCCTGGGAGCCCTGCGGGCGCGGGCGCCGGATCGCCGCCTCTACGCGGCGGGCGGCGTGCGCGGCCCGGACGACCTGCGGGCGCTCCGGGCGGCCGGGATCGCCGGGGCGCTGGTCGCCTCGGCCCTCCACGACGGCACCCTGTCCCGGGCGACGGCGCCCGATCTCGCCTGACGCTTCCGGCCCGGGCCCGCGGCTGCTAAAACCGCGCGACAGAGAGACCACCGACACGAGCCGTCAGACGATGGAAAAGTTCACCACCCTGGAGGGCGTCGCGGCGCCCCTGCGGACGATCAACGTCGATACCGACCGGATCATCCCGGCGAAGTACCTGAAGACGATCCGGCGGACCGGCCTCGGCAAGAGCCTGTTCGCGGAGATGCGCTACCGCGAGGACGGCTCCGAGAACCCGGACTTCATCCTCAACCAGCCGGCCTACCGGAACAGCAAGATCCTGGTGTGCGGCGACAATTTCGGCTGCGGCTCGTCCCGGGAGCACGCGCCCTGGGCGCTGGCCGATTTCGGCATCCGCTGCGTGATCTCCACGAGCTTCGCCGACATCTTCTTCAACAACTGCGCGAAGAACGGCATCCTGGCGATCGTCGTGTCGCCCGAGGATCTGGAGAAGCTCTTCGAGGACGCCGAGCGCGGCGCGAACGCCACCCTGACGGTCGACCTGGCGGCGCAGACGATCCGGGGACCGGACGGCGGCACCCTGCATTTCGACGTCGACGAGGGCCGCAAGCACAACCTGCTGAACGGCCTGGACGAGATCGGGCTGACGCTGGAGCGCGTCTCTTCCATCGACGCCTACGAGCAGAAGCTCGCCCAGCGCGAGTGGGCCTGAGCGACCGGACCCGCGTCCCGACGGCGGTCGCGTCGGGCTGACGCGACCGCCGGTCCGAGGCCAGGGCCTGCCTCACCCGAGCCGCATGGACAGCTCCACGTCCTCGGCGAACGGCACCGACAGGTAGCCGCGGCTCGGCGCGCGCACCCGCTGCAGGTAGTCCGGGCTGTAGTCCGCGTTGTCGGCGACCACCAGGGCCCCCGGTCCGAGGCGACTCTCCACGAGGCTCAGAACCTCCGGATAGAGCCCCTTCGCCCCGTCGAGGAGTAGCAGGTCGACCGAGTCGGGTAGGTCGAGGCCGAGGGTCTGGAGGGCGTCGCCCTCGCGGAACTCGACGAGGTCCGCCAGCCCGGCCTCCATCAGGTTCGCCCGCGCCCGCACCACCTTGGACGGCTCGAACTCGCAGGTGATCAGCCGGCCGCCGCCGTTGTCGCGCAGGGCCGCGGCGAGGTGCAGGGTCGAGAGACCGAAGGACGTGCCGAACTCGACGATCGTCCGCGCCCGGCGGGTTCGCGCGAGCATGTAGAGCAGCCGGCCGGTCTCCCGAGAGACCGCGAGGGGCATATCCTTGAGCCGGCTGTAGAAGTCCCGGTAGCCGGTGCGGCTGCCCATGAGGCGCGCCCGCTCGTCCGCCGAGAGATCGCCGATGGCGCTCAAGGGTGAGGAGGCCTCCGCCCGCGCGAAGAGACTGTCCAACAGCGACGCGATACGCGGTTCGGCGAGTGTGGATGCTGAGAGTGACATGGCGCGTTGCTTTCCGTCTTGCGCGTTCAACTGAACACGACGCAGAGTACCGGCGCCCCCTGCCCGCGCCTATTCGCGTTCCGAGCCCCGCCCCATGCCCGACCGGCCAAGTCTCGGAATCTTCAGGCGAAAGCAGCCCCGGCAGGCGCGCTCCAGCGACCTCGTCGCGGCCGTTCTGGAGGCCGCCGCTCAGGTTCTGGCGGAGGTCGGCGCGGCGCGCTTCACGACGGCGCGGGTCGCCGAGCGCGCCGGCGTCAGCATCGGCTCGCTCTACCAGTACTTCCCCAACAAGGCGGCGATCCTGTTCCAGCTCCAGAGCGACGAGTGGCGGGACACGAGCGCCCTCCTCGCCGGCATCCTGACGGATCCCGCTTGCGCGCCCGGCGAGCGCCTGCGCGCCGCCGTCCACGCCTTCGTGCGCTCGGAATGCGCGGAGGCCGCGATGCGCCGGGCCCTCGACGCGGCCGCCCCGGCCTATCGCGACGCGCCCGAGGCCGCGGAGCCGCAGCTGGCCGGCTCGCAGGCCTTCCGCGACTTCCTGCGCGCGGCGCTTCCCGCGGCGCCCGAGACGGACCTGGCGGTCGCGGGCGAGATCATCGCGATGACGCTCGGCGAGGTCGGCGAGCGCATCTCGGAGGTGGTCCGGACCGAGGCGGCCATGGCGACCTTCGCGGACGCCCTGGCCGACATGCTCTGCGCGTATCTGGACCGCCTGGGCAGCCGAGACCGGGCCGGCGCGCCGTCCTGAAGACGAGCCCCTGGCCCGGCGAACCGGACGCGGCCCTATTCCGGTCGGCTCAGCCGGACTCGCCGGTGAACGCCTCGAAGGCGCGGGCGGTGTAGACCAGGGCGGCGCCGGCGTTCAGTGCCACCGCCACGCCCAGCGCCTCCACGACCTCCTCCTTGCTCGCGCCGGCCTTGCGGGCGGCGTCGGAATGCACCGCGATGCAGCCGTCGCACCGGGTCGTGACCGCGACCGCGAGGGCGATCAGCTCGCGGGTCTTCGCGTCCAGCTTGCGCTCGGTCGGGGCCGCCGCGGCGAGCTGGTCGTGGGCCTTGAGGAGGTCCGGGCTCACCGCACCGATGCGCCCGAGCGTGCTGACGAGCTCGGCGCCGTACTGATTCCAGTCCTTCATCACGCGTCCCGTCTCCCTGTTCGTTGACCCGACCGGCGATGCGCCAGTACGGTACCAACCTACCGGTTGGTAGGCCGCAGGGTCAAGACGAGGCCGGTTTCCTCACCGTTCGTTAACCCACATGTCGCCTGAATCCGCGCCCAGACTCCGTTCCGCATCGTGAGGATCGTCAGCATGCCGAAGCACCCGACGGGACCGAGGACGGCGCGCGCGCTCGGGCTGCTCGCCGGCATCGCGGTCCTGCCCCTGGCGAGCCTGCCGGCGCGGGCCGATTTCGACAGCTGCCTCGCCGGCATCCAGTCGCAGGCGGCAGCGGCGGGCGTCTCGGCGCAGACCTTCCGGGCCGCCACGAGCGGCATCGGCTACGACGACAAGGTGATCGAGCTGTCCCAGGCGCAGCCCGAGTTCAAGACGCCGATCTGGGACTACATGGCGGCGCTCGTCGACGACGAGCGGGTCGAGGACGGGCGCGCGGCCATGCGCCAGAACGCGGCGGCACTCGCCCAGGCCGAGTCGCGCTACGGAGTCGACCGCTACACGATCGCGGCGGTCTGGGGAGTCGAGTCGAATTTCGGCAAGAACCTCGGCAAGATGCCGCTGGTGCAGTCGCTGGCGACGCTCGCCTGCTCGAACAACCGCCGTCGGGACTTCTTCCGCGGCGAGCTGATCGCCACCCTGCGGATCATCGAGCGCGGCGACATCGCGCCGGAGCGGCTGACCGGCTCCTGGGCGGGCGCCTTCGGCCAGACCCAGTTCATGCCGACGACCTATCAGCGACTCGCCGTGGACGGCGACGGCGACGGCCGGCGCGACGTGGTCGACTCCGTGGCCGACGCCGTCGCCTCCACCGCCAACTTCCTGCGCGTCGCCAAGTGGCAGAACGGTCAGGTCTGGGGCTACGAGGTGAAGCTGCCCCGCGGCTTCAACGTCGGCGCCGCCGGGCGCAAGAACAAGAAGCCGGTCGCCCACTGGGCGTCGCTCGGCGTCATCCGCGCGGACGGGCGCCCGCTCTCGGGCGAGGGCCCGGCCGGGATCCTGGCGCCCGCCGGCATCGACGGACCGGCCTTCCTGGTGACCCGGAACTTCGACGCGATCTACTCGTACAACGCCGCCGAATCCTACGGCCTCGCCATCGCGGTCCTGTCCGACCGGCTGCGCGGCCGGCCCGGCGTCCAGGCCGCCTGGCCGACCGACGACCCGCCCCTGTCGCGGGCCGAGCGCCGCGACCTCCAGACCCGACTGGCCGCCCGCGGCTACGACGTCGGCGAGCCGGACGGTAAGGTCGGCCAGAAGACGCGCGACGCCATCAAGGACGTCGAGCGCCGGCTCGGCATGACACCGACGGGCCGCGCCGGCGGCAAGGTTCTGGAGGCCCTGCGCGGGGGATGAGCCGGCGGCTGATCACGTCGGGGTCCCCGTTCGAGCGGGATTACGGCTACTCTCGGGCGGTGGTCGACGGCGACACCGTCTACCTGTCCGGGACGACCGGCTACGACTACGCCACGATGACGATGCCCGACGGCGCCGCCGCGCAGGCCGAGGCCTGCTGGCGCACGATCCGTTCGGTCCTCGCCGAGGCCGGGACCGGCCTCGCCGGCGTCCTGCGCGCCACCTACTACGTCACCGACCGGGACGATGCCGAGGCCGTGCTGGCCGTCTGCGGGCGGGTGCTGGCGGACGTCCGGCCCGCCGCCACGATCGTGGTCGTGGCGGGCCTCCTGCGCCCCGAGATGCGCGTCGAGATCGAGGTGACCGCGCGGATCGGCTAGACGCCTGTCCCGCTCCCGATCGCGCCGTCTCCGCGCCGTTCCGCCGGGCCGCGGCGCCACTCCGATCCGCCGATGACGTCATCCCCATCGTGCCCGAGCTCTGCGTGCAAGGGAGCGACTCGATCCCGGTCATTCGGGCTGGTCGGGCGTAGCCCCGCGCCACGGGCACGATCTCAGGTTCTGCTCGCCGACTGACGGCCCGCTCCTGCAGCCGGCGCAGACCGCGTCGCGGGTGACCGCTTCATCGCCCGCCCTGCGCGTCTGAACCGCGTGTCTTTCAGATCTCGATCCAGATCTGCGAGATTACGTTGACATGCGGGCTCAGATTTATCGGGCCACACCGCAGCATCGACGAGTTTGTCGATCTCGCGGAACGTATTATGATAAGACGATTTTTGAGTAAAAATCTATCACGTCGGATGATGACGCAGATTGCCTTGATAGGGCTGCTTGTATCGGTCATCGGTGTCATCGGACTGCGCATGTATTACCAAGAGATGCTGTCGGGGCGGCTGAAGTCCCTGCGCACGGTCACGGAGTTGTTCACCACCTATGCGCAAAGTCTCGAGAGCCGGGTCAGGAGCGGCGCCCTGTCCCGTGAGGCGGCCCTGGCGGAGCTGGCCGAGACCGCCATGGCCATGCGATTCGATAACGGCACCAACTACGTCGCCATCTACGCGATGGACGGCACGGTCCTGGCGGTCCCCGATCGCCGTCTCGTCGGCAGCAACCAGCTGGAGACCCGGGTCAACGGCGTTCGTGCGGCCGGAACGCTGATCGAACGGCTGAAGACCTCCGACACGGCGACGCTGAGCTATCTCTACCCCCGGCCGGGGCACGAAGGCCTGTCTCCGAAGACGACGCTCGCCGTCAGGTTCGAGCCCTGGGACATCATGATCGCGGCCGGGACCTACACCGACGACATCGGGGCCGCCTTCCAGGCGCTCGCCCTCGCGGCGACCGGCCTTCTGCTCGGGGTCGGCGCGCTCGGGGTGATCGGCTCCGTCCTGATCGGGCGCGGCATCACGCGCCCGCTCGACCGCCTCGGTCGCCGGATGCAGGCGCTCGCCCGGGGCGACGGCGCGGAGCCGATACCGGGCTCGAGCGGACGGACGAGATCGGTCAGATGGCCCGGACCGTCGAAGTGTTCCGGCAGGCGCTGGTCGCCAAGGCCGAGACGGACCGGGCGGTCGCGCGCGAAGCTGAGGCCAAGGTCCGGCATGCGCAGACCCTCGACGCGCTCACCCGGGCGTTCGAGGCCCGGGCCGGGGCGCTGATGACGGGCGTCTCCGCGGCCGCCACTGAGATGCAGGCGACCGCCGAGGCGATGGCGCGGACGGCGTCGCGCACGAGTGCCCGGGCGACGCGCGTCGCCGGGGCCGCGCAGGAGACCGCCGGGAGCGTGCAGAGCGTCGCCGCGGCCACCGAGGAGATGGCGATCACCATCCAGGAGATCTCCGGACGGATGGCGCAATCCTCGGCCAAGACCGCGCGGGCGGCCACCGAGGCGCGGCGCACGGACGCCCTCGTGGGCGATCTCGCCGACGGGGCCGAGCGGATCGGGGCCGTCGCCAGCATGATCGCGGGCATCGCCCGTCAGACCAACCTCCTCGCCCTCAACGCCACGATCGAGGCGGCGCGGGCCGGCGAGGCGGGCCGGGGCTTCGCCATCGTGGCGGGCGAGGTCAAGGCGCTGGCCGAGCAGACCGCGGCCGCGACCGAGGAGATCGCCGCGCGGATCGGCGCGGTCCAGGCCTCGACCCGGCAGGCCGTCGAGGCGATCCACGGGATCGGCCGCAGCGTGGGCGAGGTCAGCACGCTCGCCGCGTCCGTCGCGGCCGCGATCGAGCAGCAGGGCGCGACCACCGAGGAGATCGTGCGCAGCGTCGCGCGCGCGGCGGCCGGCACGGAGGCCGTCACCGGCAACATCGCCGAGGTCTCGCAGGGCGCCGAGGCGACGGGCGAGGCGGCCGAGCAGGTGCTCGGCGCCGCGATCGACCTGTCGCGCAGGTCCGATCAGCTCTCCGCCGAGATCCACCGGCTCCTCGACGGGATCCGGGCTGCCTGAGGCGCGCTATCGGCCGACTGGACGGACCTGTCGGCCACGAAAAAACCGGCCCGGCTGAGCCGGACCGGTCTGAAACGGGGCGATCGCTCCGGCCTGCGGAGCGAATCGGACAGCTTACTCGGCGGCAGCCGGCGCCGGGGCCGGGGTGTCCTTGGCCTTGTAGCGGTCGGTGCGCTCGACGATGCGGGCCGACTTACCGCGCCGGTCGCGCAGGTAGTACAGCTTGGCACGGCGCACCTTGCCGCGGCGGGCCACCTTGATCGAGTCGATCATCGGCGAATGGACCGGGAAGACGCGCTCCACGCCCTCACCGTAGGAGATCTTGCGGACCGTGAAGCTCTCGTTGAGGCCGCCGCCCGAGCGGGCGATGCAGACGCCCTCGTAGGCCTGGACGCGGGTGCGCTCGCCTTCCTTCACGCGGACGTTGACGATGAGCGTATCGCCCGGCTCGAAATCCGGGATGGTCTTGGCGAGGCGCGCGACTTCCTCGCGCTCCAGCTGCTCGATGATGTTCATGGCATAGCTCCGGCCGTCGCGCCGTTCCGCCCCTCATGGGCGATCGGCGCCAGGATTTCGGCGATCCTGTTGTGAGTTGGGCGGCTCTCTACAGGATCGTCGCCGGCTTGTCGATTGGGTTGCCGCCGCGATCCGTCCGCGCTGCTGCCGGCGCGGCGGATCGTCGGTCGACTCGGGATCAGGGCCCGATGCGCGCCGCCCGTGAAGCGCTCCGGCCTCGCGTCAGCGGCGCTCCCCGGATGCGGATCGTACTTCGGGCAGCACGCAGGCAGAGAGGAAGGCGGCGAGATCGTCCGTGATGTGGTCGATATGCGGCTCGCGCACCGCCTCCTGCTCGAAGGCCTCGCGGTAGGGATCGGTGACCTTCGGCACCACCAGCACGGTCGCCATGCCGAGGTCGTGCGGCACCGCGAGGTTGCGGGCGATGTCCTCGAACAGGGCGGCGCGGGTCGGTTCGACGGCGTGCTTCTCCAGGAACCGCTCGTAGGTCGTGCGCTCCGGCTTCGGCACGAAGTCGGCGGCGGCGATGTCGAACACGTCCTCGAAATGGTCGAGGATGCCGAGCTTGGCGGCGACGTTCTCGGCGTGCCGGCGCGACCCGTTGGTCAGGATCAGCTTGCGCCCGGGCAGCCGCTCGATCGCGTCGCCGAGGCTCTTGTCGAGCTTGATCGACGAATGGTCGATGTCGTGCGCGAAATCGAGGAAGTCGTGGGGATCGACCCGCGACTCGACCATCAGCGCCGACAGCGTCGTGCCGTAGCGGTGGTAGAAGTACTTCTGCAGGGCGCGGGCCGAGATCCCGTCGAGCCCGTAGAGCTGCATCACGTACAGGGTGATGCGCTCGTCGACCTTCGGCCAGACCGCCGCGTCGCTCGGGTAGAGCGTGTTGTCGAGGTCGAACACCCAGGTGTCGACATCGGCGAAGCCGCGCGCCGCGGGCGTGGTGAACTGGGCCTTGTCGGGGTGGTGCACCGGAACCCCTCAGGTTGCTGTTGCCCCGGAATCTGGACCGGAACGGTCAAGCTCGCAAGTTCGGTGCTTGCCGGTACCTTGCCCGGACCTTGCTGGGGCCGGCCCCTCCGGGGCGGGTGGGGTACGACAATGCGCTGGGCGCGCGGAGGTTGCGCCCGCGCGCCGCGCCGGGATCCGGCACGGTGCGCGGGCGGTCCGGATCTCAGCCGCGACGGATCAGGGTGCCGGCACCGTAATCGGTGAACAGTTCGAGCAGCACGGCGTGGTTGACCTTGCCGTCGAGGATGACGACCGCCTCGACGCCGCGCTCGATCGCGTACATGCAGGTCTCGATCTTCGGGATCATCCCGCCCGTGATGGTGCCGTCGGCGATCAGGCGCCGGCAATCCTCCACGGTGAGTTCCGGGATCAGCTTCTTGTCCTTGTCGAGGACGCCCGGCACGTCGGTGAGCAGCAGCAGGCGCTTGGCCCGGAGCGCCCCGGCGATCGCCCCCGCGAAGGTGTCGGCGTTCACGTTGTAGGTCTGCCCGTCCGCCCCGTAGGCGACCGGCGCCAGGACCGGGATCAGCTCGGCCTTGAGCACCGCGTCGAGGACGCCGCGCTCGACGTGGTCCGGCTCGCCGACGAGGCCCAGATCGACGGTCTGCTCCACGCGGCTCTCGGGATCGACGACGGTCTTCATCGCCCGCTTGGCCCGGACCATGTTGCCGTCCTTGCCGCACAGGCCGACCGCCCGGCCGCCCTCGGCCGAGATCCAGCCGACGATCTGCTTGTTGATCAGGCCCGCCAGGACCATCTCGACCACCTCGACGGTGGCCTCGTCGGTGACGCGCAGGCCGCCGCGGAACTCGGACTGGATGCCGAGCCGGTCGAGCATCTTGCCGATCTGCGGTCCGCCGCCGTGCACGACGATCGGCTTCAGGCCGGACTGCTCCAGCAGGACGATGTCCTCGGCGAAGTCCTCGGCCGCGGCCCGGTCGCCCATGGCGTGGCCGCCGTACTTGATGACGACGATCTCCTGGTCGTAGCGCTGCATGTGGGGCAGCGCCTGGGCCAGGACCTCGGCACGCACGTGCACGTTGGGCAATTCGGTCATCGCGGTCCTTCACCGATCCTTGGGTCGGGTCCTCGGGGGCGGATCCGGGCCTCCCCGTCGGGCGGGGGCGCTTCTACAGGAAGCCGCCCGCGCTGCGAAGCCGCCCCGCGCGCCGTCGCGGAGGCGCGCCGCGCGGATCGGCGGCCGATGCGGGGCGCTCCGGGACCCGCTGTCAAACTACAGTCATCCTTCGCGGGTGTTGCATTCCCGTGACAGACTGGAGCAGATCCAGGCTGGCCCGGGTTGCATCCTCACGCGGCCCGGATCATGTTGCATCGCAGCAAGCCGAGGGCGAGCTGCCGGGAGGGCCCGATGCGGATTGCGATGATTGGGGCCGGATATGTCGGCCTGGTCTCCGGCGCCTGCCTGGCCGATTTCGGCCACACGGTCGTGTGCATCGACCGGGACCCCGACAAGATCGCCAGCCTGAACGCCGGCCGCATGCCGATCTACGAGCCGGGCCTCGACGTCCTGGTCGCCGAAAACGTTCGCCAGGGCCGGCTCGCCTTCCGCGCGACCATGCGGGACGCCGTGGCCGAGGCGGACGCGGTCTTCATCGCGGTGGGCACGCCCTCCCGCCGCGGCGACGGCTTCGCCGACCTGAGCTACGTGTTCGATGCCGCCCGGGAGATCGCCGGGTCCCTGTCCGGCTTCACCGTGGTTGTGACCAAGTCGACCGTTCCGGTGGGCACGGGTGACGAGGTCGAGCGCATCATCCGCGAGACCAACCCCGAGGCGCAGTTCGCGGTCGCCTCGAACCCCGAGTTCCTGCGCGAGGGCGCGGCCATCGCCGACTTCAAGCGCCCCGACCGCATCGTCGTCGGCGCCGAGGAGGCCCGGGCCGAGGCTGTGATGCGCGAGGTCTACCGGCCGCTCTACCTCAACCAGGCGCCGATCATGGTCACCTCGCGCCGGACGGCCGAGTTGACCAAGTACGCGGCGAACGCGTTCCTCGCGGCGAAGATCACGTTCATCAACGAAGTGGCGGACCTGTGCGAGGCGGTGGGCGCGGACGTGCAGGCGGTGGCGCGCGGCATCGGCCTGGACAACCGGATCGGGTCGAAGTTCCTGCATGCCGGGCCGGGCTACGGCGGCTCGTGCTTCCCCAAGGACACGCTGGCCCTGGTCAAGACCGCGCAGGATGCGGGCACGCCGCTGCGGCTGGTCGAGACGGTGGTGGCGGTCAACGACCAGCGCAAGCGCGCGATGGCGCGCAAGGTGATCAAGGCCTGCGGCGGGTCGGTGCGGGGCAAGACGATCGCCCTCCTCGGCCTGACCTTCAAGCCGAACACCGACGACATGCGCGACGCGCCCGCGCTGGCGATCGTGGCGGGTCTGCAGGACGCCGGCGCCGTAATCCGCGCCTACGATCCCGAGGGCATGGAGCAGGCTCGGATCCTGATGCCGGCTGTGGATTACGCCGAGAACGCCTACGCCTGCGCCGAGGGCGCCGACGCGGTGGTGATCGTCACCGAGTGGAACGCGTTCCGGGCCCTCGACCTCGACCGACTGCGTCAGGCCATGTCGTCCGGTGAGGCGGCTCCCGTGCTGATCGACCTGCGCAACATCTACGACCCCGCGAGCGCCGCGCGCCACGGTTTCACCTATTGCGGCGTCGGACGAACCAAGGAGAGCGTCGCCCGGATCGGGTCTTGATCATCACTGCGCCGGCCTTCGAGCCCGGATTCCTGTGCGGGACCTGCGCGACATCGCGAAGATTTCTTCCGGAATCGGCATCGATGCCGCTAGACGGGCGGCGTCCGCGGAGGCGCAACTGTGGCTTTCTCGTGATCGAGCCCGCGTCTCGGCAGCCGGTCCGGCGGTTCAAACTTGGCGTTTTGACCGTAGGAATTGGATAAGCTTCTGATGAATACATGTCACAGCCTCTGGCAATTTTGCCACGCGGGGATGACCTCGCGTTAGGGCTGGTTGGACACCGCAATGGTGCCACAGTAAGGGGTGAGAGGGTACTCACTCGTCGAGAGCCGAGCCGACTTCCGATAACGAGCGTGTGCGAACCGAACGTGACACAACGTACAGACATTGCGATCGTCGGACGCGCATGCCGACTGCCCGGGGCCCCCAGCGTGGATGGGCTCTGGTCACTCCTGTCCGAAGGGCGCTGCGCCGTCAGCAAGGTGCCGGCCGACCGGTTCTCCCTGGAGCGGTTCGCCCATCCGCGCGCCCATGAGCGCGGCAAGAGCTACACCTGGGCGGCCGGTGTCATCGACGACGTCTGGTCGTTCGACCCGTCGGTCTTCGGCATCTCGCCCCGCGAGGCCGAGCAGATGGATCCGCAGCAGCGGATGCTGCTCGAGCTGACCTGGGAAGCCCTCGAGGACGCGGGCCTGCGCCCGTCGAGCGTGGCCGGCAGCAATATCGGCGTGTTCGTCGGCGCCTCGTCCCTCGATTACGGCAACCTGCGCATCCTCGACGCGCCGTCGGGCGACGCTTACGCGGCGACCGGCAACACGCTCTCGATCATCTCGAACCGCATCTCCTACATCTTCGACCTCAAGGGCCCGAGCTTCACGGTCGACACGGCCTGCTCGTCCTCGCTCGTCGCCTTCGACAACGCCGTGCAGGCGATCCGGTCGGGCCGCGTGGACACCGCGGTCGTCGCCGGCGTGAACGTGCTGGCGAGCCCGTTCAACTTCATCTGCTTCTCCACCGCGCAGATGCTCTCGCGCACCGGCCTGTGCCAGGCGTTCTCCAAGAACGCCGACGGCTACGTGCGCTCCGAGGGCGGCGTGGTGTTCGTGCTGCAGTCGGCCGAGGCCGCGCGGCGCAACGGCGCCACCGTGCGCGCGGTCGTCGCCGCCTCCGGCATCAACTCCGACGGCCGGACCACCGGCATCTCCCTCCCCTCGGGCTACGCCCAGGGCGCCCTGCTGGAGAAGGTCTACCGCGAGGCCGAGATCCGCCTCGACGACCTCGCCTTCATGGAGGCGCACGGCACCGGCACGCCGGTGGGCGACCCGATCGAGGCCTCGGCCATCGGCTCGAAGCTCGGCCGCGGCCGGCAGGCGCCGCTGCCGATCGGCTCGATCAAGACCAATATCGGCCACACCGAGCCGGTCTCCGGCCTCGCCGGCCTGATGAAGGCGACTCTGGCGCTCGAGCACGATCTCGTCCCGCCGTCGCTGCACGCGGCCGAGCTCAATCCCGAGATCCCCTTCGGCGAGCTCAACCTGGACGTCGTGCGCGCGCCGCTGAAGATCGGCCGCGGCTCGCGCGAGCGCTTCGCCGGCGTCAACTCCTTCGGCTTCGGCGGCACCAACGCCCACGTCGTCATCACCGACGCGCCCGCCTGGGCGAAGCCCGCCGTCGCGACCGCGGAGCCCCAGGCCCAGGTGCTGCTGCTCTCGGCCCAGAGCCGGGCGGCGCTGAACGAGCTCGCCCTCGACTACGCCGAGCGCCTCGAGGCCGCCCCCGAGCAGGCCGCGACGGTGGCGGCCGCGGTGGCGCACCGCCGCGAGCGCATGCCCGCCCGCCTCGCCGTCGCCCTGGACGGCAAGACCGACGTCGCCGCCGCGCTCCGCGCCGTCGGCGAAGGCGAGGACACGCAGGACGCCTTCACCGGCACCGCGGTCGACCGCGTCGCCGAGGTGGCCTTCATCTATTCCGGCAACGGCAGCCAGTGGGCCGGGATGGGCCGCGAGGCCTACGAGGAGAACGCGGCCTTCCGCGCGACCTTCGACCGGATCGACACCCTGTTCCGGGCCTACTCGGACTGGTCGCTGAAGGACGCGCTCTACGCCGACGACCTCGACGAGCGCCTCGCGCTGACCAGCGTCTCGCAGCCGCTGATCTTCGCCATCGAGAGCGCCTCTACGGCCGCGCTCAAGGCGAAGGGCCTGATCCCGTCCTACGTCCTCGGCCACTCCGTGGGCGAGATCGCGGCCGCCGAGGCCGCCGGGATCCTCAGCCTGGAGGACGCGGTCCGGGTCATCTACTACCGCAGCCACCACCAGGAGACGACGCACGGCCAGGGCACCATGGCGGTGCTGCTGATGCCGGCCGAGGAGGTCGAGACCTTCCTCAAGGATTACCCGACCCTCGACATCGCCGCCTACAACAGCCCCAAGGCCGTCACGGTCGCCGGGCCGGTGGCCGACATCGACGCCGCCATCAAGGCCCTGTCGCGCAAGCGCCGTCGCGGCCGCAAGCTCGACCTCGCCTACGCCTTCCACGGTCGGCTGATGGACCCGACCGAGAAGCCGCTGCTGCGCGATCTCGCGGGCCTCAAGTCGCGGACCGGCACCACCGCGATGGTCTCGACCGTGACCGGATCGGTGCTGGGCGGCGAGAATTTCGGCGCCGGCTACTGGTGGCGCAACATCCGCGAGCCGGTGCGCTTCTGCGAGGCCGTGCAGGACGCCACCCGCCGCGGCGCCCGCGTGTTCGTCGAGGTCGGCCCGCGCGCGACCCTCATGTCGCACGTCGGCGACGCGGTCGAGCCGCTGGGCATCGAGACCGCCACGGTCGGCGTGATGCACCGCAAGGCCTCCGGCGGCGACCCGATCGCCAAGGCGGTCAGCGCCGCCCTCGTCCAGGGCGCGCAGGTCGACGAGACGCTGCTGTTCGGCGACGCGCCGAAGGGCGACGTCCGCCTGCCCTCCTACCCGTGGCAGCGCCGCCCGTTCCGCCTCGCCGACACCACCGAGGGCGTCGGCGCGATGAGCCCCCGCCCCTATCACCCGCTGATCGGGTCGCGCACGACCTTCGACGGGCTGGAGTGGAACGGCTTCGTCGACCCGGTGACCGTGCCGGAACTGGAGGATCACAAGGTCGACGGCCAGGTGATCATGCCGGGCGCCGGCTTCGTCGAGATGGCCCTGGCCTGCGTTCGCGAGGCTCTGCGTGACGACGAGGTCGTGCTGGCCGACTTCGAGATCGTGGCGCCGATGGTGTTCGCCGAGGACGCCCTGCGCGAGGTCGCGGTGCGCCTGTCGGGCTCGGGCAACGGCATCCAGGTGCTGAGCCGGCCCCGCCTGACCCAGACCCCCTGGCAGCTGCACGCCCAGGCCAAGATCGTCGAGGGCACCTTCTCGGCCCCGAAGACACCGGATCTCGACGGCTTCAGCTTCGAGACCGCGGTCGACCACGTGCTCACCGGCGACGCGCTCTACGCCAAGGCCCTCGCCTCCGGGCTCGGCTTCGGCCCGAGCTTCCAGCAGGTGGCGATGAGCGCACGGCTCGACGACGCCACGATCGTCTCCGACCTGCTGCCGGCCGAGCCCGACACCCGCTACGGCCTGGTGCCGAACCGGCTCGACGCGTGCTTCCACGGGCTGATCCTGCTGTTCGCCGACCTGCTCGGCGAGAACGGCGGCAAGGCCTACATCCCGGTGCGCTTCGGCGAGGTCCGTATGCTGCGCCCCGGCGCGGTGATCGCCCGCTCGATCATCCGCACCCGCCGCTGCAACGAGCGCTCGATCCTGGCCGACTTCACGCTCCTCGACGCCGAGGGCGCGGTCATCGCCACGATCCGCGAGGGCCGGTTCCAGGCCCTGCGCGCCAAGAGCGGCGGCGACCTCTCGACCTTCGCGATCTCGCAGGTGCCGGAGCTCGCCACCGAGCCGACCGCGATCCCGATGGAGCGCCGCCCGAGCGTGGCCGCGCGTCTGCGCCCGCTCGCCGCCGAGTCGAAGGGGCCGTCCGACGCCGCCCTGTCGCCGGGCCACCTCCTGCTGGAGGGCTGGGCGACCTCGCTCGCCTACCGCCTCGCCTCCGGGCTGGCGCAGGGGGAGACCGTCTCGGTCACTGACAGCCGCGTGCCGGAGGCCCTGCGCCCCTGGCTGCTGAACGCGCTCTACGCTCTGGAGAGCAGCGGCCTCGCCGAGCGCGCCGGCCAGAACTGGACGCTCGGCGACGGCTCCGCCCTGCCGGCGCCCGACGAGATCATGCGCTGGATCGCCGGCGACCATCCGGACCTCTCGGCCGAGCTCGTGCTGATCGCCGATGTCGGCGCCCTGGTCGACCGGCTTCTCGCCGGCACGCTCACCGACGCACCGTCCCTGCCGCAGGGGGCGATCGACGCCTTCGTGCTGCGCTCGGCCACCGCGCGCCACGGCGCCGACGTGGTCGCCGGCCTGATCGAGCGGAGCCGTGCCCAGCTCCCGAAGGAGCGGGCGCTGCGGGTCCTGCAGGTCGGCTTCGGCCCGCTCTCGGCCCAGACCGCGACCTTCGCGTCCGTCGCCGAGGCCCGGCTCACCGTCTTCGAGACCGACCGCCGGCTCGCCGAGCGCGCCCGCCTGTCGCTCGGCCGTGCCGCCGCCGTGGTCGAGACCGCCGAGGAGCTCGCGCCCGGCAGCTTCGACCTGATCCTGGCGTCGGGCAGCCTGCATCGCGGCGACCGCGGCCTCCCGGGCCAGCTCGCCGGGGCGCTCGCCACCGGCGGCCTGCTGGTGGCCGTGGAGCCGGGCGCCTCCCTGTTCCGCGACCTCGTGTTCGGACTGACGGCCGGCTGGTTCGAGGAGGCCGCGGGCGGCCTGCCCGTGGGCCGGCTCGAGGACATCGAGGGCTGGCAGCGCATCCTGAGCGCCCACGGCCTGGTCAAGGTCGAGGTCGAGCGGGCCGCCTCCGCCAACGGCGACGACCTGCTGCTGACGGCCGAGGCGCCGGTGCGTCCGGGCCCGGCCCCGGCGCAGAGCTTCGCCTTCATCATCGGCTCGGACGACGAGTTCGCGGCCGAGACCGCCTCCTCCCTGGCGACTCTGCTGGTCGCGGGCGGCGTGCACGTCTCGATCATCCTCGACTCCGAGACCTCCCTGATGGAGCTGGAGAAGGAGACCCCCGACACGGTGGTGTTCCTGGCCGGCGCCTTCACCCGCGGCGGCGAGGCGTCCGAGCGGCTGCGCGACCGCTGCCTCAGCCTGAAGCGCTGCACCGAGCACCTGGGATCCCGCCAGACCAAGCTCTGGGTCGTGGCGCCTGGCGCGACCCGCGACCGCGGCGGCCAGACCACCAACATCGAGGCGGGCGTGTGGGCCTTCTCCCGCACGCTCGCCAACGAAGCCCCGAACCTCGACGTCCGCCGCATCGACCTCTCCCCCGAGATGTCGTCGAAGCGCGCCTCCGAGCGCCTGCGCGACCTCATCCTCTCCGGCACCCCGGAGACCGAGATCGTGCTGGACGACGAGCGGACCCAGGTCGTGCGCTTCCACGCCGGCCGGCCGCAGCACCGGGATCCGGCCGACGCCGTCCCGGCCGAGGCCGCGCGCCTGGAGCGCAGCAACACCGGCGGCTTGAGCGAGATGGTCTGGGGGCCGGCCGAGCGCCGCGCTCCCGGCAAGGGCGAGATGGAGATCGCGGTCGAGGCCACCGGCCTCAACTTCCGCGACGTTCTCTGGGCGCTCTCGATGCTCCCCGAGGAGATCCTCGAGGACGGCTTCGCCGGCCCCCGCCTCGGCCTCGAGTGTGCCGGCCGCGTCACGGCCGTCGGCCCGGGCGTGAAGGGCTTCAAGGTCGGTGACCCGGTCGTCGCCTTCGCGCAGTCGGGCTTTGCGACTCACATCGTTGTGCCGGACCTCGTCGTCGCGCCGATGCCGCACGGCCTCGACCCGATGGCGGCCGCCACCGTGCCGGTGGCCTTCCTCACCGCCTATTACGGCCTCGTCTCCTGCGCCCGGATGCGGCGCGGCGAGTGGGTGCTGGTCCACGGCGGCGCGGGCGGCGTCGGACTCGCTGCCTTGCAGATCGCCAAGCTCAAGGGCGCGCGGGTCATCGCCACGGCCGGCTCCCGCGAGAAGCGGGCCCTCGTGAAGGCGCTGGGCGCCGAGCACGTGCTCGATTCCCGCTCCCTGGCCTTCGTGGACGAGGTCCGAGCGATCACCGGCGACGGCGTCGACATCGTGCTGAACAGCCTGTTCGGCGAGGCGATGGAGCGCTCGCTCAACGCCCTCCGGCCGTTCGGCCGCTTCGTCGAGCTGGGCAAGCGCGACTACGTCGCCAACACCCATATCGGCCTGCGCCCGTTCCGGCGGAACCTCAGCTACTTCGGCGTCGACCTCGACCAGGTGATCCAGCACCAGGGCGACGACGGCGCGCGAATGTTCCGCGAGGTCATGGCCCTGTTCAACGACGGCGGCCTCAAGCCCCTGCCGTACCAGCCCTTCACGGCGGCCGAGACCTCGGACGCGTTCCGGCTGATGCAGCAGTCCGGCCATATCGGGAAGATCGTGATCAGCCCGCCGAAGGCCGGCACGATCATGAAGGACACGGCCCGGCCGTTCACGGTCTCGGCCGAGGGCGTCCACCTGCTGACCGGCGGCCTCGGCGGCTTCGGCCTGGAGGCGGCGCGCTGGCTGATCGACCGGGGTGCCAAGCACCTCGTGCTCGCGGGCCGCAAGGGCGCGGCCACCGACGAGGCCAAGGCCATCGTCGCAGAGCTCACCGCGCGGGGCGTGACCGTCGAGGCGAAGGCCGTCGACATCACGAGCCGCGCCTCGGTGGACCGGCTCATCGCCGGGATCGAGCAGGGCGGCAGGAAACTCGCGGGCGTGCTGCACGCCGCGGCGGTTCTCCAGGACGGCCTGATCTCCAACATCGACGCCGCGGCGCTCGACGCGGTGATCGGCCCCAAGGTGATCGGCGCCCAGCACCTGGACGCCGCCACCCGCGACCGGAGCCTCGACTACTTCGTCCTGTTCTCCTCGGCGACGACCTTCATCGGCAACCCGGGCCAGGGGTCCTACGTGGCCGCCAACGGCTTCATGGAGGGACTCGCGCGCCAGCGCCGCCGCCGCGGCCTGCCCGCGCTGGCCGTGGCCTGGGGCGCCATCGGCGATGTCGGCATGCTCGCCCGCAACAAGGCGGTCATGGAAGGCCTCGCCGGCCGCGTCGGCGTCACGCCGATGGAGGCCCGCCGCTGCCTCGACCTGATGGCCGAGGCGCTGGGCAGCCAGGGCACGTCCCCCGACGAGGCGGTCATCGCCATCGCGGCGATGCACTGGGGCAAGGCGCGCGAGCGTCTCGCCACCATGCGCTCGCCGAGCTACGCCGAACTCGGCTCGGACCAGCAGGCCGAGGCCGGCGGCGTCCAGGCGATCAACATCGCGTCGCTGCTCAAGGGCGGCGACCTCGACGCGGTCCGCAAGACCGTGTCGGACGCGATCGTCGAGGACATCGCCCGCATCCTGCGGCTGCCGAAGGACGACATCAGCCGCGTGCGCCAGCTCTCGGAGATCGGCCTCGACTCGCTGATGGGCGTCGAGCTCGGCGCCAGCCTGCAGGAGCGCTTCGCCCTCGACGCGCCGCCCGCCGGACTTTCGTCGGGCATGACCGTCAACGAGCTGTCGGAGTCCTTAATTCAGGCGGTTTCCGCGCCCATGGACGAGACGGCCGGCGTCGCGATGAGCCTCGTCTCGAAGCATGTCGGCGGTGAGGTCGATGCGCAGATCCTCGCGCCTCTCAAGGAACTCATCGAGCAGACGTCCAGCGAGATCAAAGAGACCAACTCATGACCGACACGGCACGGCCGGACGGCGGGCGCGCGGCGCTCGCCGGCTTCGTGACCAACCGGCTCGGGCGCGCGACGCCGCGCCCGGCCCCCGTCAAGACGGCCTCTCCCGCCGGCAAGTCGGCGGCGCAGAACTTCGAGAACCTGCCGGGCTACCGCGAGCTGAAGCTCCAGCGCCAGGCGGCCGACCTGATCGGTCTGGGCAACCCGTTCTTCCGCGTCCACGACGCCAAGGCCGGGGCCACGACGCGGATCGACCAGAAGAGCTTCACCAACTTCTCGTCCTACGATTACCTCGGCCTGAACGGTCATCCGCGGGTGAGCAACGCCGCCCGGGAGGCAATCGAGGCCTACGGCACCTCCGCGTCGGCGAGCCGCGTGGTGGCGGGCGAGCGGCCCGGGCACATCAGCCTCGAGCAGGCTTTGGCCAAGCACTACCAGTCCGAGGGCTGCATCGTGATGGTGAGCGGCCACGCCACCAACGTCACGACCATCGGCGCCCTGCTGGAAGCCGGCGACGTGATCTTCCACGACGCGCTGTCCCACAACAGCATCGTCACCGGCGCGCAGCTGTCGGGCGCCCAGCGCCGCTCCTTCGCGCATAACGACCTCGACGCCCTGGAGACCCTGCTCCAGTCGACCCGCCACGAGCATCGCCGGGCGCTGATCGTGGTCGAGGGCCTCTACAGCATGGACGGCGACGCGCCGGACCTCGCCGGGCTCGTGGCCCTCAAGAAGCGCTACGACGCGTGGCTGATGGTCGACGAAGCGCACGGCCTCGGCGTCACCGGCCGCACCGGCGCCGGCCTGTTCGAGCATTGCGGCGTCGATCCCCGCGAGGTCGACATCTGGATGGGCACGCTGTCGAAGACGCTGTCCACCTGCGGCGGCTACATCTGCGGCCCGATCGCGCTGATCGAGTACCTGAAGCACACGGCCGGCGGCTTCGTCTACAGCGTCGGCATGTCGCCGCCGCTGGCCGCCGCCGCCGAGGCGGCGCTGGCCGTGATGCACGCCGAGCCGGAGCGGGTCGAGCGCCTGCGCCAGAACGGCACCCTGTTCCTGGCCACCGCCAAGAAGCTCGGCCTCGACACCGGCTTCAGCCTCGGCCTCGCGGTCGTGCCGATCATCGTCGGCGACTCGCTGAAGGCGGTGACGCTGTCGGACCGGCTGTTCCGCCGGGGCATCAACGTGCAGCCGATCATCCACCCGGCCGTGCCGGAGCGGGCCTCGCGCCTGCGCTTCTTCCTCACCTCCGAGCACACCCCCGACCAGATCCGCGACACCGTGAACGCGGTGGCGGAGGAGCTCGCCGCCATCGACAAGGGCGGCTCGCTGATCGAGCAACTGCTGGCGAAGCGCGTCTGAGCCCGGCCGGGGCCGGGAGCCCCGGTTCCCCGAGAGCGTTACGAAGAAGGGGGCGCGGATCACATCCGCGCCCCCTTCGGCATTCGGGCGACCGGTCTCCGCGGTCTCGGTCGGACGCGCGCATCGGCCGGATCGGCGCGACGCGAACCCGGCATCCGTCGCGCGGTGGGGTGGGTGCCCGCGTCGCGGTGCGCCGCCTTACTTGGCGTAGGAATAGGCCAGGGCGGCCGAGGAGACGGGGCCCGTGACGCCGTTGAAGGCGGTGAGGACCTTCTGGACCTCTGTGAAGGGCGCATTCGACACGTAGATCAGGTCGCGGTTGCGCATCCGGAACGCCTGGGACACGAACAGGCTGTTGGGGTCGCGCATGTCGATCCGGTAGACCACCGGCACCAGAGGCGTGCCGAGAAGCTTCGAGCCGGGGCTGAGCCGGCGCACGACGCTGGCCGGCTCGAACCGGAAGATGAACGTCCCGGCCGGGTCGGCGGCGAAGTCCGACAGGCCGCGCGCCTTGGCCAGCGCCTGCGCCAGCGTGATGCCGTCGGCCTGGAACGGCAGCTCGGTGCTGTTG
>NZ_FNVI01000031.1:0-67517 GCF_900107945.1 Methylobacterium sp. 190mf | reverse complement strand
GCCGTCCCCCGCCTCGTAGTGGGCGGGTCCGCAGGTCGCTCAGGGTCGGCCCAGAGGCGGGTCGGCGCGGGGGCATTTCCTCACCCCGCCGGGCACAGTGCCGCCCGGTCTCACGCCCGCGTCCGAGGCACGCCCCGCACCGGTCCGCCGCCCGGGGCGATGGCGGCTGAGAGCCACCGACGCGGGCGCCGCCCCGTCCCCGGACCCGCACGGTCAGCCACCGGGCGGGCCCCCGAAGGACGCCCCGGGATCGCTCCCGGGCCGCCGCGGACAGGTGCGGTCAGGAAGCACAAAATAGGAACATTGTCAAGGGAAGCTGAGCCGCGCGCTGCGGTCGACGACGCTTCTCCGTCATCGCGAGCGCAGCGAAGCGACCCAGGGCGGCGCAACATCGGCAAGGTCGCGCTGCTGGATTGCTTCGCTCCGCTCGCAAGGACGTCTGTGCCGAAGACTCATCGGCCGCTGGCACCGTCACATGGGCCGAGCCCTGCCGGCGTTCCGTCGCGCCGCCGGATCGGTGCACCACGCACGGCCGCCATCGACGTCACATCGGCCCGGAATGCCGAGCGCCAGCGGACGCAGATCCGCTCGCTAAGTTATTCTCGGAGCTTGAGGGGCGAAGGAGCGTGACATATGAGCGATTCGAATCGGTATTGCCAGGTCTTTGTCGACGAAATGTCTATAGAGATCGGATTTATGTCCGTAAACGGTTCGATATATCGCGAATAACAGAGAAAATAAGTCGATTATTGCTGAATTGGTCGATCAAATATGGTGGAGATGTGATCTATCCGTCGTCGATGACTTGTCTTCAGGTCACGCTCCGGGGCATCCGGCTCCGCGCAACGGACGGGTCCTCCGGAGGCCGCGCGCCAGCGCCTCTCCGAGCGGCCTGATGCGCCGGGTCTTCTCGACGGCCGGGACACATCCCCGGACGCGCTTCAAGCTCTGGCAGGAGGTCGTCGCCGAACGGATCGGGCCGATCGAGCAGCGGCGGCGCGCCGACGGGCCGTTCGCGGGCGAGATCGAGATCGGCGCCGTCGGCCCGCTGACCTTCAGCCGGATCACCCAGAGCGCCCTCACGACCACGATCACCGCCGATACGGTCCGGCGCCGGCCTGACGGGCTGATCCGCGTGAACTTCCGTCTCGCCGGCGCGTCCACCTTTCAGCAGCACGGCCGCGAGGCGGTGCAGGGGACGGGAGACCTCACCGTCATCGACCATCACCCGGGCGTGCTGGACGCGCGCACGGATGGCCAGACCCTGGTCATGGCCCTGCCGCGGGAGCGCCTCGAGGGCCTGCTCGGACCGGCCCGGCTGTTCGCGGCCCTGACGATGCCCGCCGGATCGGCCACGACCCGCCTGGTGACGACCTTCTTCGGGGATCTGCTCCGGGTGAACCGGCAGCTCTCCCCCGAGGCGGCGGAGCGCATGGCGACCATCGGCGTGGATCTGATCGTGGCCGCGCTCGCGGATCGGATGGCCCGGGAGGTGCCGCATTCCCTGCACGGCAGCGTCGTGGTCCAGCGCGCCAAGGCCCATGTCGAGGCGAATCTCGGCGACCAGACCCTCGATCCGCCCCGGCTTGCCGCCGCGATGGGCGTGTCCCTGCGCCGGCTCTAGGAGCTGTTCCACGAGCGCGGCCAGCACATCTCCGACTGGATCTGGGAGCGCCGCCTCGCGGCGGCGGCCAAGCGCCTCTCCGATCCGGTCAGCCTGCACCGCCCGATCGGCGTCGTGGCCTACGAGTGCGGCTTCGCGAGCCAGGCCCATTTCGCCCGGCGCTTCAAGGACCGCCACGGCCTGTCGCCCCGCGCCTACAGGGAAGCCGCGATCCTGCGCCTGTCCGGCAGCCGGCCGGATCCGTGAGACGCCGCGACTCCGGTGCCGGTCGCGCTCGGCCGGGACGCGGCGCCGGGACGAGGGGCGGAGCCGTGCCCCGGGGCACGGCACCGACGTCGCGGCCCCCGCTGCCCTCACCCGGCGCAAGCCGCCTCCGGCCGCACCGCTTCCCCGGCCGCGCGCCCCGCCGCGTCGAAGAGCGCGCGGCAATACGCGATCAGGCGGTCGGTCCGATCCGCGCCGCTCCGGAAGGCGATGTGCCCGTCCGGGCGCACCAGCACGAGCGCCGGCCGGCCCTCCAGCCCGTAGGCGCCGTGTGCCCGGCCGTCCAGATCCGACAGGACGGGCACCTCCGCCGCCGCGATCAGGGGGCCGGCGAGGACGAGCCGCGGACGCAGCCAGGGCCAGGGCGCCACGGCCCGGACCGCCTCCAGAAGGGCGGGCGCCGCCTCCGGCGACCGTCCGTCGAAGCACAGGAGCGCCCAGCCCGTCGTCCATCCGTCCGGGTTGTAGAGGAACGGGAACAGGCGCGTGCGCACCCCGTCCCGCGTCACCGGCGCGTCCGGCGCGCGCTGGCCCGGCTTCGGCCCCGGCCGCAGCAGGTGCATCAGGTTCGCGAGGCCCGACAGGTGATCCGCGTTCAGGAGGCTGCCGGGATAGGCGACGCCCATCTGCTGCATGTCGTCCGTCCCCTGCAGCAGGGAGCCCAGGTTCGGCAGCGCCTTCGCGGCCAGCCCCAGCACCGTGTCGGTGACGGGGCCGCGATAGACGGTCCACCGGAACCCGCGCACCTGCTGGGCGCTCAGCCGGGCGTGCTCGCCGCCGCGCTCGCCGTCGTAGGAGTCGAGGATGGCGGGCGCCGCCTCGCCCCGCAGGGTCATGGCCAGCCGCCACGCGATCTCGACCGCGTCGTGGAGGCCGGCATTCATTCCCTGGCCGCCGATCGGCAGGGACAGGTGCCCGGCATCGCCCGCCAGGAAGACGCGGCCCCGCGCGTAGCCGGGGGAGACCCCGTAGGCGAAGCGGCTGTGGGTGAGCCATTGCGGGTCGCTCAGGGTGAGGGTCTCGTCGCCGGTGACCTCCCGGGCGAGGGCCTGGATCTCCGCGAGCGTCGGGTCGCGGTCCGGCACGCCGGCGTCGTCGGCCAGGAAGAACAGCCGGTGGTAGCCGCCCCAGACCGGCATGATGCCGGCGAAGCCGCGCGGGTAGTAGAAGAACCAGAGCTGGTCCGGCTCGGACCCGCGGCGCCAGGACAGCCGGGCGTCGACCTGCCGGTTCATGCAGCCCGCGAGCCGCTCGGGCTCGAAATCCAGGCCGAGCCGGGCGCGGACCGTGCTCCGGGCCCCGTCGGCGGCCACGCAGTAGCGGGCGCGCAGCCGCGTCTCCGGCCCGTCCGCGCCCCGCCGGAGGGTCACGGTGACGCCCGCCGCGTCCTGGTCGATGCCGGTCACCGTGCAGCCCCGGTCCAGCCGACCGCCGCGGGCCTCGAACGCGTCGATCAAGGTCCGCTCGATCACGTCCTGCCCGCTGTATAGGACGTCGGGATAGGGGCTGGCGACGTCGGCGATGGGGATCGGCGTCGTCGGCGCGCCGTCGACGAAGAAGTTGATGGTGCGGACCGCGTAGGCGTTCTCCGCCAGGGCGTCGCGCAGGCCGATGCCGGCGAGCAACTCCTGCGGGCGGGCCCAGAGATTGTTGGCCCGCGAGTACGCCCTGACCTCCGCGCGCTGCTCCAGGACCAGGCACGACACGCCGTGATGGCGCAGGGCGCAGCCCGCGGTCAGGCCGACGGGGCCCGCGCCGACGACGATCACGTCGGCGTCGTAGCCCGGGGCGGCGTGGGCGTCGGTCATCGGTCGGTCTCCTGTCGGGTTTCCTGTGGGGTCTCGTGCGGGGTCTCGTGTGGCGTCTCCTGCCGGGCCTCCGCGGCGATGGACGCGATGGCGGCGTGGGAGGCGCCGATCCGCCGCTGCAGGCCCTGCAGCAGCGCGGCGGCGGCCTCGACGCCCTCGGGCGCGAGGCCCTCGGTGAGCCCGTCCGACCAGAGGGCGTTGCGCGCCATCGCCTGCCGATAGGCCTCCGCGCCCCGCGGGGTCATGGCGACGAGGGGCGCGCGGCGGTGGTGGGGGTTGGGCGCGAGCCGGATCAGCCCGTCGGCCCGCATCTCGCCGACGAGGCGCTGCACCGACTGGCGGGCGAGGCCCATGTTGCGGGCGATGTGGGCGACGGGCAGCGGCGCCGGCGCGAGGGCGATGGCCCCCAGCACCTGCCAGCGGGCGCTGGTGAGCCCGAGATCCTGCACCAGCGTGTCGCCGGCCGCGAGCAGGTCGCCGTTGAGGCGGAACACCGCGACCACGAGGTCCGACAGGGCGTGCCGGGTCCGGTCGCGGTCGCGGGCTGTCCGAGGCGGGTCGGGCTCCATGGGGCACGTCCTGGCGGCAGGACATTGTCAGAATGACAGTATGCTGTCATCGCGCGGACAACGGCGCCGGCGCCGGACGGTTCCACGCCGGCGGCGGGCCGGATCCGGATGTCGGATACGGGCGACGGGGACGGGTGCCCGCCGGGCCCTAAGCCACCGCCGCGAGATCCCCGAACAGCGACAGCACGACCGGGCGCCGGTCGAGGTTGTAGATCGCCGCCTCCCGGGCGGCGCGGCCGAACCGGTCGGCGACCTCCACCAGGGCCGCGAGGCGGGCGGGGGGCTCATCCCGGCGCCGGTCGATCTCGGCCGAGACGAAGCGCAGCACCGCGTCCTGGGCGGCCTCGAACCGCGCCTCGGCGTCGCGGCCCGCCAGGGTCTCGGCGAGCTTGAGCACCCGGCCCCAGTCGGGCGTGCGCGCCCGCGCCAGCAGGGTCTCGATCTCGGCCACGAGGCCGGCGGTGACCGGATCGAGCATCGCGAGCGCGCGGGCGACCGAGCCCTCGCACTGGGCCAGCGCCCGGGCCAGGGCGGACTCGTCGGGCTGCGCGAAGGGCTCGGGCAGGCCGCGCACCACCCGGGCGACGTCCTCGGCCGGGAGGGGGCGCAGCATCAGCGCCCGGCAGCGGGAGCGGATGGTCGGCAGCAGCCGGCCGGGCTGGTGGGACAGGATCAGGAACAGCGCGCGGGGCGGCGGCTCCTCCAGCACCTTCAGCAGCGCGTTGGCCGCGTTGGCGTTCAGGTCCTCGGCGCTGTCGAGGATGCAGACGCGCCAGCCCGAATCCGCGGCCGTCGAGGCGAACAGGTCGAGGGCGCGGCGCACGGCGTCGACCGAGATCTTGGTCGGCAGCGTCTTGGCGCCGGCGCTCCGGTGGCGGCGCAGGACCACGAGGTTCGGGTGCGACAGGCCCGCCACCTTGCCGAGGACGGCGTCGCCCGCCGGCACGTCGAGGCCCGCCGGGCCCCCGCCCCCCGGGTAGGCGAGCAGGCGCCGGGCGACCCGGTAGGCCAGGGTCGCCTTGCCGATGCCGGGGGCGCCGCCGATCAGCCACGCGTGGTGCAGGCGCCCCGCCGCGATGGCGGCCGCGAAGGCGTCGGCCGCGGCCGCGTGGCCGACGAGCCCGAGGGTCTCGCGCGGGCGCGGGATCCCGGCGAGGTCCCCGGGCTCGACGTCGTCGGCGGCGCGGTCGGTGGGCTTCACGGGGCGGGTCTCACGGGGCGGGCTTCACGGGCGGGCTTCATGGAGTGGGTCTCACGGCGCGGGCCGGCGGGCTCCGATCTGGGCGGCGCGCCCGCGCGACTGCTTACACGGCCGCCGGCCAGGATGGGACCGGTCGGGCCGGGACCGGCCACGCCCGTACGGCCGCTCACGCGGCGTCGCCGCTCCGGCCCGCCCCCGCCGGCCGGTCGGGCAGGAGCGCCGGCAGCCGGGACGCGACGGCGGCGCGGATCGCCGCCTCGACCGTGTCGGGATCGCGGGACGCGTCGATCACCGCGCAGCGCCCCGGTTCCGCCCGGGCGATCGCCAGGAAGGCCTCCCGCAGCCGGACGTGGAAGTCGAGGGCCTCGGCCTCGAACCGGTCGGCCCCCTGCCCCGTCCGGGCGCCGCGCCCGGCCGCGCGGGCGAGGCCGGACTCGGGGGCGAGGTCGAGGATCAGGGTGAGATCGGGCCGGGTCGGGCCGACGACGACCCGCTCCAGGGCGTCCACGAGCCCGGGATCGAGCCCCCCGGCGGCGCCCTGGTAGGCCCGGGTCGAGTCGATGAACCGGTCGCACAGCACGGTCTCGCCCCGGCGGAGCGCCGGGCGGATCAGCCGGTCGAGATGGTCGATCCGGGCGGCGCTGAACAGCAGGGCCTCCGCGAAGGGGCCGTAGGGCTTGGCGACGCCGTCGAGCAGCGCCGTGCGGATCTCCTCCGCCCGCGGCGAGCCGCCGGGCTCGCGCGTCACGCAGACGGGCCGCCCCGAGCGCGCGCGCAGGGTCGCGGCGAGGCGGGCGATCTGGGTCGACTTGCCGGCCCCCTCCCCGCCCTCGACGGTGATGAAGGTGCCGCCCGCCCCGGCGGGATCCCCGGACAGCGGCCCGGTCACGCGCGCGCCGTCACGACGGGTTGGCCGCCCCGGCAGCACCCTTGTCGGTCCCCTTGTCCCCGCCCTTGTCGGTTCCCTTGCCGGCCCGGTCGAAGGCCTTGCGGACGAGGCCGGTGCCGAATTCCAGCGCCGCGTCCATCGCCCGCTGCGACAGGGTGCCGGGCTCCACCGCGGCGCCGGCGAAGAGCGGCTGGTCGAGGGCGACGGTCTCGCCGCGCTGGACGCGCAGGATCCCGACCCGCTGGCCCTCCTCCACCGGGGCGATGAGCGGCCCGGTATAGATCGCCCTGGCACTGACCCGGTCGCTGGAGCCCCGCGGCAGCAGCACCCGCACGGGCTTCTTCGCCACCAGCGGCACCGAGCCCGACTGGCCGCCGAACACCGCGGCCTCGGCCACGGTCTCGCCCGGCGCGAAGACCTGCCGGGGCTCGAAGGCGCGGAACCCCCACTCCATCAGCTTGCGCGACTCGGAGGCGCGGTCCCGGGCGGTCTTGAGCCCCGAGACCACCAGCACGAGCCGCTGGCCGTTCTGCACCGCCGAGCCGGTGAGCGCGTAGCCGGATTCCTCCAGGTAGCCGGTCTTGAGCCCGTCCGCGCCGATGTCGAGGGCGAGCAGCGGGTTGCGGTTCTGCTGGCGGATCTTGTTCCAGGTGAACTCCTTCTCGGCGAAGATCTTGTAGTAGTCCGGGTAGGTGTCGATGATGTGCAGCGCGAGCTTCGCCATGTCCCGGGCCGTGACCTTCTGGTCGGGCGCCGAGTAGCCGGTGGCGTTGCGGAAGGTCGAGTTCGTCAGCCCGATCTCCTTGGCGCGCTGGTTCATCAGCCCGGCGAAGGCCTCCTCGGAGCCGGCCATGTTCTCCGCGATGGTGATGGCCGCGTCGTTGCCCGACTGCACGATCAGGCCGCGCAGCAGGTCCGACATCTTGATGCGGCTGTTCACCTGCGCGAACATCGACGAGCCGCCGCCCCCGGCCCCGCCGCGCTTCCACGCGTCCTCGGTGACGGTGAACTCCGTGTCCATCGACAGGCGGCCGGATTTCAGCGCCTCGAACACGATGTCGGTGGTCATGAGCTTGGCCATGCTGGCCGGCGAGAACCGCTCGTCGGCGGCCTTCTCGAACAGGACCGAGCCGGAATCGGCGTCGATCAGGATCGCGTGCGGGGCCGCGGTCTGGAAAGTCTGCGCGGCGGCGGCGGCGAGGCCGGCGCCCAGCGCGCAGGCGGCCGCGAGAAGGGTGAGAAGGGGTCTGCGCATCACCGTTCCGTCCCGCGCCTGCCGTCGGGCCGGAAGCGTCCCGCCCGTATCCCAATAACAAGCGTGACCATATTACGGTTTCGGCGCCGGATCGAATGCGAAATGCCGCATCGGCCGCCACATCGGCCGCCACATGGGCCGCCGGACCCGTCGGGCGGCCGCGGGTCGGCCCGGGCGCCGCCGTCAGTAGATCCCGGCGAGGCGGGCGTGTCCCGCCTTGCCGGCGGTCTTGGTGGCCGGCCCCTTGGCGGCGGGGGCCTTGGGGGCGGTCTTGGCAGAGGTGGTCGCGGAGCCGTTCGCGGCCGGCGCACCGGCCTTCGTGGCCGACGCCCTGGCCGGCACCGCGGCGAGGCGCGCCATGGCGAGCTTGGCCGAGGCCGGCATCGCGGCGGGCATCGCGGCCGGGGACGCGCCGTGCGGCGCGGAGGACGGGCCCGACGACGCCTTGGCGAGCTTCACGGTCCCGGGCGCCGGGACCGCCCGGCGATGGACCTCGGCGAGGGCCGGGCCGGCCTTCGGGCCGGCCTTCCCGGCGGCATGACCGTGCGCCGGCGGCGCGGCCGGGGCGAGGCCGGGGGTGTGGGCCGGGTTGAGACCCGCGACCTTCAGGGTCCCGGCCCCGAGGCCGCCCCTGGCGGCGACGGCCGGCACGGGGGCGGGCCGGAACTCGCGCACCCGCGGGGCGGTGGGCTGCACGGCCGCCGGGACCGTCACGGCGGCCGAGGCCAGCACGATCGGCGCGCGCACCGGCGCCGCCCGCTCGGGCCGGGCGGCCGGGGCCTCGGCGGGCGCCTTCCCGGCCGCCGTCCCGGCCTCCGTAACGCTCTCCTCCGCCTCCTGGGCGGGCCTGAAGGCCAGAGCCGGGGCGGAGCGCGTGTAGCGCTCGGTGTCCTCCGTCGGGCCGAGATCGGCCATCATCACGGTCGAGCGGCCGGCCGGCCGTCCGTCGGTGCGCAGGCTCGCGAGGAGCTTGCGGTCGTCGCTGCCGGCCACCGAGGCCTTGCCGACATACTCGACGCGCACCCGTGCGGTGCCCCTGCGGTGGAAGCCCAGCGCTTCGGCCGCATCCTCCGACACGTCCATGACCCGGCCGGCATGGTAGGGGCCGCGGTCGTTGACGCGCACCAGCATCGAGTAGCCGTTCTCGAGGTTCGTCACCCGGGCGTAGCTCGGCAGCGGCAGGGTCGGGTGGGCGGCGGCGATCGAGTGGCGGTCGAAGACCTCGCCGTTGGCGGTCATGCGGCCGTGGAAGGCCGAGCCGTACCAGGAGGCGAGCCCCTCGCGCACGTAGCCGCTCGGATTCTCCTTCGGCACGTAGGTCTGGCCGGCCACCACGTAGGGCTTGCCGGTGTAGCGGCGCCCGCCGCCCTTCGGGATCACGTCGCCCTCGTTGTAGAGGCGCGGGCTCGCCTTGACCCCGTATTTCGGGTCGATCCCGTTCCCGGCGGCGAGCTTCTGCTGGGGCGAGGTCGCGCAGTTGGCCGTGGCCAGGGCCACGCCCGAGACGGCGATGAGCCGCAGGGCGAGGCGCGCCGGCCGGGGAAGCGTCGTGCGCACCATCGTGGACTTCACCAAACTCTACGCGTGAGCGGGGCCCGACCGGACCGGAGCCGGCCGCGTGCACGGGGCCGCGATCGGTCCACCCAGATTTGTAGCGGTCGCGTAAAGGAAGCCTGAACGATGGGCTGCGGCCGGGTTCAGGAAGCGGGCCGCGCGGCCGGTCGGTTCTCGAGCATTGCGCGCGGATCGACGGGCAACATCTTGTTCGGGAACGGATTTTTCAAATTCTTACTGGCGCGCCCGTCCGACCGCCCCCGGGCGCGGCGCTCCACTTTTCCGTGTGGGAGCGGGGCCAGGATCGCGATGGCTCGGGACCGAGCCGGTGCGGAGGCCGCGGGTCGCTTGATCCGCGCCGGCCCTCCGCGGCGCCGCGGTCCCGGAGGGCCGGAAGGCGCCGCGCGCAGCAGCGGCACGCTCCGGAGCGGCCGCGCCGCCCCGGGTGTAATAGGCCGAAGGCCGAGTTCGCCCTCAGCGGGACTGCGTGTCGGTGAGCTGCCCGATCGACTGGGCGCCCCGCTGCTTGAACAGCAGGTCGAGGCCTTCCAGCATCAGCGCGTGCATCTTGGTCCGCTCGGCGTAGGCGAGGTCGCGCAGCTGGTCGTAGACCGGCGGCTCCAGGTAGACCGACATCTGGCGGGCGCGCTGCTTGAGCGTGGCCGCCTGCTTCGGCGCCGAGGGCGCGAGGGTGAGCGACACGATCTCGGCGCCCTGCGGCCGGGCCGCCTGGGGCCGGGCCGGCGGGCTCGCCGAGGCCACGATCGCCGCGAGGCTGAGCTTAGGCGGCTTGGACATGCTGGCCCGTCCTCAGGGACTGCGTGCGGCGCTCGATCCACGACCAGAGGCGGCGGACCTCCCCGGCGGCCTGGCCCTTGGGGTTGAACTCGGTGACGCCCTGGCCGAGGCCGATCGCGTCCTGGTGGTCGGTGCGGGCGACGATGTTCACGTCGGGCAGGATGCCGAGCACCGCGAGCCCGTCCGCGGCGTCGCGGACCCGGTAGGAGCGCGGCGGGGTCTGGTTCAGCACGAAGGCGAACTTCTTCTCCAGCCGGTAGACGGCGGCCAGGGTCGGCTTGAACGCCCGCAGGTCCGCGGGGGTCGGCCGGCACGGGATGATGCACAGATCCGCGGCGCGGATCGCCGAGAGGGTGCCGGTGGAATCGACGCCGGGCGTGTCGATGAACACGTAGTCGTAGGCGGAGTCGCGCAGGCGCTCCATCACGGCGTCGATCTGGGTGGCGTCGATCTGCGCCACCTCGGGACCGTCGGCCGTGCGGTGGTCCAGCCAGTCGGAGATCGTGGCCTGCCGGTCCATCTCCAGGATGCAGACCGTGTGGCCCGCCTCCCGGGCGGCCACCGCCAGGGAGATGCACAGCGTGCTCTTGCCGCTGCCGCCCTTCTGCGTGACGAAGGTGATCGCTTTCATCCCGGGCGTCCTCCAGAAGGCCCCATGCATCCGTCCGGGCGCCCGCAACTGCCGGTCGCCGCGCCGTCTGTGCCAACCTCAGGTATGGGATTCGCGGCGTGCCGCGATCCTGTGACCCAAGGATGTCGGGGCACAGGTTGGGGCCGACATGGTTAACGAGCCGTTAAGACAACGGTCCCTCCCGGATATCCCCGCCCAGTGCGGCAGCAGGACAGCAGTCTAAACTTCAAGTTAAGATTCTTGGCATATAGAGGGTTAACAGCCTTTCCAGCGACGCCCGGATACCGTAGCGTGAGCGCGGGTGAGACGAGGAGCTTGGTGGGGGTGAAAACCTCAAGTTTAAAGACAAGGATCGCCCCATCGAGGAATGGCATGTCCGAAGCCCCGATCCCGCAATCCATTCTGGAGGCCTCCGGCGTCGTGGGCACCTGGGCCCACGATTACTGGGCGGGGCAGCTGGCGCTCTCGGCCCCGCTCGCGGATCTGCTCGGCCTGGACCCCGAGGCGGCCGCCGCCGGCGTGTCCCTTGAGGCCTTCCTCGACCGCACCCATCCCGAGGACCGCGTCCGGATCGAGAGCTATCTCCACGCGGTGGCCGAGACCGGCGGTCCCGTCGAGGCGGAGTTCCGCACGAAGGACACCCGCACCGGGATCCGCACGCTGCTGATGCGCGGCCGGATCGAGCGCGACCCCGCCGGCGGGGCGACCCGCGGGCGCGGCATCGCCATCGACCGCACCGAGGAGCAGGCCGCCAACCTCGTGCAGAGCGAGCGGGTGGTGAACCGGATGGCCGAGCACGTCATCGCCCTGCGCGACCTCGCCCGCGCCCTGCACCGGCCGTCGCTCACCGACCGGATCGAGCACCTGATGATCGAGATCGGCTTCGAGCTCGCCCGCTTCCTGCCCGAGCCCGAGGACGAGCCGCGCCACTGAGCGCGCGACGGGGCGCGGAAGCCCCGCCGGACCGATTGATCGCGCCCGTTCCGGCAAGCTACTGTCCCGGCAACACTTTGCCGGGAGGACGGGGATGGCCCGCGACACGATCTACGACCGCGACCTCGACCGCGTCCCGGCCAACCACCAGCCGCTGACGCCCCTGCTCTACCTGGACCGGGCCGCGCGGGTGTTTCCCGACCACGTCGCGGTGGTCCACGGCCCCCTGCGGCGGCCCTACCGGGAGGTCTACGCCCGGGCCCGCCGCCTCGCCTCGGCGCTGGCGGCGCGCGGGATCGGCCGCGGCGACACCGTGGCGGCGCTGCTCGCCAACACCCCCGAGATGATCGAGTGCCACTACGGCGTGCCGATGACCGGGGCGGTGCTCAACACCCTCAACACCCGCCTCGACGCCGACGCGATCCGCTTCTGCCTGCAGCACGGCGAGGCCAAGGTGCTGATCACCGACCGCGAGTTCTCCCGGACGGCCGCCGGGGCCCTGGAGGGGCTGGAGCCCAAGCCCTTCGTGATCGACGTCGACGATCCCGAGTACGACGGCCCGGGCGCCCGCCTGGGCGCGACCGACTACGAGGCCTTCCTGGCCGGCGGCGACCCGGAGCACGACTGGCGGCTGCCGGACGACGAGTGGGACGCGATCACCCTGAACTACACGTCGGGCACCACCGGCGACCCGAAGGGCGTGGTCTACCACCATCGCGGGGCGGCGCTGCTGGCCCTCGGCAACGTCATCACGGGCGGGCTCGGCCAGCACCCGGTCTATCTCTGGACCCTGCCGATGTTCCACTGCAACGGCTGGTGCTTCCCCTGGACCCTGTCGATCGTGGCCGGGACCCATGTCTGCCTGCGGCAGGTGCGGGCCGAGACGATGTACCGGCTGATGGCCGAGCACGGGGTCACGCATCTCTGCGGCGCGCCGATCGTCATGCAGATGCTGATCAACGCCGCCGATGCCGAGCGCCGCGACCTGCCCCGGCGCGTCGCCTTCTTCACCGCCGCGGCCCCGCCGCCGGAGGCGGTGCTGGCCGGCATGTCGGAGGCCGGGTTCGACGTGACCCACCTGTACGGCCTGACCGAGAGCTACGGCCCGGCGGTGGTCAACGCCTGGCACGCCGACTGGGACGCGCTGGCGGCCGACCAGCGGGCAGCCCGGAAGGCCCGCCAGGGCGTGCGCTACCCGGTGCTCGAGGCCCTCGACGTGCGCGACCCGGAGACGCTGGAGCCGGTGCCCGCCGACGGGGCGACGATCGGCGAGGTGATGATGCGCGGCAACGTGGTGATGCGCGGCTACCTCAAGAACCCGGCGGCCACGCAGGCCGCCTTCAAGGGCGGCTGGTTCCGCACCGGCGACCTCGGGGTGAAGCACCCGGACGGCTACGTGCAGCTCAAGGACCGCTCGAAGGACATCATCATCTCGGGCGGCGAGAACATCTCGTCGATCGAGGTCGAGGACGCCCTGTTCAAGCACCCGGCAGTGGCCGCGGCCGCGGTGGTGGCCAAGCCCGACGCGAAGTGGGGCGAGACGCCCTGCGCCTTCGTCGAGCTCAAAGCCGGCGCGACCCCCACGGCCGACGAGCTGATCCAGTGGTGCCGGGGGCGGCTGGCCTCCTACAAGCTCCCCCGCCACGTGGTCTTCGGCGAGCTGCCGAAGACCTCCACCGGCAAGGTGCAGAAGTTCATCCTGCGCGAGCGGGCCCGGCAGGACGGGGCCTGATCCGCGCCCGGCCCGGCACCCGTCGATCGGAGCGGCGGGCCGGTCAGGCCTGCGGCGGATCCCGGCGGTCGACGCGCACCGGCACCGGCACAGGCTTCGGGGCGGACCCGGCGTCGCGGAGGTCGGCCAGGATCTGGGCGACGAACGCCTGGAGCGACACGAGGCTGAACAGGGTGATCGACGCGACCAGGGCGGCGGAGACCAGGGTCTTGGCGGTTTCGGGATCCACGGCGGGAGTCCTTGGCTTCGCCCCGCCGCGGGCGATCCGGGCGGGGGGCGCCGCTGTGGCGCCGGTGCCTCCCCAAAGTGGGCGCGCCGCCCGCGCCGCGCCAGCGCCGCCGCGGTCGCGCCTGGCATGCGCGGAGGGCCGGGCTCGGCCGCGATCCCGGTCGCCGCGACGCTTCGTCCGGCCGGGGATGATCGCGCGGGACCGTGCAGCTTTCCTGGCTGGTGGAACGTTGCGTTTCCCGCAATAAGCGCCGGCGCGGAGCGGCGCGCATCCGGGAGAGACGGCATGGCCGGCAGCGGCATCGCGGGCGGCATCGCGAACGGCACCGCGAACGGCACCGCGAACGGCACCCGCGCGGCGCTGCGCGCCGCTCAGGGGCTGATCCTGGCCGCCGGACTGGGAACTGTGCTGGGAGCCGGGCCTGTCGCGGGCCCCGCCCGGGCGCAGGGGCCGGTCCCGGCCCAGCCCGCGCCCCTGCCCGCTCCCCAGCCCGCGACGCCTCCGAACGCCCCGCCCCGGAGCGCGGCGCCCGCCCCCGCCGCGCCGGGAGCGGCGGCGGAGCCGGGCCCGGCCGAGCCGGTGACCCGCGCCGGCTACTTCTACATCGGCGGCCGCTACCAGAAGCTCGGCGACAAGACCGTGATGGTCGGCCAGATGTTCGTCCAGTCACGCACCCCGGCCCGGGTCACGCAGCCCTACCCGGTGGTGATGGTCCACGGCCTCGCCCAGACCGGCGTGAACTACCTCGCGACCGCGGACGGCCGCCCGGGCTGGGTGCAGCGCTTCGTCGAGAAGGGCTACCAGGTCTACGTGGTCGATCAGGTCGGGCGCGGGCGCTCGGGCACCAACCCGGAGGTCTACGGCCCCTACGACCGGCTCGGCACCCGCAGCCTGGAGCGCACCCACACGGCGCCCGAGGTCTACGACCTCTACCCGCAGGCCAAGCTCCACACCCGCTGGCCGGGCGGGGCCGGCGTGCAGGGCAACGCCGCCTTCGACCAGTTCTTCGCCAGCCAGGTCCCGTTCCTCGCCAACAGCCAGCAGACCGAGGAGCTGGTCGACCCAGCGCTCGTGGCGCTGCTGGATAGGATCGGGCCGGCGATCCTGCTCACCCACGGTCAGGCGGCCCTGTTCGGCTGGGCGGCCTCGGACGCGCGGCCGGACCTCGTGAAGGCGCATGTCGCCGTCGAGCCGAACGGCCCGCCCTTCTTCGACGTGCAGTTCCGCGGCGGCAAGGAGTTCTGGGAGAAGACCGGCGACGGGCGCGCCCGCGCCTACGGGCTGACCCGCATGCCGCTGACCTTCGACCCGCCGGTCCGGGCGCCCGAGGACCTGACGGTGGCGCAGGCGGCCAAGGGGGCCGAATCCAAGTCCGACAGGGCGGCGGACGGGCGGATCCGCTGCTGGCTGCAGGGCGAGCCCGTCCGGTCCCTGCCGAACCTCGCCAAGGTGCCGGCCGTGGTGGTGACCGCGGAGGCCTCCTTCCACGCGACCTACGACGACTGCACCGTCGCGTTCCTGACCCAGGCCGGCGCCAGGCCGGACGTGGTCCGGCTGGCCGACCGCGGCCTCCACGGCAACGGCCACATGATGATGCTGGAGACGAACAGCGACGCCGTCGCGGACGTCCTGGCCGGCTGGCTCGCGGACCGGGTGAAGTAGCCCCGCGGGACCGCCCCCCGCCGCACCACCGATACGTGTCGCTACGGCAACAGGCGTCGCCTTCCGCGTGAAGGCCGCTTGCGGCCGCGTCCGGCTGCCCGTAGTCCGGATGAAGAAAGATCAAGTTTTACAGTACTTTATCACAATTCTAAACAGCGCGGCCGAGACGCGGGGGTGGGCCCCGGCGCGCGCGGTCGGCTGCCCGCAGCGTCGCATCCGGCAAGAGACCATGAGAGCCGTCCACCCCCTCCCCGGCATCACCCTGCGCGCCCTGCTCGCCGGGGCCTCGCTCGCCGTGCTGGCGCAGGCCGCGCCGAGCCTCGCCCAGGACGCGTCGCGCCGCGGCGGCGCCGGCCCGACCGCCGGCGGCAGCGTGCAGCTCGAGGAGCTGAGCGTCACCGGCCAGGGCGGCGGCCCGGCCTCCGGGGCCCCGGCCGGCGCACCCGTGCGCGGCGCGGAGAGCCCGACCGGCCCGATCGACGGCTACGTGGCCCGGCGCTCGGCGACCGCGACCAAGACCAACACCCCGCTGATCGAGACGCCGCAATCGATCAGCGTCGTGGGCCGCAAGCAGCTCGACACCCAGAACGCCCAGACCCTCACCCAGGCGACCCAGTACGTCGCCGGCACCTACGCGGGCACCTTCGGCGCCGACACGCGCCTCGACTTCTTCCAGCTCCGCGGCTTCGTGGTCAGCGATTACGGCCTCTACCTCAACGGCCTGCAGCTCCTGAACTACGGCTTCGCCTACAGCCGCGTGAACACGTTCGGGCTGGAGCGCATCGAGGTGCTGCGCGGCCCCTCCGCGGTGCTGTTCGGCGCCGGCAATCCCGGCGGCCTGATCAACCAGATCAGCAAGCGCCCGACCGAGACCCCGTTCGGGCTCGTCGAGGTCGGCGGCGGCTCCTTCGACCAGCGCTACGCCGCCTTCGACGTCGGCGGCCCGGCCGACGCCGAGGGCCACTGGTTCGGCCGCCTGACCGGCTACGCCCGCAACGGCGGCACGCAGGTCCAGGGCGCGCCGGACGACAGCTACTACATCGCCCCGGCCTTCACCTATAAGCCGGACGGGTCGACCAAGTTCACGGTCCTGTCGAGCTTCCAGCACGACAACACGGCCGTGACGGCGAACTTCCTGCCCTATTACGGCACGGCCCGGCCGACCGTGCTCGGCCTGCGCATCCCGCGCTCGCTCAACGTGGGCGATGCCGGCTTCAACACCTTCCGGCGCGACCAGGCCTTCATCGGCTACGAGTTCGAGCACGTCTTCGACGACACCTGGGCGGTGCGCCAGAACGCCCGCTACGGCTACACGCAGAGCTTCCAGAACTCCTATATCGGCCAGCTCGGCTACACCGACCCGCTCCAGACCCAGCTCGGCCGCTACCTGTTCCGGGATTCCGCCAAGATCGCGCAGCTCGACGTCGACACGCAGGCCGAGGCCAAGTTCTCCGACGGCTTCTTCCGCCACGACTTCCTGATGGGCGTGGAGTACCGGAACTTCCAGATCCACGACAACCAGGCCTCGGGCTTCCCCGGCCCCGACCTCAACATCCTCGCGCCCGCTTACGGCCCGCAGGCGGTCTCGGCCTCGCCCTACCTGATCAACGCCAACTCGTTCCAGCAGGTCGGCCTCTACTTCCAGGACCAGATCAAGCTCACGCCGGAGCTGACCCTGATCCTCGGCGGCCGCCAGGACTTCGTCCAGAACACCGTCTACGACCGCCTGACGCCCGCCAACACCAACGGCCGCAACGACAGCGCCTTCACCTACCGGGCGGCGGCGATCTACAACTTCGACTTCGGCCTCGCGCCCTACATCATGTACGCGACCTCGTTCCAGCCCCAGATCGGCGTGGACATCAACAACCGCACCTTCAGGCCCGATACCGGCGATCAGGTCGAGGGCGGCGTCAAGTTCGAGCCGCCCGGCCAGGGCTACTTCCTGACGCTGGCGGGCTTCGACATCCACCGCAGCAACGTGCTCACCCCCAACCCGGTGAACACGATCTTCCAGACGCAGGTCGGCGCGGTGCGCTCCACCGGCTTCGAGGCGCAGCTCGTCGCCAACGTCGCCGACGGCCTCAACCTCGTGGCGTCCTTCACCAAGTTCGACTTCACCACCGAGCGGGATGCCGATCCGGTGCGGGTCGGCAAGACGCCGGTCAACATCCCCCAGACCCTGGCCTCGCTGTTCGCCGACTACACCATCCCGCTCGGGCCGTGGCGCGGCTTCGGCTTCGGCGGCGGCGTGCGCTACGTCGGCAGCTCCTTCGCGGACGTGGCCAACACCCTGCGGGTGCCCGACTACGTGCTGTTCGACGCGCAGGTGCATTACGATTACGAGAACTGGCGCTTCCAGGTGAACGCCTCGAACCTCGCCGACCGGCGCTACGTCGCCTCCTGCCAGTCGAACGTGTCCTGCTTCTACGGCGACGCCCGGCGGGTGCTGGCGAAGGTCAGCTACAAGTGGTGAGGTGGCCCGGGCGGTTCTTGTTTGCGGCCGCCCGCAGCATGGTGACCAGCCCCGTCATCGCGAGTGCAGCGAGGCGATCCAGGGCAGCGCGACATCGGCGGGTGTGGCGCTGCTGGATTGCTTCGCTCCGCTCGCAGCGACGGCGGCGCTCCGATCAGCCGTCCGCAGCCTCCGCCCCGGTGATCGGCTGCGGCCCGGAGAGCCGGGTCGGCAGGGTGTCGATCCGCAGGGACCGGCGGAGCGCCCGCGAGAACGCGTCGACCGCCATCGTCACCAGCGCGGTGGCGGCGATCAGCACCAGGGCCACGTCGAGGCGCAATTCCGAGATCGCGGCGTCGACATAGAAGCCCAAGGTCGTGACCCCCAGGATGCCGAAGATCGCGCTCTCCCGCAGGATCAGCTCCCAGCGGTAGAGCAGGTAGGCCAGGAACTGCCCGTAGAGCCGCGGCACGGTCTCGTAGGCGTAGAGGTCGAGGCCCCGCGGCGCGTCCGCCCGGTAGGGGATCGCGTCGGCGTGCCGGCCCATCAGGTAGGCGACGATGCCGGCATTGTGCAGGGCCAGCGCCAGGATCGCCGGCAGCATCGAGGGGCCGAGCAGCTGCAGGGCGACGTAGGCCAGCATGTATTCCGGCGTGGAGCGCACCACCACGAGGAGCGCCCGCCCCAGCGGCCGCCCGATCGGCCCGGCGAAGCGCCGCGCGGTCAGCGGGAACAGGACGAGGGCCCCGAGGGCGGTGGCGGCCAGGGCGATCTGCGCCAGGATCAGGGTCTGGGCGGTCCCGGGCAGGACCTGCTCGGTCAGGATCGGGCGCAGCCACGACCAGAGCCGCGCCCAGGTCTCGGGCTCGGCGAGCGGCGCGCCCCGGAGCGGGGCCGGCACGACGTCGTGGCCGAGGAAGCGGGCGAGGCTCGGGCCGATCGCCGCGCTGCCGACGGTCGGCGGCAGCGCCAGCACGGCGCCGACGAGGAGGAACGGCAGGGTCCGGGCGCGCACCCAGAGCCGGCGCGTGCCGATCAGCGCGTAGAAGATCAGGAGCAGCGCCCCGGCCTCGGCGTAGCGGCCCTGGCGGAAGGCGGATTCGAAGGCGAAGCCCATGGTCGGCAGGCCGATGAAGCCCAGCACGAGGCTGGAGCGCAGGCCGCATTCGAGGCGATAGAGGGTGTAGTCGCGAATCCGTCCGGCCACTTCGGGCAGGCGCGCGTAGAGGAAGGCCGAGACCGCGCCGGTGCCCGCGGGCAGGACGCGGAGCGCCGCGAGGTCGGCCTCCTCGATCAACTCGGCGTAGACCTTGGCGCAGATGCCCGCGTAGGGCAGCGCGATGGCGAGGACGCCGGTGGTCGCCGACAGGCCGAAGACCTGCATCAGCAGCAGCGCCCAGAACAGCTCGTGGACGGCGCGCAGGCCCGCGCAGGCGAGCCGGACGGCGCGCGAGCGGGCGAAGGGGACGGCGAGCAGCAGCCCCGTCCCGGCCCCGAGCCCGACGCCGAGCATCGCGAAGGCCACGGTGTAGAGGACGCTCCAGCCCTCGACGGCGGGGAAATCGGGCCGGATCAGGCCGCCCAGCAGCCGGGCGAGGTCGGCGAAGGGGTGGAGGGTCGTGACCTGCAGGTCGGCGACCAGCAGGCCGGCGAGCGCCGCCGCCAGGAACCAGCGGCTCACCGCCGCGTAGCCCGGCCGCGGCAGGAACGCGGCCTTGCCGGCGAGAGCGCCCATCAGGCGGCCTCGTAGAACGGGCTGAGCCGCGCCGGGTCGAGGCCGGCCGAGGGCGCGTCGAGGACGATCCGGCCGGCCTCCAGCACCACGACCCGGTCGGTGTGGGCGAGGGCCAGGGCCACGTCGTGGAGCGCCAGGATCAGGGTCTCGTGCCCGCGGGCCAGCTCGGTGAGGATCCGGCCGCCCTGCTGGCGGTCCAGCGCCGAGACCGGCTCGTCCGCCACCAGGATCGGCCGTCCGTTGTAGAGGGCGCGGGCCACCGAGACGCGCTGCTGCTGGCCGCCGGAGAGCTCCCCGGCCCGGTCCCAGAGCCGGTCCGCGAGCCCGACCCGGTCGAGGACCGCCGCCACGGCGGCGACGTCGGCCCGCGCCGGCCGGACCAGGGTCCGCAGGTTGTGCAGGGTCGAGCGCCGGTCGAGGCGGCCCATGTAGACGTTGTGGAACACCGAGAGCGGCCGCACCAGGGCGGCCGCCTGCGGCACCAGGGCCACCCGCCCGGGGGCCTGCCCGTGGATCAGGCCGATCAGGGTCGACTTGCCGGCCCCCGAGCGCCCCATGAGCGCGACCCGCTCGCCCGCCCGCACGGTCAGGTCGAGGCCCGACAGAACCGGGCGCCCGTCATAGGCCGCGGAGGCGTTCGCCAGGACGATGGCCGCGCCGGACCCCGCGCCCGACTCGTCGCCCGACTCCTCGCCGGCTGCCGCGCCGCGCGACACGCGCGTCAGTCCAGGAGGCCGGTGGAGCGTCCGACCTCGACGAGGGGCTCGTAGGCCGCGTTGGTCACGGGGATGAACTTCGAGCGCCCGAACGGCTCCAGGATCGCCGGGTCGGCGATGCCGGTCAGCGCGGCCCGCAGCCTGTCGGTGAAGCCGGCGCCGTAGGTCTGCTCCACGTCGCCCCGCACGGTCCACTGGTAATCGGGGAAGGTCGGGCTCTCCCAGATCACCGAGACGGCCTTCGGGTCGACCTTGCCGGCCTTCGAGTCGAGGTCCCAGACCGAGTAGTCGACGGCGCCGACCGCGAAGGCGCCGGACTGGACCAGCTGGATCGTCCGGGTGTGGTCGCCCGAGAAGCCGACCCGGGCGAAGACCTGCTCCGGGGTCTTCCCCGGGAAGGCCTGCCGGACGAAGTACTCGGGCATCAGCCGCCCGGAGGTCGAGGCGCGGGCGCCGAACGTGAAGGTCCTGCCCGCTACGGCCTTCGGGAAATCCTTCTCCGGCTTCAGCCCGGTGGCGGCGTTGGCGATGACGTAGGTCTTGAACGCCGCGTCCTCGGCGCCCTGCGCGATCGCCTGGGAGCCCGGCACGGCCTTGCGCGCCTGGACGCCGGTGAAGCCGCCGAACCACGCGAGCTGCACCTGCCCGTTGGTGAAGGCGGTGACCGCCGCCGGGTAGCTCTTCACCGGGATGTAGCGCACCGGCACGCCGAGCTCGGCCTCCAGATAGGCGGCGACCTTGCCGAAGCGCTCGACCAGCCGGCTCTCGTCCTGGTCGGGGATGCCGGTGAAGACGAGGGGCGGGAGCGCCTTCGCGGCCGGCTTCTCCTGCGCCCGCGCCGGCCCGGCGGCGGCCAGGGCCGCCAGGACGCCCAGGGCGAGCCGCCCCAGCCAGCCCGGTCCCGGCTTCGATCCCGACCTCGATCCCGGCTTGGAGCCCGGCTTGGAGCCCGGCTTGGAGCCCGGCTTCGATCCCAGCGTCGATCCCTGCATCGCGTCCTCGTGGCACCACGCCCACGCACGGTGGGCTCGCAACACGGCGGGCGTAGCAGAAGACGCCGCGCGCGCCAGCCTCGATCCTCGCGATCCCGGCGCCCTGCGGCGCCGGGAGACCGCCGAGACGCCGCCGGGATCCACCCGGAAATCCGTCTCAGGCGCCGGGCGCCACCGCGATCGCCGACAGGGTGAGGTGCTCCGGCAGGGCGGCGTCCGGCACCGGCACGGCCCGGATCCCGGCCGGGAGCACGCCGCCGAGCAGGTCCAGGAAGTCTCCCGACGCGGCGATCTCGATCTCGGCCGCCTTGGCCTGGGTCTCGATCCGCGCCAGGGCGTTCATCGCCGGGCCCAGCACCGTGTACTCGGCCCGCACGCCGTCGTCGAAGACCCCGACCAGCAGGTCGCCCGCGTGCAGGGCGACCACGACCCGCAGGGGGAACAGATTCTCCCGGGCGCGGGCCGCGTTGAGCGCGGCGATCCGGTCGCGGATCGACAGGGCGCAGGCGAGCGCCGCGCGCGCCTGGACGTCGGGATGGCCGACGACGAACTGCACCAGCACCGCGTCGCCGATATACTTGTCGACGAGGCCGCCCTGCTCCGCCACCGCCGCCTGGGCCGCCGCCCGGACCCCCAGCAGGGCCGTCACCATGGCCTCGGGCGGGTGCTCGCGGGAGAGCCGCGAGAAGCCGCGGATGTCGAGGATCATCAGGCAGGCGTGGCGCCGGTGGATGCCGAGGCCGGAATCGCCGTCGTCGGCGGCGAGGTCGAGGGCGACCGTGTCGGGCACGAAGCGGGCGAGCTGGGTCCGCTCGTGCTCCATGCGCAGGGCCCGCACCACCGCGGCGCGCAGGCGGACCATGCCGTCGACCACCAGGAGGCCCGCCGCCATGAAGGTGGCGAGCCCGGTGAGCTGCGCGGTCGGGAAGGTGTCGGCGTTCGGGAACAGGTCCGGATGGATCAGGCCGACCAGGAAGGCCGCGCTCCAGCAGACGGTGACGAGCCCGCAGAACAGCAGGGTCTGCGCCACCCGCATGCTCAGGCCGGTCTGGAGCAGGAGCAGGAAGGCGGGCAGGCGGCTCACCGCGTCGGCGCCGAGCCCCGCCCCGCCGCCGGCCAGCATGTGCTCGATGATCACGTAGACGGCGAGCCCGGCATTGAGGCCGGTGCCGGCCCAGCTGTAGGCGCTGGCCGCGGGGCCGCCGCCCCGCTCCCGCAGCCCGAACCAGATCGTGCCGAGGCCGTACAGGCCGAGGATGAACCAGTGGCTCAGGGCGTGCAGAGAGCCGTCATAGGCCTGGGCCGCCATCAGCAGCACCAGCACGATCACCACCCGGAGGCCGAGCAGGCGCAGGCCGCCGCCGGCCTGCATGGTCCGCAGCACCGCCTCGTCGTCCGATCCGGGATCCGCCCGGCCCTCGGCAGGAGCCCGCGCGGGCCGCAGCGCGGAGAGCGTCGGGTTGCCGGCGCTGCCCGAGGCCATCAACCGCCCCGGCCGAGGCGCCGGGCCGCCGCGAAGCGGTTGAGGAAGCGCGGCTCCTTCTCGGGGGCGATCCGGATCGCGAGGTGCAGGGTGCCGTCGGCCTCCGACCGGCGGTCGAGGATCTCGGCGTTCTCGTAGAGCCAGTTCAGCGCCGCCCCGTCCTCCGGCGGCAGCGCCACCGCGAAGCTCGCGCGGTTGCGCCCGATCCGCGCCTCGATCCGGGCCGACAGCGCGGCGAGCCCCTCCCCGGTCACCGCCGAGACCAGGACCGGCGCGGCGCTGTCGCGGTCGTTGCGGGCCCTGGCCTGGCCGCTGAGGTTCAGGAGCCGCGCGCGCTCGTCGTCGTCGAGCAGGTCGGCCTTGTTCCAGACCTCGATGATCCGGTCGGTGCTGGTCTCGATGCCGAGCTCGCGCAGGACCTCGCCGACATCCTCGGCCTGGGCCTCGGAATCGACGTGGGCGACGTCCCGCACGTGGAGCAGCACGTCGGCCTCGATGGCGTCCTCGAGCGTCGCCCGGAAGGCCGCGATCAGGGGCGTCGGCAGGTCGGAGATGAAGCCCACCGTGTCCGACAGGATCACGGTCTCGCCGTGGGGCAGCTTGGTCGCCCGCGCGGTGGGGTCGAGGGTCGCGAACAGCATGTCCTTGGCGGTGACCTCGGCCCGGGTCAGGGCGTTGAACAGGCTCGACTTCCCGGCGTTCGTGTAGCCGACGAGCGCGACGATCGGGTACGGCACACGGGCCCGGCTCTGCCGGTGCAGGCCGCGGGTGCGCACCACCGCGTCGAGGTCGCGCTCGATCCGGGTCATGCGCTCCTGGATCATGCGCCGGTCGGCCTCGATCTGGGTCTCGCCGGGGCCGCCCAGGAAGCCGAAGCCGCCGCGCTGGCGCTCCAGGTGGGTCCAGGAGCGGACGAGGCGGGACTTCTGGTAGGCGAGGTGGGCGTGCTCGACCTGCAGCGTGCCCTCGCGCGTGGAGGCGCGGCGCCCGAAGATCTCCAGGATCAGGCCGGTGCGGTCGATGACCTTGGCGCCCCAGGCCTTCTCGAGGTTGCGCTGCTGCACCGGCGACAGGGCGCAGTCCATCACGACGAGGCCGATCTCGCGGGCGCGGATCAGGCCGGCGATCTCCTCGACCCGGCCCTTGCCGAGATAGGTGGAGGGCCGGATCCGCGGCAGGCTGACGGCGAGGCTCTCGACCACGTCGAGCTCGATCGCGGCGGCGAGCCCGGTCGCCTCGTCGAGGCGGGCCTCCACGGAGCGCGACGGCGCGGCCGGTCCGGGGCCGGCCCCCGCCGCGCCGCGGGCGAGGTAGGGGCCGATCACCAGGGTGTGGGTCGCCGCGGCGATCTCGCCCTCGGGGGCGGCCTGCGCCTGGAGGCGGGCTTCGCCGGACGTCAGCGTTTCGGTCATACGGCCTTCGGCGCCGCCGCCCCGGGCGACGGCTTCGTTGGAGAGGTCGGAGTGTCAGAATGGGGATGCGGGCGGGCCGGGCCAAGATGCCGGCCGTCAACGGGCACAGATATCCGTCGGCGGGCGGGGTCTCCGCCCTCCCCCCGCCGCGGCCGCGCCGGTCGCGCGGCGTCGCCCGCGCGGCGCATCGGGCCTCCGACCCGCCCGATCCCCGGCTTCCGGCCCGCTAGGCGCCGGGGCCGCCGGCCCTCACGCCTTCTCGGCGGTCTCGTCCGGCTCGAACAGCTGCACCGGGTGGCCCGGCATGATCGTGGAGATCGCGTGCTTGTAGACCAGCTGCGAGTGCCCGTCCCGGCGCAGCAGCACGCAGAAATTGTCGAACCACGTCACCACGCCCTGCAGCTTGACGCCGTTGACGAGGAAGATGGTCAGCGGAATCTTGTTCTTGCGGACATGGTTGAGAAAGGTGTCCTGAAGGTTCTGTGCGCGTTCGCCCGCCATCTTCTTGGCCTTCTTGTTGTCCCGGCTCGCTCGGTCCGGGAGGAGTATGCCGCGGGCCGGATCGTCCGATCATCCGGTCCAGGGCCGTGTATACCAACACCATGACGACGTGAAAGCGTGGGTGCAAGCAACCCCCGTTCCAGCCGATCCGTGACGGATCGGCCCCGCCCTCAACGCGCGCGCCGGCGCCGCGGCCTCACGGGCCGATGCCGAGAGACTTCAACTTGCGGTGCAGGGCCGAGCGCTCCATGCCGATGAACTCGGCGGTGCGGGAGATGTTGCCCGAGAACCGCGCGATCTGCGCCACGAGGTACTCGCGCTCGAAGATCTCGCGGGCCTCCCGGAGCGCGAGGCTCATCAGCTTCTCGCCGCCCGCGCCGCCCGGCGTCGTCGGCACCAGGGCGCCGATCTCGGAGGGCAGCATCTCCGAGGTGACCTCCTGCTCCGGGTCGGCCTGGGTCAGGATCATCAGCCGCTCGACGTTGTTCTTGAGCTGGCGCACGTTTCCCGGCCAGTTGTGCGACTGCAGCACCGCCATGGCGTCCTCGGCGATCCGGCGCTTGGGCAGCCCGGTCTGGGACGAGATGTTGTCCATGAAGAACTGGATCAGCTCGGGCACGTCCTCCCGGCGCTCCGACAGGGCCGGGACCCGGATCGGCACCACCGACAGGCGGTGGAACAGGTCCTCGCGGAAGCGGCCGGCGGCGATCTCCTCCTGAAGGTCCCGGGAGGACGAGGAGATGATGCGGACATCGACGTGGACCCGCGTCGTGCCGCCGACCCGCTGGAAGTTCTGGTCGACGAGGACGCGCAGGATCCGGTTCTGGGTCTCCCGCGGCATGTCGGCGACCTCGTCGAGGTAGAGGGTGCCGCCGTGGGCCTCCTCCAGGGCGCCGACCCGCCGGCCGCTCTCGCCCTCGACCCCGAACAGCTCGGCCTCCATGGTCTCGGGCAGGATCGCCGCCGCGTTGAGGAGCACGAACGGGCCGTTCGAGCGGGCCGAGGCCTTGTGCAGGCTGCGCGCCGCGAGTTCCTTGCCGGCGCCCAGCGCCCCGGTGATCATCACCCGGGCGTTCGTCGGCGCCACCCGGTCGAGGGTCTGGCGCAGCTGGTTGATGGCGAGCGACGTGCCGACGATGCGGTTGGTGGCGCCGGAGCGCGCCGTCAGGTCGCGGACCTCGCGCCGGAGCCGGGAGGCCTCCAGCGCCCGCTCGGCCACCAGGATCAGCCGGTCGGCCTTGAACGGCTTCTCGATGAAGTCGTAGGCGCCCGCCTTGATGGCCGAGACCGCGGTCTCGATGTTGCCGTGGCCCGAGATCATCACCACCGGCAGGTCGGGGTTCGCGGCCTTGATCAGGTCGAGCACCTGCAGGCCGTCGAGCCGGGAGCCCTGCAGCCAGATGTCGAGGAAGACGAGGTGCGGCCGGCGCGCCTCGATGGCGGCGAGCGCCTCGTCCGAGCCGCCGGCCGTGCGGCAGCGGTGGCCCTCGTCGTCCAGGATCCCGGCGACGAGGTCGCGGATGTCGGCCTCGTCGTCGACGATCAGGATATCGGCGCTCATGCGTGCATCTCCGCGATCCGGGGGGCCGTCGGCGCGGCGCCCTTCTCCTCTGTCGTGACGGGACTGGTCTCAGGGGCCGCCGCCGCCGGCTCGGGCCCGTGCTCGCGCGGGACCCGCATCCGGACCTGGCCGCCGCGGCCGGCGGGATTGTCGTTCAGCTCGATCCCGCCGCCGTGCTCCTCGAGCACCTTGCTGACGATAGCAAGCCCCAGCCCGGTTCCACCCTCGCGGGTGGTCATGTAGGGCTCGAGCAGGCGCTGGCGCCCCTCGGCCGGGAATCCCTTGCCGTTGTCGGTGACGGCGATCACCGCGAACCCGTCCTCGACAGCGAGGTTCAGGCTGATCTTGCCCTTGCCGAGCTCGGCCTCCGGCACCTCGGCCACCGCCTCGACGGCGTTCTTGAGGATGTTGGTGATCACCTGGCTGAGCAGCCTGATGTCGAAGGCCGCCACGATCTTCTCCGCACTGCCCGCGCCGCCCTGGGCCGAGAACGCGAAGTCGATGTCCGGGTGCGCGACCCGCATCATGAACAGGTTCTGCTTGGCGATCTCGGTGAGGTCGTTCGGCGCGATGGCGGGCTTCGGCATCCGCGCGAAGGCCGAGAACTCGTCGACCATGCGCTTGATCTCGTCCACCTGGCGCACGATCGTGGCGGTGCACTGGTCGAACACCTCCTTGTCGGCGGTGATGACCTTCCCGTACTTGCGGCGGATCCGCTCGGCGGAGAGCTGGATCGGGGTCAGCGGGTTCTTGATCTCGTGGGCGATGCGGCGCGCCACGTCGCCCCAGGCGGAGCTGCGCTGCGCCTGGACGAGGTCGGTGATGTCGTCGAGCGTCACCACCGAGCCGCGGGACGCCCCCTGCGCCTGCTCGCTCGTGACCCGCACCGTGATGGTGCGCTCGCCCCGGGACCGGGTGAGCTGGACCTGCTGCTGCTGCAGGCTGCGCGGGCGCGCCTCGCTCTCGGCCAGCACCGGCGCGAGCTCCGGCACCGCGCGGGCCAGCGGCTCTCCGACCAGGGCGTCGCTCGCGAGGTCGAGCATCCGCTCGGCGGCGGGGTTGGCGATGGTGACGAAGCCCGCCGCGTCGAGGCCGATCACCCCGGGCGAGACCCCCGACAGCACGGCCTCGGTGAAGCGGCGGCGGGTGTCGATCAGGTCGCTCGCGGCGATCAGGCCGGCGTGCTGGCGGCGCAGCTCCTGGGTCATCTTGTTGAAGCTCTCGCCCAGGTGGGCGAGGTCGCCGCTGGTCTTCTTGGTCGGCACCTGGGCGTAGAAATTGCCCGACGCCACCTGGTCGGCGGCGTTGATCAGCCGCCGGATCGGCGCCACGAACCGGTTGGCGAAGTTCATGCCGAACCAGACGGCCGAGAGCAGCGCGATCAGCGCGATCAGCAGGAACACCGACGCGAAGGTGATCTGGATCGAGCGGCGCAGCGAATCGTAGGTGAGGTACTCGGCCGCCGCTGCCCGGGACACGCCCGGGAACTCGATGGCGAGCTGGCTCACCTCCCGCTGCACCATCAGCACGGCGTCGTCGTAGGCCGGCATGCGCAGCAGCGCGGCGAAGACCCGGCCCTCGGTGGGCAGGAGGCAGATCGGATCGGCGGAGTTCGCCGCGTCCTCGAAGGCCGCCGCCGAGGGCAGGCGGTTCGTCTTCAGGACGTCGATCTTGGCCCGGGCCACCACCTCGGTGGGGCCGCGCATGATCTGCGCCACCGGCAGGCCGAGATTGGTCGCCCGGGTGGTCAGGAAGGTCTGGAACCAGTCCCGGTTCACGTCGAAGTTCGGCCGGGCCCGGGTGAGGTCGTCGGCGAGGATGCGGATCTCGCGGGCGAGGCTCTGGCACTGGTTCTCCTGGTAGGCGTCGGCCACCTCCACGGATTTCAGCACCACGTCCCGGACCCGGTCGGTGAAGCCGAGCGACAGGCCCCGGTCGATCGTCACCGAGGCGACCACTGCGAGCAGGATCGTCGGCAGGATCGCGATCAGCGAGAACAGGCCGACGATGCGGGTGTGCAGGCGCGCCACCGCGGCGTTGGCCTTGCGGGCGTGCAGGAAGACCCGCGCCTCCCAGGCGATGATGACCGCGAGGCCGAGCACCAGGGCGGCGTTGATGGCCAGCAGCGTCACGCCGTAGGCCGGCGTCGGCGTCACCCGGATCACCCCGGCCAGGATCAGGAAGGTCGCGAGCGCCGAGACCAGGGCGGTGATCACCATGGCGGCGCCGATCCAGCCGGGACCGCGCGGGCCCGGCCGCAGCGATTCCGCCAGGGGCGTGCCGGACGGCTGGGACGCCTCGGGGCCCGCGGGCGTGCCCGCGTCCCGCTGATCCGCGGCCGGCTGGACAGCGTCCTGCTGGACGGCGTCCTGCTGGCCCGCGTCCTGGCCCGCCCCGTCGGCACCCCTCTCGGGGACCGACGCGGGGCCTTCCTCTGTCCGTGAGCGTCTCAGGAACGGCATGACTGGTGCAGGGCCACAACAGTGTGGCGGAATTAATACGAATCCGGGCGTCCGGGCGGCGGATCGGCGGCGCGATCCGCCGCACGCGGGCGGCCTTGACCCCGCCCCGCCCCGCCCGTACCCCCGGTCGCGGAGGCGAACGGGGTCTGGTGGCCCTCCTGGTCTTCAAAACCAGTGGTACGCCAACAGCGTACGGTGGGTTCGATTCCCATCCGCTTCCGCCACGCTTCAGACAATCGAAACCGATGAACCAGTGTTCGCCGATATTCAGGGGACACGTACGATTAAATTCGCGATACTGCTTTATCGGAACTGTGGGGGTGCCGGCTCGTTTCCCGCGATCGATCCCGCACGGGTGCCCGCGTGAAGAACCGATCCGCCGCCACCGTCCCGTTCCCGCCGGCCGCGGCCGGCCGCGCGCGCTGAGGCCGGCCATGCTGGACAGACTCGTCACGCTCCTCCCGCCCGGCGCCCGCGAGGCGCTGCGAACCCTCGCGGCGCGCCGGCCCGTGCGACTTCCCCCGCGTCGGCCGGGCGCCGAGGCCACGATCCTGCCGGGGCTCGACGCGCGGCCCGCCCCGATGGCGCCGCTGCACCCGCCCGCCGCCATCAACGACAATCCCCTCCAGGCCCTCCACGACGCCGTCGAGCGGGACCTGCGCGCCAGCGGCCACCTGCGCTGAGCGCGGGCCGCGCGGCCGACCGTCAGCGCTTGGCCGGTGCGGGGCCTTCGGGAATCGTCCCGGGCGCGATCCAGTGGCAGGCCGTGGTGCCGCGCACGGCGGCGCAGTCGTAGCTCGCGCCGCCCAGCGTCACCTTGTCGACGATGCCGGCGAGGTCCGTGCGCGCCAGTGCCGCGCAGCCGAGATGGTCCGCCTTGGGGTCGGCCAAGTGCGCCGCGGCCGCCGCCGCACCGTCGCGCATCAGCATGCGGTAATTGGCCAGCGACGGGCAGCCGATCACCGGCGGCCCGGCCCGCCGGTCCGGGACGCTCCTGTCGGGGCGGGGCGCGCGGGGCGCCTGCTGGGCCTGGACCGGCGCCGCGCCGAGGCCGAGGGCCAGCGCGACGAGGACGGCGTCGGGGAGGAGGCGGCGTGTCATGGGCCGCTCGTAGCACGGCGCGTCCGGTGTTGCGCATCCACCGCGCCGCTACGCTCAGCCCCCCGGCCGGCCCCCTCACCCGGCCCCCTCGCCCGGCCGCCGCAGACCTGCGGCGGATTCGGGGCTCGCCTGCGGATGTTCAGGCTTGACCGCGGGCCCGCCATTTGCGAGCGCCGCGCAGGAACGGAGGACGGGCCATGACGACGGAAATCGACAGCGACCAGAGACTGCACTTGGTGTTCGGCGGTGAATTGCAGGATCTCGACGGGGTCCGGTTCCGGGACATCAAGAACCTCGACATCGTCGGCATCTTCCCGGACTACGCCACCGCCCAGGCCGCGTGGCGGGCCAAGGCCCAGGCCACCGTCGACAGCGCGCAGACGCGCTACTTCGTGGTGCACCTGCACCGACTGCTGGAGCCGCCGGCCCCCTGAGGGGACCGGGCGCGCGGGGATCCGAACCCGGGTCCGGGGCCGGGTCCGCCGCGCGCGTCCGCGGTGAGAGCGGGGTAAGAGCGCGGTGAGGGCGCGGCCGTGAAGGCATTGTGACACTTCCGGCCCGCTGCTAAGAGCCTCGCCCGTCATCGGATCGTTCCGGCTCCTCGGGAGACCGGTCTGAACAAGAGCGGCGGGAGGTCCGGCCGCGAGCGAGCGGCCGCCCATGAAATCCTCGATCAAGATCATCGCCGGGAATGCCAGCCGGCCCCTGGCCGAGGCGATCGCGGCCTATCTCGAATTGCCGCTCGCCAAGTGCATGGTCCGGCGCTTCGCCGACATGGAGATCTTCGTCGAGCTCCAGGAGAACGTGCGCGGCGAGGACGTGTTCATCGTCCAGTCGACCTCGTTCCCGGCGAACGACCACCTGATGGAGCTGCTGATCATGATCGACGCCGCGCGCCGGTCCTCGGCCCGGCGCATCACGGCGGTGATCCCGTATTTCGGCTACGCGCGGCAGGACCGGCGCACCTCCGGCCGCACCCCGATCTCGGCCAAGCTGGTGGCGAACCTGATCACGGAGGCCGGCGCCGACCGCGTCCTGACCCTCGACCTCCACGCCGGCCAGATCCAGGGCTTCTTCGACATCCCCACCGACAACCTGTTCGCCGCCCCCGTGATGGTGCGCGACATCAAGGAGCGGCTGCCGAGCGCCGACCGGATGGTGGTCTCGCCGGACGTCGGCGGCGTGGTCCGGGCGCGCGCCATCGCCAAGCGGATCGACTGCCCGCTCGCCATCGTCGACAAGCGCCGCGAGCGCCCCGGCGAGTCCGAGGTGATGAACATCATCGGCGAGGTCGAGGGCCGCTCCTGCATCCTCGTGGACGACATCGTCGATTCGGGCGGCACCCTGGTCAACGCCGCCGAGGCCCTGCTCAACGCCGGCGCCAAGGACGTCTCGGCCTACATCACGCACGGCGTCCTGTCGGGCGGCGCGGTCTCCCGCATCGCCGCCTCGCGGATGAAGGAGCTGGTGATCACCGACTCGATCCAGCCGACCCAGGCCGTCAAGCTCGCCCGCAACATCCGGGTGGCGACGATCGCGCCGCTGCTCGGCGAGGCGATCGGCCGGACCGCGACCGAATCCAGCGTCTCCAGCCTGTTCGACTGACGGCGCCGTCCGGCCGATTCCGGCCGGTCCTGAGGCGCCCCGCCCCTACCGGCCCGACACCCAGCCGCCCCGGTTGCCGGTCTCGGTGCCCGGCGCGGTGAGCACCAGGACCGTGCGGCCCGGCAGCGGCACGGCGGTCCCGGCCGCGATCGCCGGCGCGCCGGGGGTGCGGGCGCCCGCGGGCTCGCCCGTGTCGAAGGCCGGCGTCCACGGGCCGCCGATCACCGGGGCGAGGCGGAAGCTGACGGCCTCCGCCCCGGCATTGAACAGCATCAGCAGGCGCTCGCCCGGGTCGCCGTCGTTGCCGATCTGCATGCCGAACACCTGGAGCCCGTCGTCGGACCAGTGCCGGACCTCCATCTCGATGCCCTCGGGGGAGAGCCAGTGCACGTCGCGCAGGGGCTCGTCGGGGTCGATCAGCGCGCCCGTGAAGAAGCGCCGCCGCCGCAGGGCCGGTTGGGCCCGGCGCAGGGCCAGCAGGTTGGCCACGAAGTCCGTGAGGGCCGGATCCGGATCGACGCTCCAGTCCATCCAGCTCGTCGGGTTGTCCTGGGCGTAGGCGTTGTTGTTGCCGCCCTGGCTGCGGGAGCGCTCGTCGCCCATGAGCAGCATCGGGACGCCCTGGGCCAGCATCACCGTCGCCAGCATGTTGCGCTTCTGGCGGGCGCGCAGGGCGAGGATCGCCGCGTCGTCGGTGTCGCCCTCGACGCCGTAGTTGCGGCTGACGTTGTGGTTATGGCCGTCGCGGTTGTCCTCGCCGTTGGCCTCGTTGTGCTTCTCCTCGTACGACACCGTGTCGGCGAGCGTGTAGCCGTCGTGGCTGGCGATGAAGTTGACGCTGGCCAGCGGCGAGCGCCCGGACGGGGCGAACACCTCGCGCGAGCCGGTCAGCCCCTGCGTGACCTTGGCGAGCGTGGCGGAATCGCCCTTCCAGAAGCCCCGGGCGGCGTCGCGGAACTTGTCGTTCCACTCGCTCCAGCCGCGCGGGTAGCCGCCGAGCTGGTAGCCGCCCTCCCCGACATCCCACGGCTCGGCCACCATCTTGACCCGCGCCAGCACCGGGTCCTGCGCCACGGCCTGGAAGAACGCCGCCTGCGGGGTGAAGGCGAAGGGCGCGCGCCCGAGGCTCGAGGCGAGGTCGAAGCGGAAGCCCGCGATGCCGTAGGCGGTGACCCAGTGGCGCAGCGAATCGAGCACGAGCTGCATCACCCGCGGGTGGCTCGCGTCGAAGGTGTTGCCGCAGCCGGTGCAGTCGCGGTTGCGGCGCGGGTCGGCGGGGTCGAGCTTGTAGTAGCTGGCGTTGTCGATGCCGCGGAACGACAGGGTCGGGCCGGTATGGTCGCCCTCGGCGGTGTGGTTGTAGACCACGTCGAGCCAAGTCTCGATCCCGGCGGCGTTCAGCTCCCGGATCGCCGCCTTCAGGCCGCCGAGGCCGCCCTCCCCCAGGTAGCGCGGCTCCGGGGCGAAGTAGCCCAGGGGCTGATAGCCCCAGAAATTGACGAGCCCCTTCTCCACCAGGAAGCGGTCGTCCGCGAAGGCCTGGATCGGCAGCAGCTCCAGGGCGGTGACACCGAGCTTGACGAGATGCTCGATGATCGCCGGGTGGGCGAGCGCCCCGTAGGTGCCGCGCTCCGCCTCGGGAATGTCGGGATGGGTGCGGGTCAGCGCCTTGACGTGCGCCTCGTACACCACCGTCTCGGCGAGCGGCCGGCGGACCGGGTTGAGGGCGAGGTCGGGCACCTCCGGCGCGGTGACCACGCAGCGCGGCATGTAGACCGCGCTGTCGCGCCGGTCGATCCGGTCCTCGCGCCCGCCGCCCCGGCGGTGGCCGTAGAGCGCGTCGTGCCAGCGGATCCGGCCGCGGATCTCCCGCGCGTAGGGGTCGAGGACGAGCTTCGAGGCGTTGAACCGGTGGCCCGCCGCCGGGTCCCAGGGGCCGTGCACCCGGTAGCCGTAGAGCTGGCCCGGCAGCACGCCGCGCAGGTAGCCGTGCCAGACGTCGTCGGTCCGGCAGGGCAGCCGCACCGTGCGGGTCTCGTGCCGCTCCCCCGGCTCGAACAGGCAGATGTCGACCGCGGTGGCGTGCTCGGAGAACAGGGCGAAGTTGACGCCGCGCCCGTCGAAATGGGCGCCGAGCGGTGCCGGCACCCCGTCGTCGACGGCGATCATGCGGGGCGTCCGGTCACACGGATGGCGGCGGGCGGGAGCAGCGGGAGGCGCCGGCTATTCGGCGGCCGCGGCGGCGGTGGGCGGCTCGCGCTCGACCGTGCGGAAGTTCTCGAGCTCCGCCAGGAAGTTGCGCGCCCACCAGTCGACGTCCTCGCGGGTCATGCGCTCGACCATCGGCTTCCAGCGCGCCAGCCGCTCGGCCTTCGGCATGTAGAGGGCCGCGCGGATCGCCTCGGCGACCTCGAACCGGTCGTAGGGGTTGATCAGCAGCGCCTCGGGCAGCTGCCGGGCGGCGCCGGCGAATTTCGACAGGACCAGCACCCCCGGATCGTCCTCGCTCTGGGCGACGACGTACTCCTTGGCGACGAGGTTCATGCCGTCGCGCATCGGCGTGACGAGCCCGACCCGGGCGGCCCGGTAGAGGCCGGCCAGCACCGGTCGCGGATAGGCCTTGGTGATGTACTGGATCGGCGTCCAGGCCGGGTCGCCGAGCGAGCCGTTGATCTCGCCGACCTTCTCGTTCACCTCGCGGGCGAGCTGCTCGTATTCCGGCACCTCGCTGCGGGATTTCGGCGTGATCTGGATGTAGGTGACGTTGCCGCGCTGGTCGGGATTCGAGGCGAAGAAGCTCTCCACCGCCTCCATCCGCTCGGGCACGCCCTTGGAATAGTCGAGCCGGTCGACGCCGATCAGCAGCTTGCGGGTGCGCAGGCCCGCGATGGTCTCGCGCACGACCTTGTTGGAATTGGCCTTCTCGGCGGCCTCCTTGAAGCCCGCGACGTCGATGCCGATCGGGAAGGCACGGATCCGGGTCCGGCGGCCGTCAACCATCAGCGAGCCGCCGCCGAGCGGGATCGCCCGCTGGGTATCGACGAGGTTGCGCTGCAGGTTCTGGACGTCCGCCTCGGTCTGCAGGCCGATCAGGTCGTAGTCGACGATGGCGCGCAGGAGCTCGCCGCTCGCCGGCAGCGAGTTGAACACGTCGGCGGCGGGCCAGGGGATGTGGTGGAAGTAGCCGATCGGATTGTCGAGCCCGAGTCCGCGCAGCTCGGCGGCGAGCGGCAGCAGGTGGTAATCGTGGACCCAGATGATGTCGTCGGGCTCGACCAGCTTGGCCAGCGCCCGCGCGAAGGTCCGGTTCACGCGGCTGTAGCCGGCATAGTCCGAGCGCGAGAAGGCGCCGAGCCCGAGCCGGTAATGCATGATCGGCCACAGGGCGCGATTCGCGAAGCCGGCGTAGTATTCCAGGTGATCCTGCGGCGAGAGGTCGACGACGGCGTACTGGACCCGGCCCCGGTCGATCAGCGTCGGCTCCTCGGACGGCTCGTCCGTGATGGTGCCGCTCCAGCCGAACCACAGACCTTCGTAGGCCGTGAAGGCCTCCTTGACCGCGACGGCGAGGCCGCCCGCCGCCACCGCCTTGCCGCCCTCCTCCGGGACGGCGACGCGGTTCGATACGATCACAAGGCGTGCCACGCGGGTCGGCTCCGGATCAGGGGCGCGGGTCGGGTCGAGGATCTCGCCGCGCCTGCATCGGGACGTCACTACTATGTCAGAACGCGCGGAGGCCCTGCGCGATCCTTTGTCGGTCGTCCCGCAACCCAAGCGTGAAGCCGGGCGCGGGTCAAGTCGAGGCCCTGCCGTTCCGGGACAGGGCGGCTGCTCCGTCCCGGTCGGGCGCCCCGTGCGGGCGTTGTACAAGCGTGGCGGTTCTGGCAGATCTTGCCTGAACGGCGCGTGAGCGGTGCCGCCCGTCGCGCCGGACCCCGCGCACGCATCGGAAGGGCGCACAGGGACCGGAACCCGCGACAGCCGAGTCGGTTACTCAGCCATCGCGGGGCCCGCGGTCGCCGCGAGCGGCCCCGTCCCCGCGCCGCGAGGAGTGTTTTCGAGATGGCCGGCAACGAGTTACCGCAAGGCACCCCCGCGGATCCGATCGCGGATCCGCACCGCGAGGGGCCGCACGCCGCGCCGCACGACGCGCCCCACACCGCCGCGGAGGAGCGCGCGCAGTGGCGGGCCCTCCAGGGCGACGTCGAGGGGCTCGCCGACGTGGCGGCCGAGCGCGGGCGCGGTCTGCTCGACGCGGCCCGGCTGCAGGCGCAGAGCTATGTCGAGCAGCGCAAGAGCGACGCCGCGCAATCGGTCCACGACCTGGCGCAGACGATCCGCAATTCCGGCCGCGATCTCGGCGACAAGCCGAACGTCCGCGCCTTCTTCGACAGCGCCGCGGACGGGCTGGAGCAACTCGGCTCCTCGATCGAGCGCCGCAGCCTCGGCGAGTTCTACAGCGAGGCCGAGTCCTTCGCCCGGCGCGCGCCGGTGGCGGTCGCTGTGGGGACCTTCGTGGCCGGCCTGATCGCCGCCCGCTTCATCAAGTCGTCCAGCCTGCCGCCGGAGGCGCCGGACGGCGACGCCCGCGACAGCTTCCGGGCCTGACGCCATGACCTACGGCTCCGACCCGCGCCAGGCGGGCCCCTCCACGGGTTCCTCCACGGGCCCAGCCACGGGCCCCTCCAGCATCCAGAGCCTGATCGGCGACGCCCTGCGGGAGACCAACGAGCTCGCCCGCAAGGAGATCGCGCTGTTCCGGGCCGAGATGGCCGGCAACGTCCGCCAGCTCATCGTCGGCCTCGCCTGCATGGTCGGCTCGGCGGTGTTCGCCGTGGTCGCCCTGCTGGTCCTGATCGGCGCCTTCGTGAAGTGGCTCGCCACCATCGTAGGCTCCGAGTGGCTCTCGGCCCTGATCGTCGGCGGCGTTCTGCTGCTCCTCGCCCTCGGGATGGCCCTGTGGGCGCGCAGCGTCCTCTCCCTCTCGACCCTGGCCCCGAAGCGCACGACGCGCCAGGTCCGCCAGGATGCCCAAGCCCTCTCGGAGCGCGTGTCCGGATGAGTACGATGAACGACCTCGAGAAGGAGATCGAGGAGAGCCGCGCCCGGCTCGACGATACGATCGACCGCATCCAGGGCCGGCTCTCGGTGCCGAATCTCGTGGACGAGATGCTGGGCAATGCCCGGCGGGTGCCGGCGCTGAACACGACCTACGATTCGGCCCTGGAGGCGGTGCGCCGCAATCCCGTGCCGGTGCTGCTGATCGCGGCGGGCGTCGGCCTGCTGTTCAACCGGATGGCCCGCGACGCCCAGCGCCGCCGCACCGAGGTCTCGGCCGAGCGCGTGCCCACCCTGAACACCGGCGCGGCCCGCGGCTACGACCCCGACCGCCCGACGGTCCGCCCGGCCCGCGATCCGCTGGACACGACCGAGATCTGAGGACCGGACCCGTCCGGGTCCGGCCGGATCCGGGACGAGACACCGTGCCGCCCGGCCGGACGACCGGGCAGACCGGCGCCGAAGGCGGGCCGGCGAGACCGACATCTGAGGACAGCGCCATGACCGACAAGCCGGGTATCCCCTCCAGCACCCCCGAGCAGCTCGCCGCCGCGGCGGGGATGCCGCACGGCGCCGACGACAAGAGCCTGCGGCCGGATCCGGCCGGCCTCGGCGACCCGGGCGCGCCCGGCACCGCCGCGGGCGACTTCACCCTCCGGCCGGATCCGCGCGGCCTGCACGACCCGCTCCGGCCCGGCGCGGCGACGGGCTCGCACGACGCTGCCCATGACACTGCCCAGGACGCTGCCCAGGACGCCGCTTCGGCCGCGAAGGACGGCATCCGGGCGGCGGGCGACCGGGCCACCGAGTTCGCCGGGCAGGCGCGCCGCACCGTCTCGGGCCTCGCCGACGACATCAATGACCGCCTCGGCGGGGCGGCCGATCAGGCGCGCGACCGCGCCACCGCGGCCTACGACGAGGCCCGGGAGCGGGCCGGCGCCCTCCATCGCCGCAACATGCGGGCGCTGGACGACCTGACCAACCAGGGGATCGAGGGGATCAACCGCGGGCGCACCGCCGTCGAGCGCTTCGTCGACGACAACCCGCTCCTCGTCGGCGTCGTCGGCGTGGCCGCCGGCCTGCTCCTCGGCGCGCTGCTGCCGCGCACCCGCCAGGAGGACCGGAGCATCGGTCCCTGGGCCGACGAGGTCCGCGACCAGGGCCTGCGCTACGCCCGCGAGGTGACCAATATCGGCCGCGAGTTCGTCCAGACCGCCCTCGATCCGGACAACCTCAACGCCGCCGCCCGCAAGGTGGTCGATCCGGAGAGCCACACGCCGCCCGCGGGCGAGCGGACGCAGCACAATCTCTGATTCGGTGGCTGAGGCCCCTCCGTGGGACCTCGGTGCCGTCATCCCGGGCGAGGCGACGTGCCCCGGAGTTGCGCGACGTCGAGCAGCGTGGCGCCGCCTGGATTGCTCCGCTCCGCTCGCAGCGACGCGGTGGCCGGATGCTCGCTCCGTCGACCCTTCTGACGGGACGGCGCGTCAGTCCCGATACAGCCCCGCATGCGCCTCGCGGAGCAGATTCTTCTGGACCTTGCCCATCGTGTTGCGCGGCAGCTCGTCCACGAACAGGACGCGCTTGGGGCACTTGAACCGGGCGAGGCGCCCCTCCAGGGCGGCCTGCACGCCGGCCTCGTCCGGGCAGCCGGCGCCGCCCACCACCACCGCGGTGACGGCCTCGCCGAAATCCGGGTGCGCCAGGCCGATCACGGCGGATTCGACCACGCCCGGCAGGGCGTCGATCTCGGTCTCGACCTCCTTCGGGTAGACGTTGAAGCCCCCCGAGATGATCAGGTCCTTGCCGCGCCCGACGATGTGGACGTAGCCCCGGCCGTCGACCTTGCCGAGGTCGCCGGTGATGAAGAACCCGTCGGCCCGAAACTCGGCCGCGGTCTTCTCGGGCATGCGCCAGTAGCCCTGGAACACGTTCGGGCCCTTCACCTCGATCATGCCGACCGCGTCGGGCCCGAGGGCTGCGCCGGTCTCGGGATCGACCACCCGCAGGGACACGCCCGGCAGGGGGAAGCCCACCGTGCCGGCGACCCGGTCCCCCGCGTAGGGGTTCGAGGTGCTCATGTTGGTCTCGGTCATGCCGTAGCGCTCGAGGATGGCGTGGCCGGTGCGGGCCTGCCATTCCCGGTGCGTCTCGGCGAGCAGCGGCGCCGAGCCCGACACGAACAGGCGCATGCCCCGGGCCGCCTCCGGCGTCAGGCCCGGCTCCTTGAGGAGCCGGGTGTAGAAGGTCGGGACGCCCATCAGGGCGGTCGCCCGCGGCATCAGGCTCAGGATCAGCTTCGGGTCGAGCCGGGGCAGGAACAGCATGGAGCCGCCGCTCGCCAGCACCGTGTTGGTCGCCACGAACAGGCCGTGGGTGTGGAACACCGGCAGGGCGTGGATCAGCACGTCGTCGGCGGTGAAGCGCCAGTACGCGACCAGCGTCCGGGCGTTCGACGCGAGGTTGTCGTGGGTCAGCATGGCGCCCTTGGAGCGCCCGGTCGTGCCTGAGGTGTAGAGGATCGCCGCGAGGTCCTCCGGACCCCGGGGCACGTCCGCGAAGGCGGCGCCCGCATCGGCGGCCCGGTCAGCGGCCTCCGCGGCGCTGCCGCCGCCCGCCGCGTCGAGGGTCCAGACCTGCCGGACGCCGGCGGCGGCCTCGGCGAGCGCGTCGCGCCGGCCCGGGTCACAGACGAACACGGTCGGCTCGGCGTCGCCGAGGAAGTAGCCGATCTCCGCCGGGGTGTAGGCGGTGTTGAGCGGCAGGAACACGGCGCCGGCCCGGACCGCGCCGAGATACAGGAAGATCACCTCGGGGCTCTTCTCGACCTGCACGGCCACCCGGTCGCCGGGCGCGACGCCCGCCGCCCGCAGGGCCGCCGCGTAGGCGCCGGAGCGGGCGATCAGGTCCGCGTACGCGTAGCGGCGCCCGTCCGGCGTCTCGATCACGGTCTTGGCGGGATCGGCGGCGCCGTCCCGCACCAGGGAGAAGAGGTGGTTCGTCATCGTGAGGCTGGGCTATCACGGGCTATGAGTCGCGCGCACCCATAGCCGCCCGGAGGCCCCCTCGGCGAGCCCTTTCCGGCGGCGCGTCGTCCGCGCGGTCCGGTGAGTCGCGACGCCTACGCCTCGGCGAGCACCACGGCCCGGGGCGGCGGCAGCTTGGCGCGCAGCTCCCGGGTCACCGCCGGCGCCGCCACCACGGTGCCGAGATTGGCGTAGGTCTCGTGGTTCCGCTCGATGGCCGCGAGGTCGTAGAGGTAGTTGACCATCAGCCCGTGGGACTGCGCCAGCCCCTTCTTGGAGGTGTCGCCCAGGAAGTTGATCCGGTCGAGGCGCGCGCCGTTGCCGAGATGGAACCGGGCCACCGGGTCGAGGGGGCGCCCGCGCTCGTTCTTGGCGCGCAGGAAATAGGCGGCCGCGGCCGGGATCAGCGCCCGGCGCACCGTCTCGGCCCGGGCCTTGTCGGCCGGCCAGGCCGGGTCGTCCAGCGCCCGCAGGGTCTCGACATCCTCGGGCAGCAGGCCCTGCGGGCTGTCGGCCCGGCGCTCCCGCGCCAGCCACGCCGCGAAGCCCGGCACCGGCGAGAGCGTCACGAAGGTCTTGAGCGTGGGGACCTCGCGGGTCAGGTCCTCGACCACCTGCTTGATCAGGAAGTTGCCGAAGGTGACGCCGGCGAGGCCCTTCTGGCAGTTCGAGATCGAGTAGAACACCGCCGTGGTGGCCGCCTGCGGCTGCAGCGGCTTGCGCTCCTGCGACAGGATCGGGGCGATCGCCGGGGCGATCTGGTCGGTGAGCGCCACCTCGACGAAGATCAGCGGCTCGTCGGCGAGCGCCGGGTGGAAGAACGCGAAGCAGCGCCGGTCCGGCGGCTCGATGCGGGCGCGCAGGTCGTCCCAGCCGGAGATGGCGTGGACCGCCTCGTAGCGGATGATCTTCTCCAGGATGTGCGCCGGCGTCGTCCAGTCGATGTGGCGCAGCACGAGGAAGCCGCGGTTGAACCACGACGCGAACAGGTGCTCGAAGTCGCAGTCGAGGCTGTCGACGGCGTCCATCAGGGCGGGGTCGGCCTCGTCGCCGGCGCGCAGGGCCCGGCGCAGGTCGAACAGGTCCTCGCGCATCCGCACGAGGCTGAGCGTGCCGCCGCGGGCGAGGTTGAGGCGGCGAATCAGCTCCTGGCTGCGCGGCTCGGCGGCCTCGTGCAGGCTGCCCAGGCGGGCGCGGGAAGGGGCGGCGCGGTAGGCGGCGATGGCCTCGTCGACGGCGGCGTGGTCCGCGTCGAAGTCGAGGGCGATGGCCCGCAGGAAGGCGTGGCGCTCCGCCTGGCCGAAGCTCGCGTAGCGGTCGAGGATCAGGCGGGCCAGCGCCACCCCGGAGGCCTCGCCGCGCCGGGAGATCAGGTCCTCGCAGAGCTTGACGAGGTCGCCGGCACTCGCCCGGGGCCCGATGTCGCCGCGCCCGATCCCGATCAGGTCGCGGCCGCGCTCGCTGATGGTCTGAAGCAGGTCGCCGAAGAAGGAGATCGCCGCCATGACCTTCGCACTGACCCCCGATGACCCGGATTCGAGACGTGTCCGGTCCCGCGACGCCGGCTCGTCGGTCGGGCGCGGACGGAACGGGATCCGGACGCCGGCGGGCGTCCCGATCCGCCCGCCATTCTACGGCGCCGCGGCCGCCGCGACCAGAGCTTGACCGGTAGCGGACACGGGGCTCCCCGTGTGCGGGCGCGGCACGACCATCGTGTGACGGGGGTGGTGCGACGGATCCGGACGGTCGTCAGAGCCGCTCGGCCACGGTGGCGAGGTCCGCCCGCTCGCGCCAGTCGCCGACGCCGTGCTGGCGGGCGAAGCGCAGCTCCGCGGCGCGGCGGGCGCGCTCGGGATCGCGGGCCCGCGCGATCGCGACCGAGCCGATCGTGAACGGCACCCCGAGGATCTCCTTGGCGAAGTCGACGCGGTAGTTCGGCATCCCGTACTCCCTGCTGCGGCGGCCCGGCGCCGTTCGCACGGAACGAAACCGCCCTCTCGTTCGTAGTCCGGTCCGTAAACCTCGCGAGGCCCGGCGCCCGGCGCATCGGTCGCGGCGCCCGCTGGCATGGGAGCGGCGCCGGCTGCGTCTGTTGCATATGGTGCGCCGCCGGCTCCGGTGAAGGGGCCCGGGGCGTCCCGGCAGGGATGCATCGCCGCAGCTTGCCCGGCGGCGCGCTCCGCCCGTATCGCTCGCCGCTCCGATCGCCCTCCCCACACGGACCCGACCATGGCTCTCCCGCGGCGGCCCACTCGCCTGCCCCCGACCCGGCCGTGACCGCACCCCTCGACGCGAAGGCCCGGCTCGGCCTGACGCTGATCGCCGGCGGGGCCGTGGCCAACATCTACTACAACCAGCCGCTGCTCGGCCTGATCGTGGCCGAGTTCGGCGACCGCGCCGCCCTATGGGTGCCGACCACGGCCCTGGTCGGCTACGGGCTCGGCATCGTCGGGCTCGTGCCGCTCGGCGACGCCCTGCCGCGCCGCGCCCTGATCGTGGGGCAGTGCCTCGGCCTCGCCCTGGCCCTGCTCGCCGTGGGCCTCGCGCCGAACCTCGCCTGCCTCGCGCTCGCCCATCTGGTGGTCGGCGTGCTGTCCTGCGCGGCCCAGCAGGCGGTCCCGTTCGCGGCCGAGCTCGCCCCGGACGCGAGCCGCGGGCGGATCGTCGGCCAGGTCATGACCGGGCTCCTCACCGGCATCCTGCTCGCCCGCACGGCGAGCGGCTTCCTGGGGGCGCATCTCGGCTGGCGGCCGGTCTTCCTGGTCGCCTCCGTGCTGGCGCTCGCCATGGCGGGCATCGCGCGGGCCACCCTCCCCCACACGGTGCAGACGCACCCGCTGCGCTACCGCGCCCTGATGCTGTCGATCCTCCACCTCGCCCGCACGCAGCCGGTGCTGCGCACGGCGAGCCTGTCGCAGGCGCTGCTGTTCGCCGGCTTCAACGCCTTCTGGGCGACCCTAGCCCTGCTGGTCGAGGCGCCGCCCTTCGGCCTCACCGCCGCCGGGGCCGGGCTGTTCGGCGTGATCGGCGTCTGCGGGGCCTTCGTGGCGCCGATCTCGGGCCGCTTCACCGACCGGCGGGGGGCGAAGCCCGTCGTCCTCGGCGGCAGCCTGCTGGTCGCCCTGTCCTTCGTCGTGCTCTGGGTGGGGGGCACGTGGTCGCTCGCCGCGGTGTCGCTCGGCGTGCTGCTCATCGACATCGGCATGAACGGCGCGCTCATCGCCAACCAGACCCGGGCCTACGCGCTGGTCCCGGGCGCGCGGGGCCGCATCAACACCGTGCTGTTCACGACCCTGTTCGTGTTCGGTGCGGTCGGCGCCTATGCCGGCTCGCAGGCCTTCCTGCTCGTCGGCTGGCCGGGCGTCTGCGCGGTCGGCCTCGCCTTCTCGGCGCTGGCCGTGCTCGTGGCGGCCAGCGACCCGCACCCGCCGGGGGCTCGGGCTACCTGAGCACCCGCGACAGCCGGCACCAGCCCGCCCTGTCGGGCGGAAGTCCGAAGCGCAAGCGCTCCGGGCGCCCGGCGAAGCGCCGCACCGCGATGCCGGCCGCCGCCAGCCGCCGGTAGAGGTCCGGCCCGTCGGGGAAATCGGCGGTCCGGAACAGGCAGGTGCCGCCGACGACCCGGCCGCCGGCCCGGGCGATCATCCGGTCGAGACGGCCCGCATCCGCGGCCCTGGCGCGGGCGGCCTCAGCGCGCCAGCCCGCGTCCGACAGGGCCGCGCGCCCGATCGCCAGGGCCGGGCCCGACACCGCCCAGGGGCCGAGCGCCGCGGCGATCCGGGCCGCCGTGCCGGGCTCGGCGACCGCGAAGCCGAGGCGCAGGCCGGCGAGCCCGTAGGTCTTGCCGAAGGAGCGCAGCACCACGGTGCCCGGCGCCGAGTCCGGTGTGGCGACGTGCGGGCACAGGCTCTCCACCGGCTCGAGGTCGGCGAAGGCCTCGTCGGCGACCAGCAGGCCGCCGCGGGCACGCAGTGCCTCGGCCAGCGCCCGGCGCTCGTCCAGGGGATGGGTCCGCCCGTCCGGGTTGTTGGGATCGACGATCACCGCCACCCGGGCCTCGCCGAGGGCGTCGACGCTCGAGACCTCCGCCACCGCGTGCCCGGCCCGCGCCCAGGCGGCGGCGTGCTCGGCGTAGGTCGGACCGACCACCGCGACGCGGGTCGGGGCCAGGAGCCGGGGCAGGGTCTCGATCAGGACCTGCGTGCCGGGCGCGGGCACGACGTGGTCGGCGTCCGGCGCGCCGTAGGCCGCGGCGGCGGCCTCCCGGAGCGCGCGGACCTCGGCGGCCTCGGGCAGGCGCGCCCAGGCGCTGGCCTCCAGCGCGGGCACGGGATAGGGGACCGGGTTGATCCCCGTCGAGAGGTCGAGCCAGGGCTCTGGCGCGTCGGGAAAGGCTTGTCGGAGCCCGCCGAGATCGCCGCCATGCGCGATCGGGGCGGCCTCACGCGCGGGAACGCTCCACACCGAATGGTCCATCTGCCCGGTACGTTCGCCGACACGCTCGCCGTCCTCGCCGTCGCCCTCGGGATCGAGGCGGCGGCCGGCTATCCCGACGCGCTCTACAGGGCGGCCGGTCACCCTGTCACCTGGATCGGCCGGCTGATCACCGCCCTGGAGCGCGGCCTCAACCGCGGCTCGGCGCGCCGGCGGCGGGTCGCCGGCTGCGCCGCGCTGGCGCTGCTCCTCGCCGCGGTCGGCTCGGCCGCCCTCGCCGTCACGGCGCTGGCGGGGCTCGCCGGCCCCCTCCCCGCTCTGCTCCTCCTCGGCCTGCTCGGCGCGAGCCTGCCGGCGCAGCGCAGCCTGCACCAGCACGTCGCCGCCGTGGAGACGGCCCTGCGCGCGGGCGGCCTGGAGGCCGGGCGCCGGGCCGTGGCGATGATCGTGGGGCGCGACCCCGACCGCCTCGACGAGGCGGCTGTCTGCCGGGCCGCGATCGAGAGCCTAGCGGAGAACTTCTCCGACGGGATCGTGGCGCCGGCCTTCTGGATCGGCTGCCTCGGCCTGCCGGGGGGTGCCCTCTACAAGGCGGTCAACACCGCCGACAGCATGATCGGCCACCGCAGCCCGCGCTACGAGGCCTTCGGCTGGGCGGCGGCCCGGCTCGACGACGGCGTGAACCTGCCGGCCTCCCGGCTCGCGGGCCTGCTGATCGCCGGGGCGGCGGCCCTGCGCGGCGCCGACGCGCGCGGGGCGCTCCGGGCCATGGCCCGGGACGCGCGCCGGCACCGCTCGCCCAATGCCGGCTGGCCCGAATCCGCCATGGCGGGGGCGCTCGGCCTGCGGCTCGCGGGGCCGCGGGTCTACGACGGCACCCTCGTCCCGGACGCCCATATGGGCGACGGCCGGGACGCCGCCACGGCCGACGACATCGCCCGGGCGCTGGCCCTCTACCGCACCGCCTGCTGGCTGCAGGGCGGGCTCGTGCTGGCGCTCCTCGCGCTCTGCCTGTCGCTCACCGGCTGAGCCGTCCTCGCGAGCGGAGCGAAGCGCGCCAGGGCCGCGCGACCTCTGAGATCGTGGCGCCGACGGGATCGCTTCGCTCCGCTCGCAGAGACGGCGGCAATTCCCGATCGGGCCTTGGCACGGCCCGCGCACCGGACGCATCGTGGCCGGACGGGGCAGGATGAGGGAGACGCCGATGCGTGCCGTGTTCGTGGATGCCAGCGAGACCCTGGCGGCGGTGGCCCGGCGGCTGCTGCGGCCGGACGATCCGCCCTTCGCGATCCACGCGGATCCCGGAATCGCGCCGCAGGACCTGCCCGCGATCCTCGACGGCGCCGAGACCGCGGTGATCGACCACACCGCCCTCCCCCTCGACGTGGCCCGGGCCTGCGCGGGCCTGAAGCACGTCGTGTTCCTCGGCACCGGCGCCCGCAGCTACATGGACCCGGAGGCGCTCCGGGACGCCCTCGGCGTCACCGTCCACACCATCAAGGGCTACGGCGACACGGCGGTCGCCGAGTGCGCCTTCGCGCTGATGTGGGCCGCCGCCCGCGGCCTGCCCGAGATGGACCGGGCGATGCGCGCCGGATCCTGGCTGCGCACCGAGGGGATCCAGCTCACCGGCAAGACCGTCGGCCTCGTCGGGTTCGGCGGGATCGCGGCCGAGATGGCGCGCCTCTGCCGGGGCGCGGGCATGCGAGTGCTCGCCTGGAACCGGACCCCGAAGACCCATCCTGGCGTCGACTTCGTCCCGCTCGACCGCCTGCTCGCCGAGAGCGACGTGGTCTCGCTCCACCTGCTCCTGACCGACGCGACGCGCGGCTTCCTATCGGCCGCGCGGATCGCCGCGATGAAGCCCGGCGCGATGCTGATCAACACCGCCCGCGGGGCGGTGCTCGACGAGGACGCCCTGGTCGCGGCCCTGCGCACCGGCCACGTGGCGCGGGCCGGGCTCGACGTGTTCACCGTCGAGCCCCTGCCGCCGGATCACCCGCTGGCGCACCTGCCCAGCGTCACCCTGTCGGCGCACTCAGCATTCCGCACGCCCGAGGCGAGCGACAACCTGATCGGCGCCGCCCTCGACCATTGCCGGCGGATCGCCGCCGGCTGACAGCTGCGCCGCGGGAGCGGCCGCCCCGATGCTCGGCTCTCCTAGTGCTCGGTGCCCTGCATGTTCGGGCGCGGCTCGCCGCCGTGGTGGTGGATCACGCTGGAGCGCTCCGGGCTCCCCTTCGCGTCGGCGACCTGCTTCCTAGCCGCGGCGGCCAGGAACCAGATGCCGCCGAGCGTCCCGAAGGCGAGGATCATGAGCGGAAATCCCTGACTCATCGCGGTGCCCTCCTCGACGATGGCCCGCGGGCTTGCGGGTCTGCATCATCCTGCCGGTCGTGCCGGCCTGAGGAAGGATAACGCACGAATTCGGACCGTGTTCAGGCCGGTCTCGCGGCTGTCGGCACCGCCCGCCGCGCCGCGTCGCGGCGCAGGGCGGAGAGCACCACGAACATGAGGCCGGCCCCCACGGCGAGGCAGGCGGCCAGGAACAGCATCGGCACGAGGTCGCTCTGGGTCTGGTCGCGGATGAACGGCACGGCGTTCTGGGCGACGAAGCCGCCGAGATTGCCGACCGAATTGATCGCCGCGATCCCGGCGGCCGCCGAGGCACCGCGCAGGAACGTCCCGGGCATCGACCAGAAGACCGGCTGAGCCGCGAAGGTCCCGGCCGCGGCCACGCACAGGCAGGCGAACTTCACGGCGTTGCCCGGCAGGACGACGGAGAGCGCGAGGCCCGCCGCCCCGACCAGCGCCGGCCCGACCACGTGCCAGGTCAGCGCGTTGCCCTGCGCCCCCGTGCGGGCGGCGTGGCGCGGCACCCACCACAGGGCGAAGGCCGTGGCGAGCCACGGGATGATGTTGAGGAAGCCGTTGGTGAGGTTCGAGACGCCGAAGCCCTTGACCACGGTCGGCAGCCAGTAGCCGAGGCCGTAGGCGGCGAGCGGCAGGGAGACGTAGACCCCGGCGAGCATCAGCACCCGCCGGTCGAGGAGCGCCGCGAACGGGTTGCCGTGGTCGACGTGGCCGCCGTCCTCGCGCTCGGCCCGGAGCGTGCGGGCGAGCCAGTCGCGCTGGGCCTGCGACAGCCAGGGCGCGGTCTCGGGGCCGTCCGGGAGGACGAACAGCACCACCGCGGCCATGAGGATCGCCGGCGCGCCGGTGGCCAGGAACACCCATTGCCAGCCCTGGAGGCCGAGGAGTCCGTCGAGGCCGAGCAGCGCGCCGCCGACCGCCGCGCCGACCGCGTTGGCGATCGCGCTGGCGATCATGAACCAGCCGACCATCCGCGCCCGGTGCGCTTGCGGGAACCACAGGGTCAGGGCGAACAGCACGCCGGGGAAGAAGCCCGCCTCCGCCACGCCGAGCAGGAAGCGCAGCACGTAGAACATCGCCGTGCCCTGGGTGAAGCCCAGCAGGACGGTGACGATCCCCCAGGTGATCATGATCCGGGCGAACCAGATCCGCGCGCCGACCCGCTCCAGGAAGACGTTGGCCGGCACCTCGAACAGGAAGTAGCCGAGAAAGAACAGCGAGGCCCCGAGCCCGTAGGCGGTCTCGGAGAGGCCGAGGCTGCCGACCATCTCCAGCTTGGCGTAGGAGACGTTCTGCCGGTCGATATAGGCGATCAGGTAGAGCAGGCCGAGGAGCGGCATGAGCCGCAGGGTCACGGTCCGGACGGTGCTCGCGGCGAGATCCTCCCCGGCGGGGGACGGCGTGGGCGGCATGGGGCGTTCCTCCGGGGGCGTGCGGCCCTTCGTGGCGGGGCCGGCATAACACAGAGTAATCCCTGGCCCGCGCCCCGCCTACCGGGCAAGCGCCAGGAGGCGGTCGCAGTCGACATGGGCCGCGATGTGTCGCGCGAGGCCGTCCAGCGCCGCCTCGACCCCGGCCTCGTAGCCGGCGCCCGCCGAGACGGTGCCCAGGCGCGCGAGCCACGCCGCCCGCTGGGCGTCGTCGGCGAAGAGGCCGTGCACGTAGGTCCCGGCCACGCGCCCGTCCGCCGAGACCGCCCCGTCCGGGCGCCCGTCGGCGAGGCGCAGCAGCGGCCGGGCCGCGTCGGGGCCCGCGGTCGCGCCGATATGCATCTCGTAGCCGGAGAACGGCACGCCGTCGGGCAGGCTGGTGCCGGTGACGGCGGCCAGGCGCTTCTCGGGCGACATCACGGTGTCGACGGCGAGGAGCCCGAGGCCCTCCACGGTGCGCTGCGCCCCCTCGATCCCGTGCGGATCGGCGAGGCTCTTTCCGAGCATCTGGTAGCCGCCGCACAGGCCGAGCACCCGGCCGCCCCGGCGGACATGGGCGCGCAGGTCGACGTCCCAGCCCTCCCGGCGGAAAGCCTCCAGGTCGTCGATCGTGGTCTTGGAGCCCGGCAGCAGCACGAGGGCGGCCTCGGCGGGGATCGGCGTTCCGGGCCGGACCAGCACCACCGACACGTTCGGCTCCGCCCGCAACGGGTCGAGGTCGTCGAAATTGGCGATGCGCGGCAGCACCGGCACCGCCACCGTGACGGAGCCGGGCCCGCGCGACTCCGAGCCGGCGAGGCCCAGCACGTCCTCGGCCGGCAGGCGCGCCGCGTCGGGGAAGTGCGGCACGAGGCCGAGCGCCGCCCAGCCGGTGCGCTCGGCGATCAGGCGCATCCCGTCGGCGAACAGGCTCGGATCGCCGCGGAACCGGTTGACGAGGAAGCCGGCGACCATCGCGGCGTCCGCCGGGTCGATCACGGCCTTCGTGCCGACGAGGCTCGCGATCACGCCGCCCCGGTCGATGTCGCCGACCAGCACCACCGGCGTGTCGGTGGCCCGGGCGAAGCCCATATTGGCGATGTCGCCCGCGCGGAGGTTTATTTCCGACGCCGAGCCCGCGCCTTCGACCAGAACCAAGTCGGCCTCGTCCGCGAGCTGGGAGAAGCTGTCGAGGACGGCGGACATCAGCCGGGGCTTCCAGGCCTGGTAGTCGCGCGCCTTCACGGTGGCGACCATCCGGCCCTGCACGACCACCTGGGAGCCGACCTCGCTCTGCGGCTTCAGCAGGACCGGGTTCATGTGCACGGAGGGTGCCACCCGGGCGGCTCGGGCCTGGAGCGCCTGCGCCCGGCCGATCTCGCCGCCGTCGGCGGTGACGGCGGCGTTGTTCGACATGTTCTGCGGCTTGAACGGCCGGACCCTCAGGCCCCGCTCCGTGAAGGCGCGCGCCAGCCCCGCCACGATCAGGGACTTGCCGACATCGGAGCCGGTGCCCTGGATCATCAGGGCCTTCCTGGGCGCCGTCGCGCGCGGCGGGCTCAGAACTCGATCCCTTCCTGCGCCTTCACGCCGGCGGCGAAGTGGTGCTTGACGCTGCCCATCTCGGTGACGAGGTCGGCGGCCTCGATCAGGGCCGGCTTGGCGTTGCGGCCGGTGACGACGACGTGCAGGTCCGGCCGGCGCGCGCGCAGGGCGGCCAGCACCGCGTCGAGGTCGAGATAATCGTAGCGCAGCGCGATGTTGAGCTCGTCGAGGACGAGCAGGCGGATCGTGGGGTCGGCCATCAGCCCCTCGGCGACTGCCCAGGCGTGGCGGCAGGCGGCGATGTCGCGCGCCTTGTCCTGGGTCTCCCAGGTGAAGCCCTCCCCGAGGGTGTGCCACACGACCCTCTCGCCGAAGGCCGCCACGGCGTGGCGCTCGCCGGTGTCCCAGCCGCCCTTGATGAACTGCACCATGCCGACCCGCCAGCCGCGGCCGAGCGCCCGCAGCATCAGTCCCAGAGCCGCCGTGCTCTTGCCCTTGCCGGGGCCGGTATGGACGAGGAGCAGGCCCTTCTCGAGGGTTTTGCCCGCGACCTCGGCGTCCTGGACGGCCTTGCGCTTCTCCATCTTCTCGCGGTGGCGCGCGGCGTCGTCGCTCATGCGGAGGCTCCTGTCTCAGAGGTTCGCGGCTTCACGACCAGCGGCAGGCCGGCCACGGTCAGGACGACCTGATCGGCCCGCGCGGCGAGCTGCTGGTGGAGGCGGCCGGCGGCGTCGCGGAATCGCCGGGCGAGGGCGTTGTCGGGGACGATCCCGAGCCCGACCTCGTTGCCGACCAGCACGAGCGGGCCCGGGACGTCGGCGCAGGCGGCGAGGAGCCGCGCCGTCGCCTCCGCCACGTCGGCCTCCGCCAGGATCAGGTTGGTGAGCCAGAGCGTGAGGCAGTCGACCAAGACCGGTCCCTCGGCCTCGGCGACCGCCTCCGGCAGCGCGAGCGGCACGTCGCGGGTGCGCCAGGCGCCGCCGCGCCGCGCGCGGTGCTGGGCGATGCGGTCGACCATCTCGTCGTCGAAGGCCTGGGCGGTGGCGAGATAGAGCCACGGGCCGGGGCAGGCTTCGATCAGCCCCTCCGCGTAGGCGCTCTTGCCGGACCGCGCCCCGCCGAGGACGAGGGTCATGCGAGGGGTGGGCTGGGGCATGGCTCTCCATCGCCCCAACCCGGTGCGCGGTCAAACCCAGGACCGACAGACTCGGGGTCTGTGACCTCAGGACCTGCAAACTCGGGACCTGTGGCACCTGTGCCGCGCCTGGACGGTTGCCGGGCGTCTCCGGTCCGACTATAGAACCCCGGCCCAGCCAGAGCGCCCTTCGTCTAGCGGTCCAGGACGTCGCCCTTTCACGGCGAAAACACGGGTTCGATTCCCGTAGGGCGCGCCAGTAAATTCAAGCACTTACCTTGATTTCTGGCCCGCAAGTGGTCGGTTGTACGGAAAATATACGGAAAAGTTGTCGGCGTTCGGAGACGTTCGCAGGGGTTCGCTGGCGTGGTGCCTGCGGCATTCGCTCGCCGAGCGGGCACAGCCGACGTCACAACGATTTTCCCGTATGGGGGTCGGCCGCAGGCCTGCCGTTTGCTGTGCTCTAGGACGATGCCAGGCCCTGAAACCGTTCGGGGTGTGACCGGCTGTTCAGCCCGGAGGCGAGCGCCACATCGTGCGCGCGGACCGGCGTTGTCTCACGCCCGGTCGAGCCGAAGGACATGCAGCATGAGCGCAAGCTCGGCCGAAATTGAGGCTATGCTCATCGACGGCAACGCTCCGGACGATCCGACGCCGGGGCGGTTGCCGGCGATCTTCCGCGACATCGTCAGCGGCCTCGATGCCGGCGGGTTCGCCTATGCCGTGCTCGGCCATCTCGCGCTGGCGCTGCATGAAAGAGCGCGGTTTGTGCGAGAGATCGAGATCGTCGCCGACCTCAGCGCAGGCGGCCTCGAGCGGGCCGATGCGCTCGTGCAAGCGACCCGCGCGCGGTTCTTGGCCCATATGGATCCCAGCCTGTGCGCGAGGCCGATCAGCCTGACGCTGCGCCCGTGTACATGCCCGGTGGAGATGAATCTGCTCCCGGAGGCGGTCTCCTGTCCGTGGTTTGGCGTCTCGGCGAGGCTGGCGAGCGCGGAGCACCTGCTCTGGCTCTGGTGCCGGTCCGACGCGCTCGCGCATCACGTCAATGCTGCCGCGCTGATCGCGGGTGGCGCGGTTGACCTCTACCGAGTGCAGCGGATGCTGCGCGAAACGGACGACTTGGCGGAGAGTGGAGGCGGGCGATTGCGGCTGGCGATCGGCGAGGCGGTCCTGTCGACGACGTTCTCGTTCAGCCGTTTTATGCAGGAGAGGCGCGCCCGCCTTGACCCGCATCGGGTGCCGGTCTGGCAGCGCCCGCCGGATGGCACTGCCGAGGCTGATCCTGATTGACAGAGCGGAAGCGCGCGGCGTGTTTGCAGCGAGGGCCAGCTGAGGCGCAAATGACCCTGGCTGAGGTGGATGCCAGGCCGCGCCAGTGCTTCACGACCGAACAGAGCGCCTTCATCTCCCGGCAGGCGGGCAGCGGTGCGTCGGTCGAATAGGTCTGCCTGACGTCGCAAAACCCAAGCGGCCGCCAGCCGCATCCGCGAGCGTTCCGGCATTGTCTGTACTGCAGCGAAGGACCGGCGTTGTGCGCGGATCCAACGCTGTTTTTGACCGAAAATGTCTGTTCTCGACTGATTGTTTACCACTTGGCCGGCGCTCCCGGCTTTCAATGCATTTCCATCGTATTTTACGGTTCGAAAGCACGCAATCTCAGGTTGGCAGCATCATTTTCGCCTGCATCACCGGCGATCTAGACCGGTCGGGGAGTGCGGACATGAAGACGTTTCTGGCGATCGCGACTGCAATTCTCACGTTCGCCCTCGCGGCCGCTCCGGCGGCCGAGGCTGCCGGGTTCCACGGTGGCGGCCGCGGCTTCGGCGGCGTCCATGGCGGGGGGCGCGGCTTCGGCGGCTTCCATGCGGGACGGGGCTTCGGAGGCGGATACCGTCATTTCGGTGGGTATCGCGGCGGCTACCGGCACTACGGCTACCGCGGCTATTACGGCCGTGGTTACGGCTATTACGGCCCGGGCTATTACGGCCCCGGCTATTACGCACCCGACGCGGGCGCCCTGGCGGCCGGTGCGGCTCTCGGCCTCTTTGGGGCTGCCCTTGCCGGCGCGGCGGCGGGTTACTGAGATCGAGGACGAGCGCATTCGCGCGTCGACGGGGCGCGACCGGAACGACGTCGTCCTCGCCTCAGCCGTGACGACGCCGAGCCGGTGTCCGGTTCGGCCCGCCATGCCCCGACCGGCCAGAGATGTTGGTCTCTTTTTCCCAAGATCGCTGGCCGCCTCGTCGCCCCACGATGAGCCTCGCGTCACGCCCGCTCGATGCCTCGAGACTGGCATTCGAGTCGTGCGCTTTGATGCCGCAAACGGGAGCCTGTCTCTTGAAGAAAGTTGTTCTGCTGAGCGCGGCGCTGGTGCTGGCCCTCCCGCAAATGGCGAGCGCGGATGTGCGTCCCGGCCCTGCCGCGGGCGCCGTGAAGAGGTGGTTCACGACCGATCGGTCGTTGAACTGCTTCGACAGGCAGGGCAACCCGAGCGGGTGTCGCCTCGACGAGGATTCGCACGTCACCGTCAGCTACGCGCCGACGGGATCGACCGCCGTCGCCTTCGCGACCTATGTCAACGATCCCACCGGCAATGCCGAGATGTTCGCCGCCGCAGTGTTCCGGAAGGAGCAAGATGGCTGGCGGTTCGTTCGCACGGTCCCCAACCTCAGCGGGAAGGCCGCCACCAACGTCGCCTTCACGCCCGGCGGCGTCTCCTTCGACACGGAAGTCTGGCGGAAGGGCGACGGACATTGCTGCCCTACGGGCAGGAAGCGCTGGACGGTGGCGCTGCCGTAGCGGCGAGCACCACGTCGCCACCCCAACTCGGCAACGGCCCGCAGGCCGACGCGGCAATCGCTCTGCACGCAGAAGATAGCCTCCCGTTTTAGCCAAAATGTCATTCGGCCAGCTTGGCCCTGTCTCAGGGCGCGGGCCTTAGCAATGGAATGATCGGATCGTCATGAAGCCTCATGCCCGTCGTCGCGCCTGCTTCGCGACCGCGACCCTTGCCCTGTTCGTGTCGTTCGCTCCCGCGCAGGCGGGGGGGCGAACGATCGTCGGAGAATGGGCGCCCGACCCTCGCCAGTGCTGGCCCTCGCAGGGGGCCATCGGCATCGGACCACTGAGCGTCGTCGGCGACGAATTCCGATGCGACTTCAAGAGCGTGTCGCGGCTTGGCGACGTCGTGACATGGCGGGGCGCATGCGGCTTCCCCGACCCGGCGCGGCCCGCCATTGTGGTCGCGTCCCTGCGGGGGGACACCCTGGCCCTGCGCATCAACGGCGGCGAGAACGGGCCTTATCGGCGCTGCCGCGGCTCACGATCGTAGCGGGCGAAGATGGCGGCGATGACGACACGCCTGCTTTGGGCGCTTCTCCTGCCGGGAATCTTGGTGACCTCCGGGCTCGCCCTCGCCGACGGCCGAAGGGACACGGCGTCCTCACCCGAGGCCGCGTTTCGCGAACTCGTTTCCTATGACCGGCCCGGCGGCGAACAGGAGCTATTCGGGACCTGGCGTTCGCCGATCATGGCGCGTCTGGTCTCGGCCGATCTGTCCCGCACGTGGACGCGCGCCGGCTCGACGCAAGGCAACTTCTTCGATGGAAGCGTGCTGTCGGGCCGTCAGAGCGTCTCCGGCGCGTCGCGGTTCGACGCCGTCCGAACCATCCGGAACGATGGCCGGAGATCCGTCGTCGAGACCCTGGTCACGGTGCCCATCGAGGGGCGGAGCGAACAGCAGCGTCAACGGTTCTCGTTCATCTTCGAGGACGGCCGCTGGAAGCTCGACGAGATCGATTACGCCGTCGGCACGAAGTCATCGAGGTCCCTCCATGCTCACCTGCTGGCATGGATGAACGCGTTCATGATGGACCACCTCCGCGGCCGCGCTTCGGCGAAGAAGGGCGTCGGGGGCGACATCTCCGCAATCGCCGCCCGGGCGGTCGATCGGGCGAAAGCCATCTACGGAGAGTGGGGCATGAACGGCTTGCACGAGGAGGTCGAACGCTGCGGCAAGGCTGCGCAGGCCACCCGTGCGCGCGAAGAGGTCTCATCGTGTCTGGGCTTCACCTGGGCCGCACTGAGGATCGACACGCTCGGCTCGTCGGCGTTCGGCGTGCCGATGCAACTCAAGGCCCGGGAACTCATCGACCCGCTCGAGAACGCGTACATGCACCTGGGTGGCCGCTACCAGGACGCCTACGATCTCTCCCAGAGGGTGACGCGCCAAGCGATACGGTAGCGAAGCGGATGCCGTCGAAGGCTCGGTCGTGAACCGTGGCCTCGTTCGCGTTCGCGTCTCCGCGACAGGGCTCTGCCGTCTCGATCGTGCGAGCCGATCCTGGCGGCCGCGGTTCGGTTTGAGCTCGACAACACGAAGACCTGTCCGGGGTAGACCGATGGGAGCAGCGGCCGCCAACGATGCCGGTCTTGCCTTCCCCCAACGCCGCGGCTCGGCCGACCTTTTCGGTCGGCGTGAGACTTGGTCGGCCGTCCCCTCGCCTGCCCTAGATTTATTCTCCAATGCGGCTCCGGATCTCCCTTCCGAGCGAGGTGTAGTTGCGGGGATGGATGCCGTCCGGCCCCGGCGCGAATGGTACGGTCCGCACGCCGTTCGAGGACGCCCAGCTCTGAACTGTCCCTCGAGCGCCGTTCGCCGGTAGGATCAGGATCAAGCGGTCGCCGGCCTTCGCTAAGGTCGAGGCGAGGGCGCTGCGGACGCGCGCCTCGGATTGAGCTCTCTGAGCCGGACCGATACCGCGCGGGAAGTCGTTGCTGCCCAGAGAAGCAATCGTCCAATGGGAGCCCGCCCTCACCCGGTCAGCGACCGCGGTGGAGCTAATCCCGACTTTCGCCGAGCTCGAGCACACGCCCTTCAGCGCGGCGCCGATGCCGACGCCGATGCTGTCGCCGACGACCATGCAGGAGGCCTGAGCTCCCGAGCCGAGGCATAGGGTCGCCAGCAGGGCCACGGTGCGTAACGCGTTCCGATCCATCGTCTTGGTATTCCTGCTACGGATTTCCTCGGCCGCTCAGTCCGGCTTCCGCACGATGCTCCTGCCCACGTCGCGCACGGCGCCCGAGAGCCGGGCGACACCGAGGCTCTCTGAGACCGCGACAAGGCGGCCGACGCAGCTCTGCGCGACGTCGATGACCGGGTTCGGCTCGAAGTCGTCGAGCCAGGAGGCGAGAGCTTGCGGATAGGCGAGGGCCAGGAGAAGACACGTCGCCCACACCGCGGCGACCGTGCGCCCCGCCGGCCCAAACCCGGTACGGCCCCCCGTTCCGAGCATGAGGTCCGGCACGATCTCGCCGGCCCGCACCGCGATCGCGGGCTCGACGGCAGTCGGCATGTAGGACATGGCTGATCTGGTCCTCAGAATTGAAAGTAGATGAACGGCGCCATGCCGGACGGCGCCAGCATGATCACAGACCATATCGCGGCGGTGCTGAAGGCGACCTTTCCGGCGAGAGCGACCTTCCGGAACGAGCTGTCGGCGGCTTCGTAGGCCGAAGGCGGGAGGAGCTGCGTGAGGAAACCTGCCATCATCAGAACCAGGACGAGCGGCGAAACCGTCAGCGGCGCCCCGTCTCCCACCCGCCGCGCGATCGTGGCTAGGTAGTCGACCGCACCGGCTGCATCCGGCGACCGGAAGAACACCCAGGCGATGCAGACGAAGTGGAACACGGCGAGCCAGCGCAGCGTCTGCCCGGCCTCGCTGCGCAGAAATTGGCGGAACCGGCCGGACGCGTCGGTGGACTCGCGCATCAGGCGCTCCGCCGCCAGGCCGAAACCGTGCAACGCGCCCCAGACGATGAACTGCAGGCCTGCCCCGTGCCACAGGCCACCGAGCACCATGGTCAGGATCAAGTTGCGGTAGGTCAGCCACGGCCCGCCCCGGCCGCCGCCGAGCGGGATGTAGAGATAGTCACGCAGCCACGTCGACAGCGTGATGTGCCAGCGCCGCCAGAACTCCTGCAGCGAGAGCGCGATGTACGGCTGGTCGAAATTCCGGGGGAACTTGTAGCCGAGGAGATCGGCGACGCCGATCGCGATATCCGTATAGGCGCTGAAGTCGCAGTAGATGACGATCGCGTAGGCGTAGACGGCCAGGATCAGGTCGACCGACCCATAGGCCTGTGGGTTCGTGAAGACCGGATCCACGAACAGGATCGAGAGGTGGCTCGCGACGACGACCTTCTTGAACAGGCCGCCGAGGATCAGCAGAGCGCTGCCGCCGAGATCGATGTTTCTGGGATCAGACGGCTTTGCGAGCTGCCCGAGGAACTCGGAAGCGCGCACGATCGGTCCGGCGACGAGGTGCGGGAAGAAGCTGATGTAGAGGAGCAGATCGACGAGCGAGCGCGACGCCTGGACCTTACCCCGATGGATGTCGACGACGTATGAGATGCCGTGGAAGGTGAGGAACGAGATCGCCACAGGCACCGCGACGCCAGTCGACCCGAAATCGACATCGATGCCGGCCAGCCCGGCCAGAGAACGAATCTGAGCGGCTGCGAAATCGAAATACTTGAAGAAGCACAGCGGCAGGAGATTGCAGACGACCGCGATCCCCACGAGGGTCCCGCTCCGTCTCGTTCCGGCGCTGCTCTCGATCATCAGGCCGAAGGCGTAGTTGAACAGCGACGATAGGAAGAGAAGCAGGAGGAAGGGGACGCTCCAGAAGCTGTAGAAGACGTAGCTCGCCAATACGAGTACGAGCTTCTTGAGCTCGTTGTGTTGGTTCGTCAGCCACGCGCAGGGCAGCACGAGCATGAAGAACAGGGCGAACTCAATCGTTGGAAACAGCATCTTCGCCTCTGAACGCCGCCCTGACTTCCGGCTCGATGAAGGCGGCGAAGGCCTCGCCCCCCTTCCGATAGCCCGCCTTCGTGAAATGGACGTGGTCCTTCGCCATCAGCGCCGGATCCGCAGCCGCCCAGCGGGATGCGCCGCAGCCCCCCGGCATGATCGCCCACCAGTCCCAGAAAGGAATTCGTTCGGCCTCTGCGATACGGCGCTGCACTGCGCGCACCTTGTCGAGCTGCGCCGGTCGTTGCGGACAGGCCCCCTCCCCGTCGGCGGGCGCCGGGTGATCCACGGCCGGTGTCGGCGGCGGGCAGGGCTGGCCCTCGGCGGGCTTGCAGGTCGGGAGTGGACGCTCGCCCTGAGGCGGACCGATCATCACGATGCGCGCCTTCGGCAAGGCCGCACGAATCTCTCGGATCGCCGAGAGGTAGCGCTCCCGGTACGCGACGGGGTCGAGCTTGGCGTCGAAGCCCTCGTTGGTCCCGAAGGCCAGCACCACGATGTCGGGCGCCAAGCGGCCGAGATCGTCGCGGAGGACGGCTTCGGCGAATCTGCCGAGGACATCGATGGTGGCGCCCGGGAAGCCGACGCTGCTGTAGGTGACGCCCCTGCCCTCGCGGAAGACGCCCAGGGCTGAGACCGTCACCGGCTTGGCCTCGCCCGTCCTGAGGACGAGCTTCCGGAAGGTGCCACCGCCGGCGGGAGCCGGAATCTCGATGACCCTCGTTCCGGGCTTCGTGGCGGCAAGCGATGCTTTAAGCCGCGGTTCATCGTCGATCTCTACGATGATTGATCCCGCGTCCGGTCCGATCCGGACCTCGAGCTCGACGCGCGCATACGGCTCCGGGTTCGAGCCCACGAAGGACAGCGTCTCACCTTCGCTGCTTGTGCTGGCGTTGAAGCCTGAGAGACCGAACACGTCCGTGTGCGCGGAACGCTGAATACCCTCGTATCTCCAGCCGGAACTCCCCGATACCTTTAGAAGATTGCTGCGCACCCCTGGATGGGGCGTGCCCACGCTAAGGTAGCCGATGCCACCGGTCCCGAATTTTCGCCACAGCACCTGCCGGACCGCGTCCGCGAACAGATCGGCCGCGGTGTGGCTGTCGCCGATCTGAAGGATCGACACACCTCTGCGTCTAGTGCGAATGCGAAGGCCGTCGTGATCGGCGGCGCCTGCATCCGCCTGGAAGCGGACGGATACGACCGACGCTGATCCGGGGGGCATCGGCCCAGGGGCGGCCGATCGCGCGGCATTGGCGGACGCGGCCGGCGTCGCCGGCAACTGGAAGCCGGTCGGAACGAGCGCGCCGACGGCCAGCGGCATTAGGACCGCCGCACTGGAGGCGGCGAGAATGCCGCGCCGGCCTCCGGGGAAGCTCACCGTCGCGCCTGCTGCTGGCAGGGATAGGTCAACGCGACGCCCTGCCCCTTCAGGAAGCCGGCGACCTCGCGCAGGAGATGCGCGGAGACGAGGTCGTAGCCCGCCGCGGTGAAGTGGATGCCGTCCGTCGCCCGGATCTGGACCTCGGCTCCGTGAAGGTCGTGACCATAGGGCTGAAAGGCGTCCGGCCCGGTTGGGTTCTGGCGCCAGGGCGCGACGAAGCGGACCTTCGGATCGCTCAAGTGCCTGATCGCGTCCGCGAAGATCGCGTTCTTCTCAGCCGCATCGTCCTGGGCCGGCTTGTCACGCAGGATCGGCAGACCGATCCAGAGCACGCCGGCGTCGCCGGACCTGAGGTTCCGAACCAGAGCCTGGCTGAGTTCGGCATAGCGCGTCCGCCACGCCGGAGTACCGAGATCAAACCGCTTGCGATCGGCATCGACGATGCTCTGCCGATCGTTCAAGCCGAGCGACACGACGGAGAGGGTCGGCTTGAATTTCGCGACCACGCCTTTGCTTTCGGCGATCCAGTCGAACTTCGCGGGTCGCGTCAGGCCGGTGCCGTTTTCGGCAAAGCGTCCGAGCTTGATTCGAGAGACGAGGCAAGCCTCGTGCGAGACGAGGCGCGTTGCGCCGCCCCACATCCCATCAGAGAGCGAGTCGCCCACGAAGGCGACGCGGATCTCGTCGGCGGCAGCCGAGGCGGACCGCGTCGCGAGGGGTACCGCGGCGAAAGCACCCAGGAGGGTGCGGCGGGACAGAGTGCCGATTTCCATGACTTCCATCCTTGACCGCGCGCGGCCGCCGCGGCGCGCCGGATCGACGGCCCCCGTCGGGTGATTCCGCGGGGCTGACCCTTCCAAGCTGAATTCTGGGCCGGCGTTCGGTCGGAGACCCGGCGACCAGCGATGGCGATCTCCGAGGTCACCGCCGAGGCGGCACCCGGACCGTCACGGGCGTGTCTGTGCAGCCGAGGTAGCGGTCGGGCCCCGAAAGCGTCTCGACACGAGTCTGCACGCGTCGGTCGAGCGTCGGCGTTCTACGATGGTGCCGCGGGGCATGGTCTTCGACCTTGAAGCTCGACCACCGGTACGAGCCAACCTAGATGCAACTAATCTGATCTCGACGGCATAAATTCCGGTTAATCGGATTGGTTTACGAGATATTACGCCCTTGAGACTCTTGCGCCTTTAAATGAGAGCGCTAATCGGCGCGTCCGGATTGCGCATCGATGCCCCGCCTCGTAGGCAGGCGGCAAGGCCGCCGATGCTGGCCACCGGTGTGCATTCCAGCAGCACGCTCTCGGGATGCAGGTCGTCAAGGTGCGGAGCCTGGCCGCCTCGCTTGCTGGTGGTCAAAACCTGACGGTTGGTACCCACTCACGCGCGGCCGGTCCCGGCCGATTGCGGCTCCACGGTGGTGATACTCCATCTGAACCGGTGAGAAACCATCGGCCGAGATCCGCCTGACCTCTGTCTCGCGATCGCGCTCAGCGAGTGGCATCGTACGGAACCTGATTTCTGGAGGTCTGGATGCGCGGTCTGGCGATGCTTGCGCTTGTGGGTGTCACGGCCTTTGGGTCGGGGGCTGCCAGGGCGGACGAGGTGACGCCGGGCGACTGCCCGATCTCGATTCAGGGACGAGTTCATAGAAATGGGTCCTGTGGAACCCGACCCCAGCCCGGAGGAAGCTTCCAACCGAGTGGTGGGCCTCGTCGCGGGTCCTTCGTCAGCGCTGTTAGCGATGCCACCTCTGGTGAAGCGCAGGTGCGCTGGAACGGCTTTGCAGCAGCAATCCATGCTGATGGCCCTCCCGGCGACGTCGCGGTTCAGGGGGGCTGCTGGGTTCATGCGGGCGCGCGGATCTGCGCGTGGCCCGACGGCCCCCAGTTGCGAGCGGCAGTCCTGACAGCTGCGCTTCGATCGAAGGTCGCCTGGATGGCCGGGGGTGGAAGGAAAATTGATGTCCCAATTGTGATCGGTGGGAGCGAGAAGTACGACGCCTGCGTAGGCGCCGGCTACGTCGTCGGGCTCGATCCGAGGGGGGATGGCTTCCTCTCCGTCCGGAGTGGGCCAGGCGGAAAGTCTTACTCCGAGCTCGATCGCCTCTACAACGGTAGCGAGGTCATCATCTGCGACGAGCACGGCCCCTGGCTCGGGGTCGTCTATGGAGCCTCGATGGCCTGCAACACGGGAACACCCTGGCCGACGCGGATGCCGTATACCGGCCCATGCAAGGCGGGCTGGATTCACTCGCGTTATGTGAAGGTGACCGTCGGCTAACTCCTGGCTCCACGAGAGAACTCGTAGATATCGAACGAAACCGGGCTTGGCTGCTGGGGCGGGACGGATCACCGCTCCGGCAGCGCGGACAGGCGACGTCCCTGTTGCTCCGGCGATCTCGCCAACCGATCCGAATGCGCTGCCGTGTCCAGGAAGCGCCTGTCGATCGTCGACGGGCTCGTGGACCACGCCACCTCGCTCGGTCGATCGACCGGCCGGGCAGATCGCGCAGCGCGGCGGTTCACGTAGCCGGTTCTCTGAGCGGGGAGTGACAAAACCTTGGTGCCAAGACACCGAGCTAGTGCGGTCAGAGGTGTGATCCCGGGGTCCATAAGATGAGCACCGGTGTTGATTGTGCAGTAACCCTGCGCATCGAAATGCCTGCGGGATGAGGTGTATTAAATAAGTTTTGCAAAAGCCCAGTTTCTACTGGCCAGCATGATTTCGTTCGGCAAGAATGGCATACCGTGAGGCTACCAGGTGTTGAAAGAATTCAGGATGATCGCGGCCGGTTTCCTTCTTGCCGTGCCTGGCGTCGCCTTCGCGCAATCCTCCCTTCGGGTGATTGATACAGCCCCGAATGACGTCCTCAATGTGCGTGAGTATCCGACTGCGGACGCACGAATAGTCGGTGTCATCCCGCCGGATGGGCGTGGAATCATCCCCACCGGGGAGCGCAGCGGAACCTGGATCTTCATCCGCTACCGGAAGGTCGAGGGCTGGGTCTCGCGGCGCTTCGTCTACCCCGAAGCCCCGCCTGTGCGCCGCGGGCGCAATCTCGACGAGGAGGCAGAGTGAATGCCGCCTCGGAGCGGGATACGGGTTGTCGCCCACCTCGGCTGCGCCCTGCTTCTGCCTCCATGGTTCGAAGGGGCGGTCTCTGCCCAGACGAATCCTGACGGCGGCGCGCTCGCCCAGTCGTACTGGGGCCTGCGCTCAGGTGCGAGCAATCCGGTCCCGCTTCTCAACTCTCAAGTTCCCGTCATAGGCTGTCCTGTCGGCGGGATGGTCGACGATCAGCCACCGCCCAGGACGTCGCCCACCACCCGTGTGCTGATCCCGCAGGGCACCGCGGCATCCCTGGCCTTCTTCACCACCTCGTCCGATGCGGCCCACGGTGTCCTCGCGCCTCGGGCATGGTCCTGCCATGCCCAGTCGGGATCGAACGGCGACGTCCTGTACGTCGTGCCGCCCGACGCGGTTTTCGACCCGGTGAATGGCGGCTACCGGGGGCCTATGGTCCGCCGCCGGTTTGCCGACGGCGCGACCTCAGGCAGATTCGAGGTCGCCCGCGTGGCGGGCCGCCTGTTCCCGCAGGCGCGCGGGTTCGCCGAACGGGTCCGTGACGAGGGTGTCGATGAGCCTGGAACTTACGCTTTCTCGCCCTGGCCGCACGATCGCATCCAGCGCCTCTCGAAGACGGTCGTCACCTTTGCGACCCCCGGGGGCACGCGAGGTCTCGGGCATCCAGGCGGGCCGCCCTATGGACTTGAAGAGACCTCGGGGGTGGTGGTCTTCGAGACTTCGGCCGACGGCGACCCTGCGCTCTTGAGGCTGGACGTGAGGCTGGGGAGCGGGACCGATCTGCTCGCCTCCGCGATCGCCACGGCCTTCCTGGCTCGCCTGGACGTTCCCAAGGGGCCATCGGACACGATCGTGCCGAGCCCGCCGATCGTTACCGGCAGCGACGCCACCGCGGTGGTCCGAGCCTTTTACGAGGCGCTCGGACGTGCGGATGGCAGGGTGGCGACGAGCCTCGTTGTTCCCGAACGCCGCAACTCAGGTCCCTACGCTTCGCAAGCGATTTCGAAGTTCTACGCCAGCCTCGCTGATCCCCTGCGGCTGACTTCGATTCGGTCGCTCGCCGGGGGCGAAGTAGAGGTGCGCTACCGGTACCGCAAAGGAACGGGACCGTCATGCGACGGGCTATCCATCGCAACAGTCACGCGATCTGACGCTGGGAGCTTCATCGCCCGCATCAGGCCGATCAACGGCTGTTGATCAGGCAGGTTCACGCCCCGCATAAGTTTGCCGGTATTCATCACGTTGTCTGTGACCACCGCGTCAGTTGCGGAGGGCGGTTACGCGCTCCTGCGGCCGAGAGGTCGCGGATCCTGCCCGTGCCACGACACGCCCCTCCTCGCGTCCCGTCACTGACCGCGTGCAAGCATTGCGCTTTGCGCAGAGACGATCGTGCTGCCCGCATGCCGCCCAAAACTCACAGCACCTCGACGCGCGTTCCGACAGGCACTTGTTCGAAGAGTTCGATCACGTCGTCGTTGAGCATCCGAATGCAGCCGGATGACGCCGCTCGGCCGATCGAGGCAGGGTCGGTCGTGCCGTGGATGCGGTACATGGAGGAACCAAGATACAGAGCGCGCGCGCCGAGCGGATTGCGCGGTCCGCCTGCCACATGACTGGGCAGACCGGGGCGGCGTCTCCGCATGTCTGGAGTTGGCGTCCAGTCCGGCCAGCGGCGCTTCTCACTGACGATCTCGACGCCGCGCCATGCCGCGCCGGGCTTGCCGACGGCGACGTGGTAGCGCGTGGCTTTCCCGCCCGACTGGACCAAATACAGGAGGCGGGCCTGCGAATCGACGACGATTGTGCCCGGCGGCTGCGTCCCCTTGAAGTCTACGATCTCGCCGCGATGGGGCGCCGCAATCGCGGGCTGAAGGGCCGGGGTGACGATGGCCGGCCGCTCTGATGACCCATCCGGCAGCGATGCGTCTGGCAGCGACGCGAGTTGGGTGGCCGCACGTATTTCCGCCGTGGCCGGCTTGGCAATCGCGGCCACGGGCGCACTCACACGATCTTTGAGGATGAACGCCAGGAAGCCGTCGGTGTACGCACCGTGAGGATCGGGCGCTGCGCGTGCGGCACTCACGCCCGTCACCGCCAAGGCCACCACGATGGCAAAACCGGACCGAACCTCTGGCCGCATTTGAGCAGCGTTCCTAAAAACCCATATGGCCGCGGGTATGCTGCGGAAAAGTTCAGAAATTCTGAAATCGAGTTGCTTTCTGCCCGTATAACTGACGGCTGGGCCTATTGTCTCAAAGTGCACTTTTGACAAAGCCCCGGTCTCATGGCGCAAAGCAGCGCTTGCCGGGGCGGCTTGATCGTACGTAGCCCTTTGATCACTCATGGTCTCTGGCAATCGAGGGTGTTTTAACGAAGAGCTAACTATATCTATTCACCTCACCTTATCGTGTACGCGCAGAGAGATAGCGACGCCGCCGCAGTTCCATGAGGTTGTTCGTGCGCCGTTTGTGCAGCGTTGCTCTCGTGGGGCTCGCCTCGGTGATGGCAGCTCGCGCTGATGCGGCGGGTTGCTCCGAAGATGCCCTCGGAACCAGCCGAATCTTGACCGTTCCGGTCAGCTACGGACCGGTTGGTGCTACGAACTACCGTCGCACTCTGCCCCTAGAGCGGGGCGAAGTCGTGCTCACCTTTGACGACGGTCCGATGCCCCGGCGGACATCGGCGGTGCTCGATGCCCTGCGCGCGGAGTGTGTGAAGGCTACATTCTTCGTCGTCGGCAGCATGGTCGCTGAATTTCCAGATCTGCTCCGCCGTACGGCAGCTGAGGGACACACAATTGCGACCCACACATGGTCGCATCGCTATCTCAACCGCGTCCGCGATGCGTCCGCGCAGCACGATCAGATCAACGCCGGCCTCATCGCTGCGCGCGCTGTGCTCGGTGACGCGGACCCTGCCCTCTCACCGTTCTTCCGGTTTCCGGGGCTCGGCACCTCGCGTGCCCTCGATCGGTACGCGGCCGATCAGAACCTGATCCCTTTCAGCAACGACGTCGAGGGCAACGACTGGCGCCGAGTCACGCCGAGCCAGGTGATGGAGCGTGTGCTCGCCCAGTTGGACCAGCGCGGCAAAGGCATCATCCTCCTGCACGACATCCAGCCACGCACGGTCGCGATGTTGCCGGAACTGCTGCGGCAGTTGAAGGCGCGCGGCTACCGCGTCGTTCACGTTGTGCCGGAGCAAGCCGATACCCGCCAAGCGCTAGCGGCCCTGGACGGGCCGACCGACCGACGCATGCAAGCAGCCCTGGCACGCCTGGAGCGGGCGCAAGCGACGCTTGTTGCGGCGACGGATAGGACGATTGATGGCGCCACAGCGCTGCGTCCGCCCGCGGAGCCGGGGAAGCCTGCGCGTGAACGCGTGAGCGTCGCCTCAGCTGACGAGGGTATGCCGCTGCTCCGTCCGAGCTACGCTGATCGGGACGAGCGATCGCCGATCCTGCCGAGCACGGTGAATGCTCCCTTCGGATTGAACGTCACGGTTCGGATGGCGGCCCTGACTGCCGATCCATTTGCGGGCGCTAAACCCGCTCAGGCCTGGGCCGATCCGCCCGCTCACGCGAAACCAGTTGCGGCAGCAGCGGCGTCTCAGGCCGTATCCCCTATCCGTGTGAACGACGGCTCCTCCGGACAGGCGCCCACCCCTTCCTCGGCCGCTCCGCCGGCCGAAGGAGCCTTCCTGGCCTCGACAGCTGCGAACACCGCGGAGCCGCGCGAGATACCGAACAGGGTCGCTGCTGCGACTCCGCCGTCACCGGTTCCGGTGCGCGTCGCCGTCGTTCAGCCGCGGGCCGGCGAGCGCTCCGACGAGCCTGCGCCTGAGTTTGTACAGGCCAGCGCGGCCGCAGCCCAGCCAGCTTCTCGGGCGACTTCCACCGAAGCCATGCCAAGCGTCGGTCTTCGTGCGCCGGTCCGCTCAGTGTTGGGGGCCGTTGCGGGACGCCTTGAGGCGCAACGCTTGACGCTCGCCCAGAGCGCGGGCGTGGCCTCGGGCCAGGCCGAACGCGCGGGCGCGACGGCACCCGCGTCGGCTAAACGGACCGGGTTCGTAGAACTTACCCCTGTCGCGAACGCTGGGGTGGGCTTCGTCGAGATCAGCCACTGATCTGCGGCCAAGCTCCGCAACAGTTCAGCTATTTGGAGATCGTCATGTCGTCCCTTGGCCGCTTCGGCGCCGGCTCTGTGTTGCTGTTGAGCTTGAGCGGGATGTGTCTTGCGCAGGACAACAACTCGCCGGAGGGTCGCTGGGCTCTGACCGCCCAGGAGTGCCGGTCCTCGGATCAGGGGACGATGTTCACCGTGCGCTTAAAGGCGGGCGCTGAGCCTGCGGTGTCCGCTCAGGACCGCTACTGCCGGCTCGACCGTAAGACTGACACGCGCATCGGCTATCGATTTTACATGCACTGCTACGTCAGCTTGGAGGACTTCCATAGCGAGCAGAACGCGGTGCTGAAGACGGTGGTGTTCGATGCGATCGGCCCGGAGCGCATGCGCGCGGATGGACACACTCTGTATCGCTGCCAGGCGAGTGGCTGAGAGGCTGTCTCGAAGAACATGGCGATCGACATGACAAATTTTCGTCAGTTGTCTCGCGAAACTGTTCACCACAGTTGAGGGAGGTTTTTGCGTTTTGAGGGCGCAGTAACCCCTGACACCAACACTCGTTGCGTCGGCGCGCAATCCCAGGTCCCGACGAGAGTGGCAGTATGAACGTCTTATCGCGCATCATCCTCGGTGTGGTTCTAGGCTCGAGTGTGGCGGCCGGATCGACCTCGGCCGCTGAGATCGAGCGCAGGACTATCGGTGGTGTGCCGGTAATCTTGATCGCCGGCCAATTGGTGTACGGCGATGAACGAAAGTTCGCCGATGTGGCGCTCGGCCTCGGGAAGGCCATGGTGCTCTTGAGCGGGCCCGGAGGTAATCTCCAGGCCGGACTGGAGATCGGCAAGGCTGTTCGGCTCAAGGGCTTTACGACCGTGGTGCCGAAGTTTTGCGCCTCGGCCTGTGCCCTCGCCTGGCTTGGAGGGCAGCAGCGACTGGTCGCCCCCGGGGCGCGGGTCGGGTTCCACGCTGCTTGGGAGAGGAGAGAGGGCCGGAATGAGGTCGCTGCAGCCGGCAACGCTGTCGTTGGAGCTTATCTCAGCCAGATCGGGCTCTCGACGCCGGCGATCCTATACCTGACGCAAGCGGGACCGAACGAGGTCAATTGGTTGACCCCTCCGGATGCTCGGCGGCTCGGCATTGAAGCGAACTGGGTGGAGGACAAGCTGCCAGCCCAGACGGCCGCAGGCCCCACGCAGCAGGCCGGCTCACCGGACCACGCGCCATCGGCATACCGGCCTTCAGGCGGCGGGCAGTGGTCAGGCTACGGCGAATGGGTGCAGGTCGCCAGCCGCAAGCGCTTTGAGTTCGCGCTCCCCGTTGCGGAGATCATCAGGCAGCGGAATGCCAACACCTCCGTGTTCCTCTACGACAATGGCTGGTCGGTCGTCGTGGTTGGTCCGTTCTCCCCCGGTCGCGGTCAAGTGGCGCTGAACGCTCTGGTGGCCGCAGGCGAAGCTCCTCAAGACAGCATCGTAGTAACCGGAGATCGGTTCGTAGCCCTTCAATGGGGCCAAGTCCCGCGCAGGAAGATGACCTTCCAGGTCCGATGAGAGGGCGCGTGCCGTGGCACCGCCTGAGCGGGACGCTTTCTGAAGACACACTCGATCGGGCGCGCGGTCGTCCCGGACGGCGCGGGGACTGTCAGGAATTCCGTGTGCGGGCGGCGGGTTGAACATCAGGCCGCCATGGCCCGGGTGAAGCGCTCGCCGAAGATGACGGCGAACTGCGCCTTGGCCATGACCCACTCACGCGGGCCCATCTTCCACGCCTTCTCGGAGCGGTTCAAGACCAGGTAGAGCAGCTTCAGCGCGGCCTCGTCGGTCGGGAAGTGCCCGCGGGCGCGCACGGCCCGGCGCAGCGTGGCGTTCAGGGCCTCGATGGCGTTGGTCGTGTACAGGATCCGGCGCACCTCGCCGGGGAAGGCGTAGAACGGGACCACCTCGCCCCAGGCCCGTCG
>NZ_FNVI01000010.1:0-231422 GCF_900107945.1 Methylobacterium sp. 190mf | reverse complement strand
CTGCCGGCAGGTGCAGGAACTCGCCTACGGCGAGACCATCACCGAGACGCTGCCGCGCCACGAGTTCCTGGGCGAGATGATCTCGAACCAGCTGGTCTACTACCCGACCGTGACCCGCGAGCCGTTCCGCAACCGCGGCCGGATCACCGACCTGATGGTCTCGGGCAAGCTGTTCGAGGATATCGGCCTGCCGCCGATGGCGATCGAGAACGACCGCTTCATGCTCTGCGGCAGCCCCGACATGATCCGCGACACCCGCGAGCTCCTGACGTCGCGCGGCTACGAGGAGGGCAACCACGGCGAGGCCGCCCACTACGTCATCGAGAAGGCCTTCGTCGAGAAATAGCGCGCCCGCGCAGGCCGTTCGGCCTCAGCCCGGTGCGGTCCGGAATTCAGGCCGCGCGGACCCAGACCGCGGTGTCGTGGAAGGCGGCGCCGTCGTTGGGCGCGGCCGGCGCGGACCCGATCAGCGCGTTGATCCCGCTGCCCCCGCCGATGAAGGCCGTGCTCGGCCACAGGCTCTCGACCACGACGACGCCCGGCTGCTGCCCGTCGGCGAGCCGCGCGTGCAGCCGGACCCGGCCGCGGGCGTTGCCGACCTCGACGGCGTCCCCCGTGCCGATCCCGAGCCGGTCGCCGTCCGCGGGGTGGATCAGGCAGGTTGGCCGCCCCTCGCGGCGGAGCGACTCGGGCACGTTGGTGAAGGTCGCGTTGAGGAACTGGCGGGCCGGCGGGGCGATCATGCGGAACGGGTGCTCCGCGTCGGCGGGCTCGGCCTCCGGCCAGTGATCCGGCAGGGACGGCATCCCGGCCGCGCGCGGGCCCAGTGACGCCCAGTCGGGCGCGAAGCGGAAGCGCCCGTCGGGATGGCCGAACCCGTTCAGGAAGTGGCTCTCGGCAAAGTCCGGCTGCGCGTCGATCCAGCCCTCCGCCTCCAGCCTGTCGAGGCCGCCCCAGCCGGAGCGTGCCAGGGTCGCGTCGGCGAGGTCCCGGGCGCTCAGGTGGAAGCCCGCGTGCTCCGCGCCGAGCCGGGCGGCGAGCGCCGACAGGAGCGCGTGGTTCGAGCGGCACGCGCCCGGCGGCTCCAGGATCGCGGGGCCGGCCTGGATGTGGCTGTGGCCGCCGGCCCCGTAGATGTCGTCGTGCTCCAGGAAGGTGGTGGCCGGCAGCACGAGGTCGGCGAGCGCGGCCGTCTCGGTCAGGAACTGCTCGTGCACGGCCACGAACACGTCCGGCCGCGCGAGCCCGGCGCGCACCCGGGCGCTGTCGGGCGCGGAGACCGCGGGATTGGCCGACTGGATCAGCATGGCGCGGACCGGGGGCCCGCCCTGCAGGGCGTCGGGATCGTCGGCGAGCACGGCGCCGATCCGGCTCATGTCGAGCTCGCGCACGCCCGGCGCCCGGGCGTCGAGACCCTCTGTCAGGGTCTTGTCCCAGTTGAAGATCGCGGCGTGCTGCCAGAGGGCGCCGCCGCCCGGGTGCTGCCACGCGCCGGTGACGGTCGGCAGGCAGGTCACCGCGTGCAGGTTCACCGCGCCGTTGCGGCTTCGGGTGAAGCCGAAACCGCAGCGGATGTAGCTGCGCGGCGTGTTGCCGTAGAGGGCCGCGAAGGCCTCGATCGCGGCGGGCTCCAGGCCGGTGATCGCCGCCGCCCATTCGGGCGTGCGCGACGCCAGATGCGCCTCCAGCGCGGCCGTGTCCTGCGCGTGCGCGGCGAGATAGGCCCGGTCCGCGTGGCCGTCGCGGAACAGGACGTGGAGCACCGCGCAGGCCAGCGCCCCGTCGGTGCCGGGACGGGGCGCGAGGTGGAGGTCGGCCGCCGCCGCGGTCCCGGTGCGGTACGGATCGATCACCACCAGCTTGGCGCCGCGCGTCTTGCGGGCGCGGCTGATGTGGGTCATCGCGTTGACCTGCGTGCTGACCGGGTTGCCGCCCCAGACCACGATCAGGTCGGCCAGCGCCATCTCGCGGGGATCCGGCCCGGCGATCCGGCCGACCCCGGCGCTCCAGCCCGCGATCGCCACCGCCGTGCAGATGGTGCGCTTGCGCCGCGAGTAGCCCATCACGTGGGTCAGCCGGTGGATGCCGTCGCGCTGGACGAGGCCCATGGTGCCGCCCGAGTTGTACGGCCAGACCGCCTCCGGCCCCCAACGGTCCGCCGTCTCGGAGAAGGCCGCGGCAAGCCGGTCGAGCGCCGCGTCCCAGGAGATCCGGCGCCACGCCCCGCCGCCCTTCGGCCCGACGCGCTCCATGGGGTGGAGGATCCGGTCCGGATGGTGGACGCGCTCGCCGTAACGGCTGACCTTCGCGCAGATCACCCCGGCCGTGTAGGGGTTGTCGCCGCCCCGGACCGAGACGACGCGCCCGTCCGCGACCTCCACGTCGAGGCTGCAGGCGGAGGGGCAATCGTGCGGGCAGACGGTCCGGACCAAGCGACGAACTCCCGTGGCGCCAGCATGGGGAAGCAAGGACCGTGCGGTTCTGGGCCTTCCGCCGGGGGACCGCAAGGCGTGTCGCCGCCGGTCGCTCGGCGCAGGGCGCCCGACATCGCCGACAGGGCACCGATCCCCTGGACCGCCTCGGCCACGGGCGTCGCCGCGGAGGCGACCTCGCCGCCCTCCCCCGCGCAGGGTCTGCGCGCCCGCGGACCGCGCGCTCAGCTCACCGCGTCGAGGGACGTCTGCGCGATGCGGAACGCGAGCTGCTTGAGGGCGACCGCGCACGCGTTGGTGACGTGGAGGCGGGCCAGCTGCTCGGCCTTCGCGGCGTCCCGGGCCCGGAAGGCCGCGACGAGGGCGTCGATCTCGGCGAGGCTGTGCGGCAGACGCTCGGGATGCATCAGCGATGTCGCGCGCAGCAGGTTGATCCGCGAGTAGAAGCCGCGAAGGGTCTCGCGGACCAGATCGTTCCCGCAATGGCTGAGCATCACGTCGTACAGGACGCCCTTGGCGCGCAGGACGCGGTCCGTGTCGCCGCTGCCGGCGGCCTCGCGCAGATCACCGGCAGCGCGTCCGAACTCGGCGATCGCCGCGTCCGTGGCCTGGGTGGCGAATTCGTGCGCCGCGTAGCCTTCCAGCACGGCCCGCAGCGCGTAGAGCTGACGCGCCTCCTCCACCGAGATCGAGGCCACGACCGGGCCGCGATGCGGCACCGTGTGGACGAGCTTCTCGGCCTCGAGCCGGCGCAGGGCCTCGCGCACGGAGGCGCGGCTGACGCCGAGCCCCTCGCACAACTCGCGCTCGATCAGCCGCTCGCCGGGGGCGTAGACGCCCGACGTGATCGCCTCGCGGACGGCGTCCTCGACCTTTTGCCGGAGCGTGTCCGGCTGGATGGCCCTGATCTTGTTCATCGCTGGGGATTCGGGGATCGCTGGCGAGCCGAAGCGGTGGCATGGCGCAGCCTCGGGTGGCAAGGCGTGCCCCGGCGCGCGTCGGTCAGCCCCGGCCCCGCACGGCCAGTTCGTCGCGCAGGATCGGCGCGGCCAGTTCCGCGCCGTGCATGCCGATCAGGCTGACGATCTCGAGGACTTCCATCAGCTCCTCCTTGGTCGCCCCGTAACCGAGGGCGTTCTTCATGTGCATCTTCAGGCCCGGCACGTAGAGGTGCGTCGCCGCCGCGTCGAAGGCGCAGTAGACGAACTCCTTCATCTTCGGCGTGAGCACGCCGTGGCGCCAGGGCCAGGCCGAGAAGTCGAGGTAGCCCTCGAACAAGTCGGGATCGAGTTCGAGGAGACCGTCCCAGAACGCGTGCCAGTAGCCCCGGTCGCGGGTGAAGTCGGATTTCAGCTGCTCCTGCCGCGGCGTCAGCGGCGCGGGGCCGCTCCGCTGACCGGCCTCCTCCAGCACCTCCAGCAGCAGCGGCACGCCGATGTTGCAGGCGTGGATGCCGAGGGTCGCCGTGAGCGCGAGCACCTCCGTGATCTCCTCGGCCGTCGCGCCCGCGTCGAGGGCGTTGCGGATCTGGCGGCGCGTCCCGGGCGCGTAGAGGTGGGTCGCGGCCGTCGCGGCCGAGAGCGCGATCAGGGCGCGGTCCTTGGCGCCGAGATGGTTCTTGCGCACGGGGACCATCGCCAGCCGGGCCCAGGCGTCGAGGAAGCCCGGGGCCAGCTCGGCGAGGGCCGCCTGCTCCGCGTCCCAGTAACCGAGCTCGCCCTGCACGGTGTGCCGGAGGCTCTCCGGGCTCGGCGCGGGCCCGGTCATGCCGTGGCTCCGGCGTAGTCGGCCTCGACCACCTCGTCCTGCCAGTCGGTCTTGCCGAGCGAGATCGCCGTGTGGAGCAGGTAGCTGTCGGCGGCCGCGCCGTGCCAGTGCCGCTCGTCCGCGGGGATCCAGACGGTGTCGCCCGCGCGGATCGGCTGCGCCTGCTGGCCCGCGACGCAGATCCAGCCCTTGCCGGCGGTGACCTGCAGGATCTGGCCCTGCGCGTGCGCGTGCCAGAAGGTCCGCGCGCCGGGCGTGAAGAAGACGTTGTTGATCATCACGCCGCCCGTCGACGGCATCACCGGATCGGCCCAGACCTGCCCGGTGAAGGTCGGCCCGCGGCTCTCGGACTTCGCGCTGTTCTCGCGGCCGTGGAAGATCTGCATCGTATCCTCTCAGTTCTCGTGTCGGTTGCCGTGGAGCCGGACGCCGCCGGAGACGTCGCCGATGGCGTCGACGACGCGGTTGGAGATGACGTCGCCGTAGCCGAGCGCCGTGGCGAGGCCGAAGCTCGCCATCGGGCCGGACGCGTTGAGGGAGGCGACGCCGAGCTCGTGCAGGAGATCGGTGTAGAGCACGACGTCCTTGGTCATCAGCTTGCCGGTCAGGCCGCCTTCCAGGTAGTCGCCGTCAACGATCTTCGGGAAACGGTTCAGCGTCGCGAAGTTGACGCCGCTGGAGGCGTTCAGCACCTCCAGGAGCCGGTGCAGGTCGAGCCCGGCCTTCCGGCCCGCGACCATGACCTCCGCGGTGGCGGCGAGGCTGACCGCGTTCAGGAAGTTGTTGAGCAGCTTGGTCGTGTGGCCGGCCCCCGATCCGCCCATCACGACGACCTTCTGGGCGATCGGCGCGAACACCCAGTCCAGCCGGTCGATGACGGCGGGATCGCCGCCGACCATCAAGGTCAGCGTGCCTTTCTCGGCCGCGGCGGCGCCCCCGGAGATGCCCGCGTCGACGTAGGCGACGCCGCGCTCGGCCAGCGCCGCGGCGATGCGGCGCGTCGAGCTGGCCGAGGCCGTGCTGAGGTCGACGACGACCTGCCCGTCCCGGCAGCCCGCGAGGACCCCGCCCGCGCCGAGCACGACGCGCTCGACCACCTTGCTGTCGGGCAGGGACATCAGGACCACGTCCGTCTCACCGACGACCGCGGCGATCGAGGCCGCGTCCGTCGCGCCCCAGCGCGCGGCGGCCTCCCGGTCGGTGTCGAAGCCGACCACATCGATCCCCGCGCCGGTCAGGCGGCGTGTCATGCGGCCGCCCATGTTGCCGAGCCCGATGAAGCCGATCCGGTTCCCGTTCATGCTGCGTCCTCCGCGCGGCGTCCGGCTCAGTGGCCGGTGCCGAAATCGACGTCCTTGGTCTCCGGCCCGATGAGCGCGCCCACGGTGCCGATGAGGCCGCCGACGATGAGCAGGGCCACGGGCGTCAGCGCGAGCGGCATCAGCGCGCTCAGCCAGTCCATGTAGAAGGCGTAGAAGGACGGGATCACCACCGAGAGGCTGAAGCCGATGCCGAAGCCGGTGGCGCGGACATCCGTGGCGAAGCGCTCGTTGATGTAGGTGACGATGACGCCCCAGGGCGAGGTCACGATCACCGCCAGGAGGCTGACCAGCAGCACGCGGGTGCCGAACGCCATGTCGGGCGTGACGGTCAGCGTGTAGAGGATGTACGCGCCCACCGTCGCGATCAGCGGGCCGACGATCACGAAGAACCGCCGGCGGCCGATGACCTGCCCGAGCAGGCCGGAGCCGATGTAGCTGAAGAACAGGATCGTGTAGCAGATCATCAGCGTCGCGGTCAGCGCGAAGCCGTTGAGGTGCAGGGTCTTCACCAGCAAACCGGTCGGCATGTAGATCGTGATGATGTTCTGCGTCATCCAGAAGCCGGTCATCAGCAGCAGGACCTGCAGGAGGTCGCGCCCGCCCTTCCCGGAGAGCAGGCCCGCCATGGGCGATGCCTCGGCCTGTTCGCCCCCGGCGGCGGCCTCCTTCTTCCAGACCTCCGATTCCGAGACCTTGTGGACGTAGTAGAGGGCGAGCAGGCCGGCCAGCGCCGCGCCGACGATGAAGGGGATGCGCCAGCCCCAGACCGTGTAGGGCGACCCGGGCCCGTCGAGCGGGAACAGGTAGAACATCAGCATCGTGATGAGGTTGATGCTGACATAGGCGGCCGGGAAGCCCGCGATGATCAGGCCGCCGACGAAGCCGCGCTTGTCCTTCTTGGAATACTCGATGGCGAGCGGCATCGCCCCGGTGTAGCCGCCCCCGAGGAAGATCCCGTCGAGGAAGCGCAGCAGCACCAGCAGGATGTACGAGGCGAGGCCGAGCGTCTCGTAGCCGGGCAGCAGGCCGATCAGCAGCGTGATCACGCCGAAGCCCGCCACCGAGTAGATCGAGGCGGCCCGGCGGCCGACCTTGTCGGCGATCAGGCCGAAGATGAGCGCGCCGATCGGGCGGCCGAGCAGGGTTGTGATGAAGACCAGCGAGGCCAGCACCGTCTCCATCTGGGGAGACAGGTTCTTCGGCTGGAACATGAACATCACCGGCGCCAGCGCGACCACCGGCAGGTAGATGTCGAACATGTCGATGTATTCGGAGAAGAACGCGCCGCGAATGGCGCTCTTCCGCTTCTCCTCGATCGACTGGGACGCGGCCGAGCGCGCGCCCGCCGTGTCCGTTGCCAAGGCTGCCGACGTGACCGACATGGCGTCTCCCTCCCTGTTCGTCTGCCGCGCGAGTTTTCTGACTGCGTCGGACCTGGGCGCGGGTGCGGGCTCAGCGCCCGCTGGCGTGCTCTCTGTCCCAATCGGCGATCGCCGCGGAGGCGGTCCGGAAGGCCGCCAGGGCGGCCGGGGCGCCGCAATAGACGAGCGCCTGCATCAGCACCGCCTGGATCTCGTCCCGGGTCACGCCGTTGTTGAGCGCGCCTTTGACGTGGACGCCGAGCTCGTGGTGCTGGTTCATCGCGGTCAGCATCGCGATGTTGAGCATGCTGCGAGTCTTGAACGGCAGCGTCTCGTCGCCCCAGACCGCGCCCCAGCAATACTCGGTCACGAGCCGCTGGACCGGACGGTTGAACGCGTCGGCATTGGCCCAGGACTTCTCGACATGGGCGGCGCCGAGGACGGTCTTGCGGTTCTCGAAACCCTGGCCGAACAGCTCGCTCTCGTCGGACATCTGGTTCTCCTGGTCGGGGCCGACGCGCGCGAGCGCCGGCCGCATCGCGCGGGACGGTTCAGTCGAGGCCGAAGCCGATCATCGCCTTGGTCTCGAGGTATTCCTGGAGACCGGCCTCGCCCCATTCCCGGCCGTTGCCGGACTGGCGGTAGCCGCCGAACGGCGCGTGGACGTCCGGGGGCGGGTAGTTGATGTGGACCTGCCCGCCGATGAGCCGCCGCGCCACGGCGCGCGCCCGGTCGCGGTCCCGCCCCTGCACGTAGGCGGCGAGCCCGTAGCGCGAGCCGTTGGCGATCGCGATCGCCTCGTCCTCGCTGTCGTAGGCGAGGATCGACAGGACCGGGCCGAAGATCTCCTCCCGCGCGATGGTCATGTCGGGAGTCACGTCGGCGAAGACTGTCGGGCGGACGTAGAAGCCGCGGTCGAGGTGGTCCGGCCGCTCCGGGCCGCCGGCGACGAGCCGCGCGCCCTCCGCGATGCCGGTGCGGATCAGCCCGACGACGCGCTCGTACTGGGTGCGGTTGACCACCGGGCCGAGATCCGTCTCGGGGTCGGCGGTCGGGCCGAGCCGGAAGCCCGCCGCCGCCTCGGCCGCGATGGCGGCCGCCTCGTCCATCCGGGCCCGGGGCACGAGCATCCGCGTCGGGATCGAGCAGGACTGGCCCGAATTCGTGCAGCAGGCCGCGACACCGCGCCGGACCGCCTGATCGAAGTCGACGTCCTCCAGCAGGATGTTGGCGGACTTGCCGCCGAGTTCCTGCGCGACGCGCTTGATGGTCGGGGCCGCCGCCCGGGCAATCTCGATCCCGGCGCGGGTCGACCCAGTGAACGAGACCATGTCGATCCCCGGATGCGCGGCGATCGCGGCGCCGACGCCGGGGCCGTCCCCGTTCACGAGGTTGAACACGCCCGGCGGCACGCCCGCGTCGTGCAGGACCTGCGCGAACAGCATCGCGCTGACGGCCGAGTACTCGCTGGGCTTGAGCACCATCGTGCAGCCGGCCGCGAGCGCCGGGGCGATCTTCACGACGATCTGGTTGATCGGCCAGTTCCAGGGGGTGATCAGGCCGCAGACGCCGATCGGCTCGCGCCGGATCCGGGTGGTGCCGCGATCCTCCTCGAACGCGAAGCGCTCCATCACCGCGATCAGCGCGCTGAGGTGCGCCGGGCCCCGCGCCGCCTGCCCCTTGCGCGCGAAGCCGATGGGCGAGCCCATCTCCTGCCGGATCGTCTCCGCGAAGATCTCGAACCGCTCCTCGAAGAGCGCGAGGATCCGGCGGAGGAGCGCGACGCGTTCGGCGGGCGCCGTCTCCGAGAAGGCCGGGAAGGCGGCGCGGGCCGCGCGCACGGCCCGGTCGACATCCGCGGCATCGCCGAGCGCGAGGGTGCCGAACGCCGTCTCTGTGGCGGGATCGATCAGCGGGAACGGCTGAGCCGAAACCGGCTCGACCCAGGCGCCGTCGATGTAGAAGCGGCTCAGGTCCGTAAGCGCCATGGTCTCAGGCTCCCTCGGCCAGCAGGCGGTACATCTCGGTGTGGTCGGCCGCGGGCCCGACCTCGCCGGCGATGGCGTGCCAGGTCTCGATGCAGTGCCGGCCGAAGCCGAGCGGGTAGTCGACCGAGTCAGCCAAAGCCCCAGCGATGCCGAGATCCTTGTCCATCAGCTTCAGCGAGAAGCCCGAGGCGAAGCTGCCGCTGAGCATGAACTGCTTGACCTTGTTCTCGGAGGTGTTGCTGCGCCCGGACGAGGCGTTGAGCACGTCGGTCATGGCCTCCGGCGCGATGCCGAAGCGCTGCGCCACGTGGAGCGCCTCGACGGTGGCGAGCAGGCCCGCGGCGGAGACGAAGTTGTTCAGCGCCTTGGCGGCGTGGCCCGATCCCGCTTGGCCGATATGCAGGACGGATGAGCCCATCGCCTCCAGCACCGGCCGCCAGCGGGCGAGGAGATCCGCCTCGCCGCCGACGAGGATCGCGAGCGTGCCGTCCACGGCCCGCCGCACGCCGCCCGAGACCGGCGCGTCGAGATAGCCGAGCCCCTTCCCGGCGAGCGTCTCGCCGAGGGCGCGGGAGCGCACCGGCTCCGACGAGCTCATGTCGATCACGGTGGCGCCGGCCGGGAGCGCGTCGGCCCAGCCCTCGTCGAGCAGCACCGCCTCGACGATGGCCGAGTTCGGCAGCATCGTGATCAGCAGGTCGAGTTCGGACGCGTTCTCCCGCGTGAGCGTCGCCGCGCCGAGATCCCGGGCGAGCGCGTCGGTCCGGCCGGCATCCGCGTCCAGCAGGCGGAGCGCGTGCCCCGCTCGGGCCAGGCACCGGCTCATGGGATCGCCCATCATGCCGAGGCCGATGACGCCGATGGTTCTCTGTTCCATGCCGTGAATATCCCTCTGGGCGACGGCCGGACTGGCCCGGCGCCGCGTGTCCCCGTCAGCGCAGGGCGGAGAAGTCCGTGGGGGCGAGGAAGGTGTTCTCGATCCGGGCGACGATCGGCCGGTCCTTCTCGGTCTCGGCGCGGGCGGCGATCCAGTCCGGATCGGCCTGGAAGGCGTTCCAGCGCGCCTCGCGCTGGGCCATGTCCTCCCACTTGAGCAGGTAGGTGAGCGCGTGGTTGTCGGGACCGACGAGCGTAGTCCAGAAGCCGACCTGCTCGATGCCGTATTTCTGGAAGAAGCCGAGCGTGGTGGAGCGGAACCGCTCCAGCAGGGCCGGCAATCGGGTCGGGGCGCAGTAGTAAACGCGCATCTCGACGATCATGGAATCCTCCGGTCAGTAGGTCGGTGAAGCGGTCGGAGGCAGGTCGACGCGCGCGATCCAGCCGGCGACATCCGCGGACGCCGGCGGGTAGATCGCGAGAACCTGCGGATCGTGGCCCGGGACGATGTGATCCTCGGACTCGGCCAGATGCCGGACCGTCCGGTAGCCCTCGAACATGTCGCCGACATTGTAGACGATGGGATAGGCGAGCCGGCGACCGATATTGGCGTAGAAGTGCGCGGCGTCGGAGGCCAGTACGACCCAGCCGCGCGCGGTCCGGACTCGGACGATCTGCAGGCCGTCCGAATGGCCGCCGACCCGGTGGAGGGTGATCCCCGGATACAGCGTGTCGGTCGTCTCGCGGAAGCGGACGCGGTCCTCGAACAGGCGGTCCACCATCGCCTTCACGTCCTCGGCGGCGAAGGGGTGGCGGACCTCCGGATGGCACATGCACCGGCCGGTGCAGAACGCCATCTCGCGTTCCTGGACGTGGAAGCGGGCCGTCGGGAACAGGTCGTGGTTGCCGGCGTGGTCGTAATGCAGGTGGGTCAGGACGACGTCCTCAACCCGCAGCGGGTCGACACCGATCCGCGCCAGGCCCTCCTCGACCGGCCGCACGATGCTGCGGCCCCGCTTCGTCGCCATCGCGCGGTCGAAGCCGGTATCGACGACGATCGTCCTGCCACCGCCGACGACGACCCAGACGAAGTAATCGATCGGCATCGGGCCGTCGTGGATGTCCCCGCCGATGAAGTTCTCGCGGGCCATACGGTGATGATGCGCGTACTTGATCGCGTAGATCTCGTAGATCTCTGCGTCCATGCGGGCGTTTCCTTCGGGCGGCCGGTTGACCCGGCTCATCCTCGCGGATGCCTCTCATCCGCGGGCCGAATGGAGCACATCGTCCGACAATCTGTCAATCTGGCAAAATCTGGTCCGCATCCGCCGATCAGGCCGGCGCCCTCGGGCGACGCATCGCGAAGCCGAACACCCACAGGGACAGGCCGAGATTGATCGCCGCCACGGCCAGCATCACCTCCAGCAGGGGCAGCAGGCCGAGCCGTTCGGCGACGTAGCCGCAGGCCAGGGGCGTGATCGCCTGGCCGAGGAGCGGGAGGCGGGCGAGCCGGCCCATCGCCGCCGCGTACTGGCCCTGTCCGTAGAGCGCCAGCGGCAGCGTGCCCCGCACGACGGTGCGCATGCCGTTGCCGGCGCCGTAGAGCACCATCGCGAGCCACGCCAGGGACGGGATCGTCGCTAGCAGCAGGAGCCCCAGCCCGACGCTGGCGCTCGACAGGAGCAGGGACCAGGCCGGGTGGGCGCGGCGGCCGAGGGCCAGTTCGACGACGCGCACGCCGACCTGGGCGGGACCGATCAGGCCGGTCAGGGCCACCGCGGCGGTCGCGCCGACGCCCAGGGTCTGCAGCAGGTTGAGCAGTTGCACCGAAGTGGCGGTCATGATCATCGCCGCCATCGTGAAGGTCACGGCGAGCAGGCGCTCCGCCGGCAGGCGCGCCGCTTCGGTCGAGCCGGTCGGCTCGTAGGGCCGGGGCGCCGCGGCGGGCTCGACCGCGCCCCGGCTCCGGGCCGGCAGCGCCCAGGCGAAGAGTGGGACCACGAGGGCGACAGACAGGATCGCGTAGGTGAGGCAGGCCCCGCGCCAGCCGACATGATCGACCAGGAACCGCGTGGCGGGCCAGCAGAGCGAGACCGCGAAGCCCGACGAGATCGCGATCTGGGTCATCGCCCCGCGCGCGGCGGCGCCGTAGGCTTGGCCGATCGCCGCGAAGAGCGGGTCGTAGAGCGCGGCCGACATGCCGAGGCCGGCGACCATCCAGGCGAGCAGGAAGACCGGGAGGGACTGCGCGACCGCCATCAGCACGAGGCCCGCCGCGATGATCGTGGCGCCGGCTACGAGGACCGGCCGCCCGCCGTGACGCCGGATCATGCGGCCGACGAACGGCGCGGGCAGGCCCGACACGAAGATCGCGAGCGAGAGCGCGCCCACCACCATCGCCTGCGGCCAGCCGGTCTCGGCGACGATCGGGTCCGAGACGACGGCGGTGAGGAAGAACGTGCCGCCCCACAGGACGATCTGCGTGACGCCGAGGGCGACGTTGCCGGCGATGGTCGGACGCGGTAGCGTATCGGGCGGCTCTGAGCCGCGCGCGGTTGGGGCGCCGGGCACGATGATGATGTCTCCCAGTGGTCGTCTTCGAGGCTGCAGGGCCTCGAGCCTCACTAGCGCGCTACCGGGCCGATCAGCCCCGCAATCCTCGATCTGCAGCCGTGCGCGGGGTTCGGAGGTGACGGCGGGGTCGACGGCGACCGGCCTCAGGGCCGCGACGGATCCTCCGGCAGGAACCGCGCCACCGCGTCGTGGATCGTCGCGGCGATCTCCGCTTCCCGACGCTCGAACTCGTCGAGCAGGCCGGACACGGCGACCGCCAGCGGGCGGCCCTTGCTGTCGATGCGCCGGGGCAGCGGGACCGCGATCGAGCCGGCGCCCGGCGTGACGAGCCCGCGGGAGAGGAAGTGCCCGTCCCGCCGCAGCCGCGCCAGGTTGGTCAGGACGGCCGCGACCGCGATCGGCGGCTGCTCGGCCGGCGCCTCCGCGTTCGTGCGGCGGACCAGCGGACCGATCTCGGCCTCCGGGCTGTCGGCGAGGAGCGCGGTGCCAGTCGCCGACCAGACGACGAGGCGGCGCGTCCCGGGCGGAACGTGGAAGCGCATGGCGGTGCGCGCCTGCAGGACGTGGACGTACTGCGAGAAGATCGCGTTGCGCGCGGCGAGGATCACCGTCCCGCCCGTGCGCTCCGACAGGTGCTCGAGCATGCGCACGAGGCTGCCGTCGCGCACCGGTCCCTTGTCGAGCCACGCGCCGAGGAGCGCCACCCGGGGCGACGGCAGGAAGCTGCGGCTCGCCGGGTCGTAGTCGAGATAGCCGAGCCGGACGAGGCTCTTCAGGAGCACCGAAGTCGAGGATTGCGGGACGCTCAGCCGCTCGGCGATCTCGGAGACCCTGGCTTCCCGCTGGATCTCGTCGAACAGCTCCAGGATCTGGAGCACCCGTCCGGCGGACTTCACCAGGGCCACATCCGAACCGGCGGGATCGGCCCCCACCGTCAGGTCCGTGGACGCGCCCCCCCGAGCGCCGATGCGCTCACCCATGCCGCGACGCGCGAAACGGCGGCCCCGGAAGCCGCACGGTTCGCAACGGCCCTGGTCGCCCACGCGCGGATCCGTGGTGATCGCGGCGCATCGCCGGCACGTTCCCCCATCTGCCGCGGCGCCAGACCGCGTGCCGCTCAACAGCATTATAGAACCTGCACGATCGTGGAGATCCATCACACATGTGATATTGTACAGCAGGTGGGCGATGGCGGTTGATGCCGGGGGCGCGCTCTGCCCTACTCGCCCGCGGTGTCGGTCCCGCCTGACCGACCGGCACCGGGAGACCGCGCGGCAAGCGCGGCCCTGCTCGGGAGGAATGCCGATGTCGATCCGCCACGCGGCCGTCGCCGCGCGCCTCCTCGCCGCCACGCTGCTGCTCCCGGCCCTCGGCGGCGCGGCCCGGGCCGAAACCACCTCCGTCCGGATCGGCCTCCAGTACGGCCTCGTCTACCTGCCGGTGATGATCGCGCAGAGCGAGGGTCTCTTCGACAAGCGCGCCAAGGCCGCGGGGCTCGACGGCTTGTCGGTCACGCTGACGCGTTTCAGCGGCTCGACCGCGATGAACGACGCGCTGCTCTCCGACAGCGTCGAACTCGGCACCCTCGGCTCAGCCGGTGCCCTAATCGCCTGGGACAAGACCCGCGGGAGCCAGCAGATCAAGAGCCTCACCGCCCTGAGCTCGGTCGTCTACACGCTGTTCACCGGCAAGCCCGGCGTCGCCGCGTTGAAGGACTTCACCTTCGGCGACAAGATCGCGGTCCCGGCCTTCAACTCGCCCCAGGCGATCCTGCTGCGAGTTGCGGCGGCCCAGCAGCTCGGCGGATCGGCCAAGGCCGACGCGCTGATGGTGAGCCTGCCCCATCCGGACGCCACCGCGGCGATGCGCGCCGGACAGGGGATCGCCGGCTACTTCGCGACGCCACCCTTCACGCAGGTGCTGCAGGCCGATCCCAAGATCCGGACGGTCATGACCTCGACCGGCCTGATCGGCAGCGGCGACATCACCGCCGCGACCCTGAACGCGAAGCAGGGGTTCGTCGACGCGAACCCGAAGGTCGCGCAGGCGATCCGCGCCGGGATGGAGGATGCGGTGGCGCTGATCCGCAGCGACCCCAAGCGCGCGGCGTCGATCTATCTCGCCTCGGAGCAGGTTCAGATCGACCGCGCGCAAGTTGAGGCGATCCTGACCGACGGTTCCATCGTCTACGACGTGGCCCCGAAGGGAATGGTCGCCCTCGCCAAGGCGATGGCGACGCAGGGCTTCCTGCGGAAGGTGCCGGGCGACTGGCAGGAGATCTTCTTCCCCGGCCTCGAGGGCCGCGACGGCAGCTGAGCGCCGCGGATTCGGCACCGCCAGCCCGTCCCGCCGCTCAGGGAGCCCCGATGCACAGTTTCCGCTTCAGCGCCGAGCCGCTCCCGCCCGAGGCCGAGGCCGCCCGCGCGTCCGTCCGCGCCTTCCTCGACGCGGAACGGGCGGCCGGGCATTTCGTCCCGCACCGGACCTCGTGGACGACCTTCGACGCCGCCTTCAGCCGGCGCGCGGGGGCCGCGGGCCTCATCGGCCTGACCCTGCCGGAGGCCTATGGCGGCCACGGCCGCTCCGGCCTCGTCCGCTTCGTCGTCACCGAGGAGATGCTGGCGGCCGGCGCGCCCTGCGGCGCGCACTGGATCGCCGACCGCCAGTCGGGGCCGCAGATCCACCGGCACGGCACCGAGGCGGCCAAGCGGGCGATCCTGCCGCGAATCTGCCGGGGCGAATGCGCCTTCGGCATCGGCATGAGCGAGCCGAATTCCGGCTCGGACCTCGCCGCCGTCCGGACCCGCGCGGTGCGCGACGGCGACGGCTGGGTGATCAACGGCTCCAAGATCTGGACGACGAACGCCCATCAGGTCGATTACCTGCTGGCCCTCGTCCGGACCGGCGAGCCCGGGCCGGACCGGCACGGCGGGCTGACCCAGTTCATCGTCGACATGGCGGCCCCCGGGGTGACGGTCCGGCCGATCCTCGACCTGTCGGGCCATCACGAGTTCAACGAGGTGTTCTTCACCGATTACCGCGTCGCCGACGCGATGCGGGTCGGCGCCGAGGGCGCGGGCTGGGGCCTCGTCACGGAGGAACTCGCCTTCGAGCGCTCCGGGCCCGACCGGTTCCTGTCGGATTACCGGCTGCTCGTCGAACTCGTCGACCGGATCGGGCCGGAGCCGGACCGGTTCCAGGCGGTCGAGACCGGACGGATGGTGGCCCAGCTCACCGCGCTGCTGGGCATGTCGGCCTCGGTGGCCCGCCTCCTCGATCAGGGCGTCGTGCCGGGCGTCGAGGCGGCGCTGGTCAAGGATGTCGGCAACGGCTTCGAGCGCGCCGTGCCGGAGATCGCCCGGCGGCTCGTGCCGGTCGAGCCGAGTCTCACCGCGCAGGGCGACGCCTTCCGCGAGGCTTTGGGCGGCGTGACCCTGCGGGCGCCCTCCTTCACCCTGCGCGGCGGGACCCGCGAGGTCCTGCGCGGCGTCATCGCCCGGGGGCTGGGGCTGCGATGAGTCGGATGGACCACGCGGCGGAGGCCGGCGACCCGGTCGACGGGATCGTCCTCGATCAGGTCGAGCGGCTGCTCGCCCAGCACCTCACGCCGGCGCTGCTGGCGGCCTGCGACGGGGCCGCGGGCGCGACCGCAAGGGCGGCGGATCTCTGGCCGGCGGATCTCTGGACGGCGCTCGCCGAGAGCGGCCTGCCGCTGGCGCTGGTGCCCGAGGCGGAGGGCGGGATCGGTCTCGCCGCCACGACCGCGGCCCGGCTGATCCGGCGTTGCGGCCGGGCCGCCCTCCCCCTGCCCCTGCCGGAGACCGTCGCGGGCGCGGCGCTCTGGGCTGCCACGGGGGGACAGGTGGCCGAAGACGCCCTGTCGCTGGTCCCGGGCGGTGGCCCCGTGCGGATCGCGCCGCACGCGGAGGGGTTCGTCCTGGACGGCCGGGTCGCGCAGGTGCCCTGGGGCGGTTCGGTCGCGGCCCTGCTCCTCGACGCCGTCGACGCGGCCGGCATCCCGCACCTCGTGCGGATCGCCGCGCCCGGGACGCTCCGCGACACGCACCACAACCTCGCCGGCGAGCCGCGTGACACCCTCGATCTGACCGGCTGCATCGTCCCGGCCGCCGACGTCCGGGCCGCGCCGGGCTGGGTTGCCGGAGCGGGGGCGCCGTCCGTCGAATCCGTCGGCGCCTGGGTCCGGGCGCAGCAGATGGTGGGCGCCCTGGAGACCTGCCTCGGCTCGGCCCTCGCTCACGCCCAGGAGCGGCAGCAATTCGGCCGGCCGCTCGCCAAGTTCCAGGCGATCCAGCACATGCTGGCCGAGGCCGCGGGCCATGTCGCCGCCGCAACCGCAGCCGCCGACCTTGCCGCCGCCTGCTGGGGCGACCCGCGCTTCGTCCTCGCCACCGCCATCGCCAAGGCGCGCTGCGGCGAGGCGGCGGGCCACGTCGCGGCGATCGGCCACCAGATTCACGGGGCCATGGGCTTCACCCAAGAGCACCCGCTCCACCGCGCGACGCGGCGGCTGTGGTCCTGGCGCGACGAGTTCGGATCCGACGCCCTCTGGCAGGAGCGGATCGGGCGCGCGGTCTGCGCGAGCGGCGGCGCGGCCCTCTGGCCGATGCTGGTCCGGCTCCGGGGCGGCGCCGGCTGAGATGGGAGAACTGTTGTGCTGGATCACTCCGCCGAGACCCACCTCGCCGAGACGAACACGGCCGGCCCGCTCGCGGGCGTGCGGGTCGTCGACCTGACCAGCGTGATCATGGGGCCCTCGGCGACCCATATGCTGGCCGATCTCGGCGCCGACGTGATCAAGATCGAGACGCCGGAGGGCGATTCCTTCCGGCATTACCGGCCTGCCCGCGGCGCCGGGATGGGCGGCAACTTCCTGCACCTCAACCGCAACAAGCGCAGCGTCCGCCTCGACCTGAAGCGGCCGGCGGCGCGGGCCGCCCTCGACCGGCTGATCGCCACGGCCGACGTCCTCGTCCACTCCATGCGGCCCGACGCGATCCTGCGACTGGGCTACGGCTACGAGCGGGTGCGCGCACTCAGGCCCGACATCGTCTTCTGCGGCGCCTACGGGTTCGGGGCCGACGGCCCCTACGCCCATAAGGCGGCCTACGACGACCTGATCCAGGCGGGCTCGGGCCTCGCGGCGCTCCAGACCGCCGCGTACGGCCAGCCCGGCTACCTGCCCACGGTGCTGTGCGACAAGATCGCCGGACAGGCCATCGCCTGCGCGATCCTCGCCGCCCTCTACGAGCGCCGGGCCGGCGGCGGCGGGCAGGCGGTCGAGGTGCCGATGTTCGAGACCATGGTGGAGTTCAACTTCGTCGAGCACATGGTCGGCTACGCCTTCGAGCCGCCGCTCGGTCCGCCGGGCTTCAACCGGGTCCTGAGCCCGCGGCGCAAGCCCTACCGGACCCGGGACGGCCACGCCTGCATCCTGCCCTACTCGGACCGGAACTGGCGCGACTTCTTCATCCACACCGGCCGGCTCGAGTTCGTGGATGACCCGCGCTTCGCGCCGCTCGCCGTGCGGGTCGAGAACATCGAGATCCTCTACGCGCTGGTCGAGGAGGAGGCGCCGCGCCGGACCACCGCCGAGTGGGTGGCATTTTGCGATTCGGTGAGCATCCCTTGCATGCCGGTCCTCGGCCTGGAGGACCTGCCGGAGGACGCGCACCTGAAGGCGGTGGGCTTCTTCGGCAGCGCCGAGCATCCGAGCGAGGGGCGCTACCGCACCATGCGCCGGCCGGTCTCGTTCAGCGGCAGCCGCTTCGCGATCCGCCGCCACGCCCCGCGGCTCGGCGAGCACACCGCCGAGGTCCTGGCCGAGGCCGGGCTCGAACCGGCCGAGATCGCCGCCCTGATGGACGCGCCGGACAAGCCCGACACCGCGCCCCTGGAGGCCGCCCGATGAGTGCTGAAGCCGAGACACAGGACGCCGGCGAGGACCTGCTGTTCTCCGTCGCCGACGGGGTGGCGACCATCACGCTGAACCGGCCCGAGCGGAAGAACGCCTTCACCTTCCCGATGATCGAGGCCTGGACGGAGGCCCTGCAGCGCTGCCGCACCGACGCGGCGATCCGCGTCGTGGTGGTGACCGGCGCGGGCTCGGCCTTCTGCAGCGGCGGCGACATCGTCGAGATGGGCGAGCGCCTCGACCAGCCGCCGGCACGACGCAAGGAGGAGCTTTACGGGCGGATCCAGCGCATCCCGCTGACGCTGGAGGATCTCGACAAGCCGGTGATCGCCGCCCTGAACGGCGTGGCCACCGGCGCCGGCCTCGACCTCGCCCTGATGTGCGACCTGCGCTACGCCGCGCAGAGCGCCCGCTTCGCCGAGACCTACGTGCGGGTCGGCCTCGTCCCCGGCGCGGGCGGCGCCCATTTCCTGCCCCGCCTCGTCGGGACCGCGAAGGCGCTGGAGCTGTTCTTCACCGGCGATTTCGTCGACGCCGACGAGGCCCTGCGGATCGGTCTCGTCAACGGCGTCCACGCCGACGCGGACCTGAGCCCGGCCGTGGCGGCGCTGGCGCGGAGGATCGCCAAGGCGCCGCCGCTGACGCTGAGCCTGATCAAGCGCGCGGTCTACCAGGGCATGCGCAACGACCTGCGCACCAACCTAGACCTGATCTCCTCCCACTACGCCGTCGTCACCGCGACGCCCGAGCATCGGGAGGCCGTGCAGGCTTTCATCGGGGCGCGCGACAGGACCTGACGCGTCGGGCCCCGGTCCCATTGCCGCCCGCATCAAGACCGAAACGTTTGTGCGGGCGACATCTTCCCCCCGGCGTCGCACTTTCGCGCTTGTCGCCACCGCGCTCACCTGCAAGTCTATCCAAAATTCAATCCGCGCAACGACGCGGGCTCAGGTCTGGGAGGACGCGATGACGGCTCGGATACTCGGTGCGCTCGTGTGTGCGCTCGCCTTCGTCACGCCGGCCGCGGCGCAGAGCCCCATCGTCATCAAGTTCAGCCACGTCACCACCACCGACACGCCCAAGGGCCAGGGCGCCGAGCGGTTCAAGCAGCTCGCCGAGGAGCGCACCAAGGGTGCGGTCAAGGTCGAGATCTACCCCAACAGCACGCTCTACAAGGACAAGGAGGAGGTGGAGATGCTCCAGCTTGGCGCCGTGCAGATGCTGGCGCCGTCCACGAGCAAGTTCGGGCCCCTCGGCGTGAAGGAGTTCGAGGCCTTCGACCTGCCCTACATCTTCCCCAACGAGCAGGTGCTGCGGCGCGTCCAGGACGGGCCGATCGGCCAGGGCCTGTTCAAGAAGCTCGAGACCAAGGGGATCAAGGGGCTCGGCTACTGGGACAATGGCTTCAAGATCCTCACCGCCAACAAGCCGATGCACGCCCCCGAGGACGTGAAGGGCCTGAAGTTCCGGATCCAGTCCTCGAAGGTTCTGGAGGCGCAGTTCAAGCAGCTCGGGGCGCTGCCGCAGGTGCTCGCCTTCTCCGAACTCTACCAGGCGCTGCAGACCGGCGTGGTCGACGGCCAGGAGAACCCGCCGTCGAACGTGACGACCCAGAAGCTCAACGAGGTGCAGAAGCACGCCACGCTGACCTATCACGGCTACATCGGCTACGCGGTCATCGTGAACAAGGGCTTCTGGGACGGGCTGCCGGCCGACATCCGCACGACGCTCGAGGGCGCCATCAAGGACGCGACCGCCTACGAGCACGAGATCGCCGACAAGCAGAACGAGAAGGCGCTCGCCGACATCCGCGCCACCGGCAAGACCGAGGTGTACACGCCGACCGAGGCCGAGAACGCCGCGTGGCGCAAGGCCCTGGCGCCGGTCCAGCGCGAGATGGCCTCCCGCGTCGGCAAGGATCTGGTCGCGGCGCTGAACAAGGAAGCCGAGGCGGCGCCGAACAACTGATCCCGCCGCCGCGCCCGGACCGACCATGTTGCTGAAACTGCTCGATCGGCTCGAAGAGGTGCTGATCGGAACCCTGATGGCGGCCGCGACCGTCATCACCTTCGGCACGGTGGTGCACCGGTTCCTCTCCGGCATCCCGGCGCTGCAGGACTACACCGACCGGATCGACTTCGGCTGGTCACAGGAACTGTGCATCTACATGTTCATCTGGGTCGCGAAGTTCGGCGCGGCCTACGGCGTGCGCACCGGCATCCACGTCGGCGTCGACGTGCTGGTCAACCGCCTGCCGCCGGGCGCGCGCCGGGTGATGGTCCTGGTCAGCCTCGCGGCGGGCGCGCTGTTCACCGGGATCGTCGGCACGCTCGGCACGAACTTCGTCTGGCGCATCGGCCACACCGACCAGACGACGCCCGACATGGAGATCCCGGTCTGGATCGTCTACCTCGCGATCCCGCTCGGCTCCTACCTGATGTGCTTCCGCTTCCTGCAGGTCGCGTGGAGCTACTGGAAGACCGGGCACCTGCCCGCCCGCGACCACGCCCATGTCGACGGCGTCCCGACCGTCGAGGGCGTCGACCCGATCCAGCTCGGCCGCGAGGGAGGCCCCGCATGAGCGGCCTGATCATCTTCGGGCTGCTCATCGCCCTCATGCTCACCGGCATGCCGATCTCAATTGCGCTCGGCCTGACGGTGCTGACCTTCCTATTCACCCTCACGCAGGTGCCGATCGAGAGCGTCGCGCTCAAGCTGTTCACCGGGATCGAGAACTTCTCGATCATGGCGATCCCGTTCTTCATCCTCGCCGGCAACTTCCTGGCCCATGGCGGCGTGGCGCGGCGGATGATCGCCTTCACGACCTCCCTCGTCGGGCACTGGCCGGGCGGCCTCGGCCTCGCCGGCGTGGTCGCCTGCGCGCTGTTCGCCGCCGTGTCGGGGTCCAGCGTGGCGACCGTGGTGGCGATCGGCTCGATCATCCTGCCCGCCATGGTGGCGGAGGGCTACCCACGGCGCTTCGGCGCCGGGGTGATCACCACCTCGGGGGCGCTCGGCATCCTCGTGCCGCCCTCGATCATCCTCGTGCTCTACGGGGTGTCGACGAATTCCTCGATCGGCAACCTGTTCCTCGCCGGTGTGATGCCCGGAATCGTCCTGTCGGCGATGCTGGCGAGCGTCACCTTCGTCATCGCCAAGCGCCGCGGCTATCCGCGCATGCCGAAGGCGTCCTGGGCCGAGCGCCTGCGCGCCTTCCGCGAGAGCGCCTGGGGCCTGTTCCTCGTGGTGATGGTGATCGGCGGCATCTACGCCGGCACCTTCACCCCGACCGAGGCGGCCGCGACGGCGGCCGTCTACGCCTTCGTCATCGCGGTGTTCGTCTACCGGGACCTGAAGCTGTCGGACGTGCCCCGCGTGCTCCTCGCGTCCGCCAACATGAGCGCGATGCTGCTCTACATCATCACCAACGCGGTGCTGTTCTCGTTCCTGATGACGTCGGAGAACATCCCGCAGACGATGGCGGCGTGGCTGATCGCCATGAACTTCAGCCCGCTGGTCTTCCTGCTCGTCGTCAACATCATCCTGCTGATCGCCGGCAACGTGATGGAGCCGTCCTCGATCCTGCTGATCATGGCGCCGATCCTGTTCCCGATCGCGGTCAAGCTCGGGATCGACCCGATCCATTTCGGGATCATCATGGCGGTCAACATGGAGGTCGGCCTGTGCCACCCGCCGGTCGGGCTCAACCTCTACGTGGCGAGCGGGATCGCCCATATGGGCATCTCCGAGCTGACCGTCGCGGTGCTGCCCTGGCTGCTGACGATGCTGGCCTTCCTGGTCCTGGTGACCTACTGGCCCGCCCTGTCCCTGTGGCTCCCGCGGGCGCTCGGGGCGATGTGACGGCCTGACGACCGGCGGAAGGATCCGATCGTCACGCTCGGCGCCGGGACGGCCGCTCCGGGCGCCCGTCCCGATCGCACCGGCACGGGCCGGCAGGAAGCCTGAGCATCCCTGCCGCCCCCGGGAACCGCCGCTCAGGCAGGCTGCGCGACCGCGGTGCTGCTGTGCCGCAGGGTCAGCGACAGGCAGACGATGGCGAGGACGCAGGCCGCCAGCAGGAGAATGAAGCAGCCGTTCCAGCCGTAATGGTCGGTCGTGTAGCCGACCAGCGCGCTCGCCGCGACGGAGCCGCCGAGATACCCGAACAGGCCCGTGAAGCCCGCCGCCGTCCCGGCCGCCTTCTTCGGCACGAGCTCGAGGGCCTGGAGGCCGATCAGCATCACCGGCCCGTAGATCAGGAAGCCGATGCAGATCAGGGCCGCGAGGTCGACGCCCGGATTACCCTCGGGATTGAGCCAGTAGACCAGCGTCGCCGCCATGACGCCGAACATGAACACCACGCCCGTCGCGCCCCGGTTGCCACGGAACAGCTTGTCGGACAGCCAGCCGCAGAGAAGGGTACCGGGAATGCCGGCCCACTCGTAGAGGAAGTAGGCCCAGGAGGTCTTGTCGACCGAGAAGTGCTTGGCCTCCTTCAGGTAGGTCGGCGCCCAGTCCAGCACGCCGTAGCGGAGCAGGTAGACGAAGACGTTGGCGAAGGCGATGTACCAGAGCATCCGGTTCTTCAGCACGTGCTCGACGAAGATCTCGCGCGTGGAGAACTCGCGCTCGTGGTTCGCGTCGTAGCCGTCCGGATAATCGTCCTTCCAGGCTTCCACGGAGGGCAGCCCGCAGGATTGCGGCGTGTCGCGCATGGTGATGAAGGCGAAGACCGCGACGCCGAGCGCCACGGCGGCGGGCACGTAGAACGCCGCGTGCCAGTCGTTGAACCAGGCCAAGCCGAGCAGGAAGAGCGGGCCGATCAGGCCACCGCCGACATTGTGCGCCACGTTCCAGACCGAGACGACGCCGCCGCGCTCCTTCTGGGACCACCAGTGCACCATCGTGCGGCCGCTCGGCGGCCAACCCATGCCCTGGAACCAGCCGTTGAGGAACAGCAGCACGAACATGATGCCGACGCTGGAGGTCGCCCAGGGCACGAAGCCGAACAGGAACATCACCAGCGCCGAGAGCACGAGGCCAATCGGCAGGAAGTAGCGCGGGTTGGAGCGGTCCGAGACCATGCCCATCAGGAACTTGGACAGGCCGTACGCGATGGCGACGGCGGAGAGCGCGGTGCCGAGCTCACCGCGGCTGTAGCCCTGCTCGACGAGGTAGGGCATCGCCAGCGAGAAGTTCTTGCGCAGCAGGTAATAGCCCGCATAGCCGAGAAAGATGCCCGCGAAGATCTGCCAGCGCAGCTTGCGGTAGGTCGGATCGACGCGATCCGTCTGAATGGGTGGCCTGTGGGCCGCGGGAGCGAGAAAGCCGATCATGGCGCGCCTTGGTGCTTGAGACCGCGGATGGACCCGGGCTCATCCCGGGCGCATCTCGGATTGGACGGGGTGCTGAGGTGCAGCGCTCAGCGTCGCGCCGTATCGGCGCGCCGACGCGCGATCCGCGCGTCCGGTCTCGACCTGTGGCGATGGTGGACGGCATGGTCCGGTCGCGGCATCGTTTCCTCCTGTGATGCGGCGCCTCTCCGGCTCGGCCGGGTCGCCGTCTCTCGGTCTCGCTGCGTCCTTGCCGGTCTCAGACGGCGGCGGCCATCGCGCCGTCGGTGCGGCCGGTCATGGACGCGATCCGCGCTCGGAGCGCCGCGACCTCGTCGGGCGAGAAGGCGAGACCGAGCTTCGACCGGCGCCAGAGAACGTCCTCGGCGGTGCGGGCCCATTCCCGGTCCATCATCCAGCGCAGCTCGCCCTCGTGGAGGCCGTGTCCCAGATCGGGTCCCAGATTCGAGGCGATGCGCAGCGCGTCCGTCCCGTAGGCGGCCACCATGCGCTGGACCGTGGCGGCGCCGAGCCGGGGCGCGGTGCGGGCGAGGCGCGCCTCGAGTTCGGCCACCCCGTCCACCGCGAAGTCGCCTCCCGGCAGCGCGGCGCCTCCGGTCCACGAGCGGCCGCGCGCCCCGAGGCGCTGACCGATCTCCTTCAGGGCATCCTCGGCCAGCTTGCGGTAGGTGGTGATCTTGCCGCCGAAGATGTTCAGCACCGCCGCCTCGCCGGCCGCGCCGTCCGTCTTCAGCACGTAGTCGCGCGTCGCCTCCTGCGCCGCGGAGGCGTGATCGTCGTAGAGGGGGCGCACCCCCGAGAAGGTCCAGACGATGTCCTCCCGGCGAAGCGGCGTCGCGAAGTACTCGCTGGCGGCGCTCAGGAGATAGGCGATCTCCTCCTCGGTGATCGCCGCGTCGGCGGGATCGCCGGAGAAGTCACGGTCCGTCGTGCCGACGAGCGTCGTGTCGTTCGCGTAGGGGATCGCGAAGATGATGCGCCCGTCCGCGTTCTGGAAGATGAAGGCCCGGTCGTGGTCGTAGAGCTTGCGCATCACGATGTGCGAGCCCTGCACGAGGCGCACGTGCTTGGCCTCGCTCCGGCCGAGCGGGCCCTGGATCACCCGGTCGACCCAGGGGCCGGCCGCGTTGACGAGGAAGCGCGCGGCGATCTCCTCCTCGCGGCCGGTCCGAAGCTCGCGCCGGACGATGCGCCAGAGATCGCCCTCGCGCCGGACCGAGACGACGCGGGTCCCCACCGCGATCTCGGCGCCCCGCGCCTCGGCGTCGCGCGCGTTGAGCACCACCAGGCGCGTGTCGTCGACGCGCGCGTCCGAGTACTCGAAGCCGCGCCGGAACTCGGATTTGAGCGGGGCGCCGATGGGGCCGGAGAGGTCCACGGGGCGCGTGCCGGGCAGGCGCTTGCGGCCGCCGAGATGGTCGTAGAGGAACAGGCCGATCCTCAATAGCCAGGCGGGGCGCAGGCCCGCGTGCAGCGGCAGGACGAAGCGCAGCGGGCGCACGATGTGGGGCGCGATCCCCCAGAGCACCTCGCGCTCGGCCAGTGCCTCGCGCACGAGGCGGAACTCGTAGTGCTCCAGGTAGCGCAGACCGCCGTGGATCAGCTTGGTCGACCATGACGAGGTGCCGCTGCCCAGGTCATTCTGCTCGGTCAGCGACACCGAGTATCCCCGGCCGGCCGCGTCCCGCGCGATGCCGCAGCCGTTGATCCCCCCGCCGATGACGGCAACGTCGAACGTCCGCATGATCCTCCCCCTCTCGTGCCGCGGCGTCGGACGCGCGGCTGCGAAAGCAGAGGAATTGAATACGAAACCAAAGGAAAGTCAATCGAAACCAATACGCTCAGCGACCGGTTTCGACGAGCCGCACTCCGGACGCGCGGCACAGGTCGCGCAGCGTGTCACTGGGGCAGCGATCGGTCACGAAGGTGCCGACCTGGCTGAGCTGGGCGAGCCGAACCGGCGCGCTGCGCTCGAACTTGGTGGAATCGGCGACCAGCACGACGTGGCGCGCGTTGGCGATGATCGCCTGCGCGACCCGGACCTCGCGATAGTCGAAGTCGAGGAGGGCCCCGTCCTCGTCGATCGCCGAGGCCCCGATCACCGCGAAATCGACCTTGAACTGGCGGATGAAATCCACCGCCGCCTCCCCGACGATCCCGCCGTCCGAGCGGCGGATCAGGCCACCCGCCACGATGCACTCGATCTCCGGGCTGGGCCGCAGGGCGAGCGCGACGTTGAGGTTGTTGGTGATGACCATGAGGCCGGAATGGCTCAGCAGCGCCCGGGCGACGGCCTCGGTGGTGGTGCCGATATTGATGAACAGCGAGGAGCGGTCCGGGATCAGGTCGGCGGCCGCGCGCGCGATCGCCGCCTTCTCGGGCGCCGCGATCGCGTTGCGTGCCTCGTAGTCGAGGTTCTCGGCGCCCGCGCCGAGCACCGCCCCGCCGTGGATGCGCGAGAGGAGGCGCGCGTCGCAGAGGTCATTCAGGTCCTTCCGGATGGTCTGCACGCTGACCGCGAACCGGCCGGACAGGGCATCGACCGAGACGCGCCCCTCGGTCCGGGCGACGTCCATGATCGCGTTCTGACGCTCCGAGAGCATGCCTTCAGACCTCCGCGCGGCGAAAACGAAACCGGTTTCGGTGCGAACGCGCGAACGATGCCGAAAAGCGAAGGCGCGCTCTGAACCGGCCTTCACGCCTAGCGGATTCACCTCCGGGAGGAAACGTCCGGACCCCGCGGCCCGGCCCGGCGGATGTTGACGATGCGCGCCCGCGCGCCGACAAGCGCCGCGATGGAACGGTTTCGGTATTCGCATCGATGACGCGCGCGGCCGTCCCGCAGAACTGGTCTCCGGTCGGAGGCGGGGATCTCGGCGACCTGATCCGCGGTCATGACTGGGCGGCGACGCCGCTCGGGGCCATCGCCTCCTGGCCCGCGCCCGTCCGGACCATCGTCCAGACGCTGCTGCTCTCGCCGGTCCCGACGGTGGCGATCTGGGGAAGCGACGGGATCCTGGTCTACAACCGGGGCTACGCGGAGGTCTGCGGCCCGCGCCATCCGGAGGCCCTCGGCGGGCGTCTCCTGGAACTCTGGCCGGAAGCCCGCGCCTTCAACGCGCACGTGATCGCCAGCGGCCTGGCCGGTCGCCCGCTCAGCTTCCGCGCCCAGGAACTGGAGCTCTGGCGACACGGGCGTCCGGAGACGGTCTGGATGGACCTCGACTACACGCCCATCCTGGACGACGACGGGACGCCGATCGGCACGCTCGCGACGGTGCGCGACATCACCGAGCGCGTCCTCAGCGAGCGTCGGATCGCCGAGAACGAGAGCCGCCTCGGCTTCCTCGACCAGCTGGGCCAGGCAACCGCGAACGCCCGCGACGCCGGCACGATCCTGGAGATCACCACGCGCTGCGTCGGCGCACACCTGAACCTGTCGAATTGCGCCTACGCCGACATGGATCCGGACGGCGACGGCTTCACCATCCGCGGCAACTGGCACGTGCCGACGGCGCCCTCGATCCTCGGGCATTACAGCCTCGCCGATTTCGGCGTCCTGGCCGTCCAGGAACTCAATGCCGGCCGGCCGCTCATCATCAACGACAACGCCGCCGAGCTCGCCCCGCGCGAGGCCGAGGCCTTCCGGGCGATCGGGATCGCGGCCACCATTTGCATGCCGCTGGTGAAGGACGGACGGCTCGCCGCCCTGATGGCCGTCCACCACGCGCGGCCTCACCGCTGGTCGCGCGCCGAGCTCGCGCTCATCCGCGAAGCGACCGAGCGCTGCTGGGCGCATATCGAGCGTGTCGGCGCGGAGGCGAGCCTGCGGCTCAGCGAGGCGCGGCTCCGCGCCCTGGTCCACGCGACCTCCGACGTGGTCTACCGCATGAGCCCGGACTGGCAGGAGATGCGCCAGCTCCACGGCCGCGGCTTCCTGTCCGACATGGCGGAGCCGAGCGTGCGCTGGCTCGACCGCTACGTCGATCCGGCCGACAGGCCCGAGGTCATGGCCGCCGTCAACGACGCGGTCAGCCGCAAGGGCCTGTTCGAACTCGAGCACCGGGTTCGGCGCGCCGACGGCGGCGTCGGCTGGACGCTGTCGCGCGCGGTGCCGCTGATCGATCGGCACGGGACCGTCACCGAGTGGTTCGGGATGGCCAGCGACGTCACGTTCCGCCACGAGGCCGACGCGCGGCTCAGGGAGAGCGAGGCCCGCTTCCGCGCCATGGCGGACGACGCGCCGGTGATGACCTGGATCACCGACGAGACCGGGGCGTGCATCTACCTCAACCGGCGCTGGTACGAGTTCACCGGGCAGGCCGAGGCCGAGGCGCTCGGCCTCGGTTGGCTGGACGCGATCCATCCCGACGACCGCGCCCACTCCGAGCAGGTGTTCCTGGCGGCGAACGCCGACCGGGCGTCGTTCCGCCTCGAATACCGCCTCCGGGACGGGGACGGCCGGTACCGCTGGGCGCTCGACGCCGCGTCGCCGCGGTTCGCCTCCGACGGCGCGTTCCTCGGCTATTTCGGCTCGGTCATCGACATCGACGAGCGCCGCGAGGCCGAGGCGCGGCTGCGCACGCTGACCGACGTCGTGCCGGCCTTCGTCTGGTTCGCCTCGCCGGACGGCCGGCTGCATTACCTGAACGACCGCTGGTGCGCGTATACCGGCCTCGACACGCAGGCGTCACTGCCCGATGGCTGGATCGAGGCGGTGCATCCGGACGATCGCGCGCGGACGGCGGCGGTCTGGGCGGACGCGCGCGAGCGGGGCGTCACCTACGAGATCGAGGTGCGCTATCGGCGGCACGACGGCGCGTATCGCTGGTACATGGCCCGGGCCGAACCGCTGCGCGATCCCGGGGGGAGCATCACCGCCTGGTTCGGGACATCGACCGACATCCACGACCGCAAGCTGGCGGAAGACGGCCTGCGCGAGCTGAACGAGACCCTGGAGAGCCGTGTCGCCGAGCGCACCGGAGAGCTGCTCAAGACCGAGGAGGCGCTGCGCCAGTCGCAGAAGATGGAGGCCGTGGGCCAGCTCACCGGCGGCGTGGCGCACGACTTCAACAACCTGCTCACCATCATCCGCTCGTCTGTCGACTTCCTGCGCCGGCCCGAGCTGCCCGAGGCGCGCAAGGCCCGCTACCTCGACGCGGTGTCCGACACGGTCGATCGCGCCGCCAAGCTGACCGGCCAGCTTCTCGCCTTCGCCCGCCGCCAGACCCTGGACCCGCAGGTCTTCGACCTCGGCGACCGGTTGCGGGCCGTGGCCGAGCTGCTCGACACGGTGACGGGCGCGCGGATCCGGGTCGTCACCGCGATCCCGGAAGTCTCCTGCGCCGTGCGCGCCGACCTGAGCCAGTTCGAGACGGCGCTGGTGAACATCGCCGTCAACGCGCGCGACGCGATGGACGGCGAGGGCACCCTCACGCTGCGATTAACCTGCACCTGCCCTCTGCCGGCGATCCGCGGGCACGCGGCGAGTGCGCGGCCGTTCGCGGCGATCGCGCTCACCGATACAGGCTCCGGCATCGCCCCGAACGTGCTGGACCGGATCTTCGAGCCGTTCTTCACCACCAAGGAGGTCGGCAAGGGGACGGGCCTGGGCCTGAGCCAGGTATTCGGCTTCGCGAAGCAGTCCGGCGGCGATGTCGCGGTCGAGAGCGTGCTCGGCGCGGGGACGACCTTCACGCTCTACCTGCCCGAAGTCGCGGCCGAGTCCGCGCCGTACGCCGCCGTCGCCCCCGCGGAGCCGGCCTCCCCCATCGGTTCCGGCCAGCGCGTTCTGGTGGTGGAGGACAACGTCGAGGTCGGCACCTTCGCCACGCAGATTCTGGAAGATCTCGGTTACGAGACCACCTGGGCGGCGAATGCCGAGGAAGCCTTGGACCGGCTCGGACCCGAGGGAACGGAGTTCGACGTCGTGTTCTCGGACGTGGTGATGCCGGGAATGGGCGGGCTGGCCCTCGCGCAGGAACTCAGGCGCCGGATGCCGCGGCTTCCGGTGCTCCTGGCCTCAGGCTACAGCCACGTCCTCGCGCAGGACGGCGCGCACGGATTCTCGGTCCTGCACAAACCCTACTCGGCCGAGCAGCTCGGACGCCTGCTCCGGCAAGTCACCGCGCGGAAGCAGGGCGCGACGGCGACGCCGTGAGCCGCTGCGGCGCGCACGCGCGCCCCCCGGCTGTTTGCTGATGCAACCGGCGGTGTAAGACGGGCGCCGACGACCCGGACGGATGACGGTGCCGTCCCCCCGCGCGCGACTGACATGACGACGCCTGAACACCCATACGCGCCCGCCACCGGCGACGGCGGCCCGTTCGACGCCGACGGCCTGCGGCTGACGCTGGACGAGGCCGGCATCTGCGGCTGGGCCCTCGACATCCCGACCGGGCGCGTCACGATCCTCCCGTCCTGCATCCGCCTGTTCGGCGTGCCGCCGGACCGTCTCACCACCCTGGACGAGATCCAAGCGCGCGTTCACCCGGACGACCGCGCCGCCCGGGCGGCGGCGATCGGGCACGCGCTGACGGACGGCGGAAGCTACGAGATCGACTTCCGCGCCGTGCATCCCGATGGACGCGTTCAATGGTTGCGCTCGCGCGGGCGCGTGCAGGTCGATGCCGGCGGCCGGCCGTGCCGGCACCGGGGCGTGGTCTTCAGCATCCACGCGCAGAAGCAGGCCGACGAGGAGTTGCGGGCGCGCGAGGCGCACCTGCGCTCGATCCTCGACACGGTCCCCGATGCGATGATCGTCATCGACGAGCAGGCGCAGATCAAGTCGTTCAGCGCGGCCGCCGTGCGCCAGTTCGGCTACGGCTCGGACGAGATGGTCGGGCGGAACGTCAGCGTGCTGATGCCGGAGCCGTACCGCAGCCAACACGACGCCTACATGGCCCGCTACCTCCGGACGGGCGAGCGCCGGATCATCGGCATCGGCCGCGTCGTGGTCGGCCAGCGCAAGGACGGCTCCACCTTCCCCATGGAGCTGTCGGTCGGGGAGATGCGCTCGGGCGGCGAGCGCTACTTCACGGGCTTCATCCGGGACCTCACCGAGCGGAACGAGACCGAGACGCGCCTGCAGGAGCTGCAGTCCGAGCTGGTGCACATGTCGCGCTTCACCGCCCTCGGCGAGATGGCCTCGACCCTGGCCCACGAGATCAACCAGCCCCTGACGGCGATCGCGAGCTACCTGAAGGGCTGCCGCCGCCTCCTCGGGCGCATGGAGGGTCCCGAGGTGCCCCTGCTCGCCGACGCGGTGAATCAAGCGGCCGACCAGGCCCTGAGAGCCGGGCAGGTGATCCGGCACCTGCGGGATTTCGTGTCGCGCGGCGAGAGCGAGCGCCACATCGAGGGATTGCCGAAGCTGATTGAGGAAGCGAGCGCCCTGGCCCTCGTCGGCGCCAAGGAGAAGGGCGTGCGCGTCCGCTTCGATCTCGACCCGGACGCGCCCCTCGTGATGGCGGTCCGGATCCAGGTGCAGCAGGTCCTGCTCAACCTCATCCGCAACGCGATCGAGGCCATGCAGGACGTCGCCCGGCGCGACCTGACCGTCGCCACGCGGGCGCTGCCCGCCGAGGGCCTGGTCGAGGTGCGCGTGTCGGATACCGGGACCGGCATCGCGCCCGAGATCGCCGAGCAGCTCTTCCAGCCCTTCGTGACGACGAAGGCGAACGGCATGGGCGTCGGCCTGTCGATCTGCCGGACGATCGTCGAGGCCCACGGCGGCAAGATCCAGGCCGGACCCGGTCCGGACGGCGGGACGACCTTCCGCTTCACCCTGCGCACCTTCGACCGCGAGGAGATGGCTCATGTCGAGTGACGCGCCCGTGCACATCGTGGACGACGATCTCGCGGTGCGTCAGGCGCTGGCCTTCCTGCTGGCGACCGACGGGCTGACCGTCCGCGTCCACGATTCCGCGACCGCCTTCTTGGCGGCAGAATCCGAGCGCGTCGGCTGCGTCGTCACCGACGTGCGCATGCCCGGCATCGACGGCGTTGAGCTCCTGCACCGCCTCCGTCAGCGGGGTAGCCTGCCGCCGGTCATCGTCATGACGGGCCACGCGGACGTCGCCCTCGCGGTCGCGGCCATGAAGGCCGGCGCGGTCGACTTCATCGAGAAGCCGTTCGACGACGAGGTGCTCCTCGCCAGCATCCGCTCGGCCCTGGCGCGCTCGGACCGGACGGCCAAGCGCGCGTCCGAGCGCGACGCGGTGCGGGCGCGCCTGGCCGAACTGACCGAGCGCGAGCGGCAGGTGCTGGAGGGACTGATCGCCGGCAAGGCCAACAAGGTGATCGGCCTCGATCTCGGCATCAGCCCGCGGACGGTGGAGATCTACCGGGCGAACGTCATGTCCAAGCTCCAGGCCGGCAGCCTTTCCGAACTCGTCCGCATGGCCCTGATCGCGGGGCAGACGGACGGCGACTGAGCGCGGGAGCGGTCCCGCGGGCGGCCGGTCTCTCGGGCGCCCCGGGCGCAGCATCCGGGGGCGGTGGTCCGAGCCGGAATCCGCGTCGACGCCGTCTAGGTCGTGGCCAGCATTCCTTCCCCGAGGAAGGAGCCGGGCCCCGGCACGCCGGGCAGAGCGAAGAAATAGCCGCCGCCGATCGGGCGGATGTACTCTTCGAGCCCCTCGCCGGACAGACGGTTCTGCACGGTGACGAATCCGGCGGCGAGGTCGGCCTGGTAGCAGACGAACAGCAGGCCCATGTCGAGCTGGCCGGCGGCGGTAAGCCCGCGGGAATAGTTGTAGCTGCGGCGCAGGATCAAACTGCCCTCGGTGCCCGGCAGGCGCGGATTGGCGAGACGGATATGGGCCGCCAGCGAGATCGCCTCGCCGTCCGGGTCGGCGGCGTAGTCGGGGACGTCGCGCTCGTGTCCCTGCCGGAGCGGCGCGCCGCTGCCCTTGTGCCGCCCGATGATGGCCTCCTGCTCGCCGAGCGGCGTGCGGTCCCAGCGCTCGACGAGGGTGCGGATGATCCGCACGACCTGGTAGCTTCCGCCCGTCGTCCAGGCCGGCTCGTCCTGCCCCGCTCCGACCCAGACGTAACGGTCCATCATCCGGAGGTCCCGCACGTCGAGGTTGGCGGTGCCGTCCTTGAAGCCGAGCATGTTGCGCACGGTGTCGGCCCCCATGGTCTTCACCACGTGGGGCGGGAGGAAGCCCTCCATCTTCCAGCGCGGCGTGAGGAGGCCGGGCGTCGCCTTGATGACGTCGCGCAGGGCGTGGATGTTGGTCTCGGCGGTGTTCGAGCAGAACTGGATCAGCAGGTCGCCGTGGCACTGCGCCGGGTCGAGGGCGTCGTTGGGGAAGCGCTCCATCGGCCCGAGATGGCGCGGGCGGGCGCGACCCAGGCCGAACCGGTAGTCGAACAGGCTCGCGCCGACCGAGACGGTGGCGGTGAGATTGTCCGGGAGGATGGTCGGCCCGAGGATGCCGGAATTGCGCGGCGGGAGCTGCGGGTGAAGATCGGGCACGGCACCGCCGCGCGTCAGGAAAGCGAGGCGCTCGGTGAGCGTCCGGAACAGGCGGGGCAGCTCGCCGCGCCGCTCGGCCAGCACGTCGAAGGCGACGTACAGGGCGGCGGCCGGCTGCGGGGTGACGATCCCGGCCTGGTGGGGGCCGTAGAAGGGCTGGGCGACGAGCGTCCCTTCCGTGGCGATGGTCGGCGTCGCGTCCTCGGCCCGGGCGGGCCCGAGGAGCGCGGCGGCGCCGAGGCCGCCGAGAAACCGGCGGCGGGTGGGAACCGGTGAAAGGAAGCGCATCGTCGCTCGGCAAAATCTGGTCGCGCTGCCGCCTTTAGCCACGAAGAGAGGCCACAGCGCGGCACCTCGGCAATGATATCAGTCTAGACCGAGCCGGCCACGCAGCGTCGACAGATCTTCAGCCAGAAGGGTGATGGGCCCCTTCAGGGCGTTGCGGTCCCGGGCGGTAAGGTTGTCGTAGCTCTGGAAGCCGCCGTCCGGACTGCGGTAGCGCGCGAGCAGGTCCTCGACCCGCTTGTAGCTGCGCTCGACCCGGGCCACGAAGTCCCGGTCCGTCAGCAGCGGCCGCAGGAGCGTGAACACCACCTTCGAGCCCTCGATATTGGCCTGGAAGTCCCACAGGTCGGTGCGGCTGTAGCGCTCCTCCTCGCCGCTGATCTTGGTGGCGGCGATCCCCTCGATCAGGGCCGAGGCCGCCCCGACCGCCCGGGCGGGCGGGATGGCGAGCGCCGCGAGTCGGTCGCGCAGGGTCACGGTCTCGGCGGTGAGCCGCTCCGCGACCTCGCCGAGCCCCTCCGTGGTGCCGAGGGTGAACAGCGCCATCTCCAGCCGATGGAAGCCGACGAAGGCGGGATCGCGCTCGCGCAGCTCGAACTCGTCGCTGCGCACGTCGAGACGCTTGATCAGCTCGGGAAACAGGGCCGCCACCGGCTCGATACGCTCGTAGGGCGCGCGCGCCGGGGCGTAGAGCCGGCGCGCCTCCGCGAGCTGCCCGGCCTGGATCGCCGCGACGAAGCGCGCGGTCTCGCGCACGAAGGCGTCGGCCTGGGCCACGACGTAGGTCCTGTAGGCCGCGAGGGCCGCGGCCAGCTCCGGCGGCACCGGCCGGGACGGCCGGGCGGGACGCGGGCTGTCCGGCATGTCGAGGGACCAGCCCGGGCGGGGATCGCCGACGCCGATCAGCGTCGCCAGAGCGAGGGCCGCGATGCGGGATCGGTCCCGGGCGAGGCTTGGAGACGCGGGCATGGGCGGCGGCGCATCGTGACACGGGGCGCGGCCCGAGCCGGCCGCATCGACCGGCTAATCGAGGCCTCACCGGCGGGCAACTGCCGACCGCGGCGGCGGTTCGCGGCGGGCCCTGGTCGACCGGCCTTCCGGCGGCCTCGCGGAGCATGATCGCGGCGCGCTCAGACGAGGAGCGGGATCACGATCGCGAGCAGGACATTCCCGCCGACGAGCAGGATCAGAGGAAGCGTCTCCATACCGGTCAGCCCAGGCAGGACCGGGCGCGGATCCCGGCCATCGCGGGCTTGACCGGGCAGGCGGGCGCGTCCGCGGCGTAGCTCCGGGTGCCGGCCGGCTGCCCGGTGACGGCCTGCGAGAGCGCCGGCAGGTAGGTCGTGCCGACCATGATGCCGGCCGAGAGCAGGAGGCGGGCGATGACGTCGAGCATGGTGTTTCCCCTCATTCGGCCTTCGAGGACCGTTGTGCGGGGCGGTATCTACGCAAGCGGTGCTGCGGGAATATTGCGTCCCGTGTTGCTTCAGCGCTCTCGGGAAGTCATCGCGCCGATGGCACAATAACGGACTGTGTCGTCGCGGAATCAGCGATGGATCGGGGAGCGGGACGGGTGACGGGGCGCGGGACACGGTGCGCGGCGCGATGATCCGCGGGTTGGGGAGGTCCGGGATCGCGCGCCGCGTCCTCGTGGTCGGCGCGATCCCGATTCTCGTCGCGGCCGCCATCGCGCTGGGCGCCTGGATCCTGCTCTACGAGGCCGAGCGGGCCCGGACCGGCGCCGTGGTGGCGACGGAGACCGCACAGACGCTGACGTCGATGAACCGGGCGCGGGCGGATGCCGTCAGCGGCGGCACCGCGCGGCGGGACGAGGCCGAGCGTCGCTTCGACGAGCGGGCCGCCACGGCGGCCGGGCAGCTCGAACGCCTGGAGGGTCTCGCGCGCACGCGCGGCCAGTCGGCTCTCGTGGCGACCGTCACGGGCGATCTGAACTCGCAGGTGACGCGCATGCGCTCGCTCCTGCTCTCCGAGCGGACCGCGAACGCGACGATCGCCGATATGGCCCGGCGGGCGGACGCCCTGGTGGCCCTGACCGACGTTGCGCGCCGGCGCCAGCAGCAGGACAACGCTCAGCTGATCGCCGTCCTGGCCGTCAAGGATGCCGAGCTGGAGCGGAACCAGGGCGTCGTCACGGCTCTCCGGGAGCTCCGGGAGGCGATCAGCACCGCGGAGCTGAACCGGGCGCGCATCGGTCGCCCGGTCTTCCCGATCGAGTTCGATGAGCTCGCCGCCGACCTTCGGCAGCTCGATGCGGTGGGCGACCGGCTACGCCGCGTCCTGCGGGTCGACGGCGAGGCGGGGGCGGCGGACCGGGCGACAAAGCTCCTGAAGGCGTACCGCGACCGGAGCCGGACCGAGGACGGCCTCAACAGGGTGCTCTCCGAGGGCTTCGAGCTGACCCGCGCGACCCAGGCCGGCCGCGTCCTGGTCGAGTGGTGCGACCAGCTCGTCCAAGTGAACGTCACCCGGCAGAACCGGCTGTACGAGGAGGTCGCGCTCCTGATCCGTCACTCGGTCCTCTCGAACGAGGCCGAGCTCTCCGCCCAGGACATCGCCCTCACGGCCCTGCGCCTGGCCCGGCGGACGGATGCGGCCCTGGCGCGCCGGGATACTGCGGAAGCGTCGCGGGTGCTGGAGGCGGGCGCGGAGCTGTCGGGCACGTCTCGGACGCTGCTCATCCCGGTGAGCATCCGGGACGAGATGGCGGAGGCGATCGACGGGTGGCGCACGCAGCTCGCCGCGACGATCGGGAAGATCGGCGAGCAGAACGAGACCATCGCCGACATGGACAGCCGCGCCGCCACGATGAGCGCCAACGCGCAGACCTTGAGCCGGGCCTTCATCGACGATGCCGACCAGTTCGGCAGCGTGATCCGGCAGTTGCTGGTCGTGGGGGCGGTCGGCGCCCTGTGCCTGGGGATCGGCGCCGCCGCCGCGGTGGCGCGCTCGATCACCCGGCCGCTGCACGCGCTCCAGCACAGCATCGTCACCGCCGCCGCCGCGCCCGCCCCCGAGGATATCGGCCGCGACAGTCACCTGCTCACCCGACGCGACGAACTCGGCGACATCGCCAGGGCGACCAACGCGTTCCTGGAGCAGATCCGCCGCCGCGAAGCGGACCGGCGCAACGCCTCCCAGCGCGCCGACGACGCGCTCACGACCCTGCGGCAGGCCCAGGAGGACCTGATCCGCGCCGAACGGCTCGCCTCGCTCGGGCAGCTCGTGGCGGGCGTCTCGCACGAGATCAGCACCCCGCTCGGCATCGCCCTGACCACGGCGACGCAGGTCCAGTCCGACTCGGCGGCGTTCGCGCGCATGGTCGGGGACAACCAGCTCTCCCGGTCGCGGCTGACCCAGTATGCCGGGCGGATGCGGGAGGGCGCGCAGCTCCTGACCAGCAACCTGATGCGCGCGGCCGATCTCCTCTACAGCTTCAAGCAGGTGGCGGCCGATCAGGCCATCGAGGACCGCCGCCCGCTGAACCTCGCGGACTGGATCGACGAGCTCCTGAAGAGCCTGCGCGCCCTGGCGCGGCCGGGCCGCCACGTCTTCGAGGTCGACTGCCCGCCCGATCTCGTCGTCGACACCCTGCCGGGGATCCTGGCGCAGGTCGTCTCGAACGCCGTCAAGAACGCGATCGAGCACGGCTTCCAGGATCGGGAGGGCGGCCGCATCACCATCACGGGGATCCGGTCCGGGGACGGCATCGGCCTCTCCATCGCCGATGACGGGCGCGGCATCGACGGGGCCGACCTCGGCCGCGTGTTCGACCCGTTCTTCACGACGGCCCGCGCCCGCGGCGGCACGGGCCTGGGCCTGCACATCGTCCACAACCTCGTGGTGAACCGCCTCCAGGGGCGGGTCGAACTGCAGAGCAGCGCGGGTGCCGGCACGGTGCTGCGGCTGTGGCTACCGGAGCGGCTGGCATGAGCGGCGCGACGCAACCCATCCGGCGCGGCGTCGGCCGCTCGAGGCTGCCGAGCGCCGGCCTGCTCATGACGCTGCTCGTCGGGCTATTCGTCGGGCTGCCCGCCGCGCTGCGCCCGCTGCCCGCCGCGGCCCTCACCGAGATCCAGTTCTGGCACGCCCTGGACGGGCCGAACGGCGAGCTGGTGACCCGCCTCGCCGACACCTTCAACGCCTCCCAGCCGGACTACCGGGTCGTGCCGGTCTACAAGGGCTCCTACGCCGAGACGATCAGCAGCGGCATCACGGCCTACCGCACCGGCGCGGCGCCGCACCTGCTGCAGGTCTTCGAGGTCGGCAACGGCACCATGGCGGCCGCCGTCGGCGCCGTCAGATCCGTCGCCACCGTGATGCGGGAGGCCGGGCTCTCGGTGACGCCCGAGGACTTCCTGCCGGTCGTCGCCACCAACTATCGGGATGCCGAGGGCGGGATGCTGTCGCTCCCCTTCAACGTCTCCTCGACGGTGATGTGGATCAACCGCGACCGGTTCCGTCTGGCGGGACTCGACGCCAAGCAGCCCCCGGCGACTTGGCCCGAGGTCTTCGAGGCCGCGCGGCGGCTCAAGGCGGCGGACGGCAAGCGGTGCGCCCTGTCCTCCGCCTGGCCGACCTGGGTGCATCTCGAGCAGCTGTCCGTCTGGCACGACCGGCCGCTCGCGACCCGTTCCAACGGCCTGGACGGCTACGATGCCGAACTCGTCTTCAACGGCCCGCTCCAGGTCCGCCACCTGCAGAACCTCGTCGACCTGAAGCGCGCGGGCGTGTTCGAGTACAACGACCGCGTCAATCGCGGCGAGAGCCGGTTCGTCTCGGGCGACTGCGCGATCTTCCTCACCTCGTCCAGCCTGTACGGCAAGGTCGCCACCGCCGCCCGGTTCGACTGGACGGTCGTGCCCATGCCCTTCTATCCCGACGTCGTGCCGGAGCCGCAGAACGCGATCCTGGGCGGCGGCTCGCTCTACGTGATGCAGGGCAAGACAGCGGACGAGTACCGCGGCGTCGCCCGGTTCCTGGCCTTCCTGATGGACGGGCGGCAGCAGGCCGCGATGTACCGGAACACTGGCTACATCCCCACCACGCGCGCCGCCTACGACGACGCGGTGGCGGAGGGCTTCTTCGAGCGGCACCCGCAGCTCCACGTCGCCGTGCAGGAACTCACCCGGCGGCCGCCGACACGCAACACCGCCGGTCTGCGTCTGGGCAACATGCTGCAGATCCGGGACATCTGGGCCGAGGAACTGGAGGCGGCGCTCGACGGCGCGAAGGCGCCGCAGCGGGCCCTCGACGACGCCGTGGCGCGGGGCAATCAGGTGCTGCGGGTCTTCCAGCAGCGGACCAAGAAGTGAGCGTGGCGGGCGGTCGGCCCACACCGTCATCGCGAGCGCCGCGAAGCGACCCAGGGATGCGCGCCGTGAGTGAACGTGGCGCTGCTGGATTGCTTCGCTCCGCTCGCGAGGACGGTGCTGTCGTTGCCGTCAGCGCGGGTCGCGGAACCGTACCGTCTCGAACAGGTGGCGGCCGAGGGGATCCATCGTCAGGCCGAGCACGTCGTCGCGGAGCGCCAGATGCACCTTGGTGTGGGCCAGGGGCACCCAGGGCATCGCGCGCCGGGCGATGGCCTGAGCCTGCCGGTACAGAGCCTGGCGCGCTTCCCGGTCGCCGGTTCGGCGGGCGGCCTCGACCAGCCGGTCGTAGGCCGGGTCGCACCAGCGGGCGAGGTTGGCGCCGCCGGTCTGGGCGGCCTTGCAGCCGAGCAGGACGTTCAGGAAGTTGTCCGGGTCGCCGTTGTCGCTCGTCCAGCCGTAGAGCATCAGCGTGGGCTCTCCGCCGTACAGGGCGGCGCGGTACGCGTTCCAGGGACGCGTGACCGGGCGCGCGCGGATGCCCACCTGCGCGAGGTCGGCCTGGATCATGTCGGCGACGCGCCGGCCATTCGGGTTGTAGGGTCGGCTGACTGGCGGATACCACAGATCCACGTCGAAGCCGTCGGCGAGCCCGGCCTCGGCCAGCAGGCGCAGCGCCTCGCCGCGATCGAAGGGGGTGTCCGGCAGGTCCGCGTCGTGGGCCCAGATCCCGGGCGGCAGCGGCCCCTGCGCCAGGATCCCGGCGTCGCCGTAGACGCCCGCCACGATCGCCCGCCGGTCGATGGCGAGGTTGACCGCGCGCCGCACCCGGACGTCGCCGAAGGGCGCGCGGGTCGTGTTGAGGGCGAGATAGGCGACGTTCAGCTCGGCCAGCGCGAGCAGCGTCAGGCCCGGCTCCGCCCGGATCGCGTCGAGGTCGCCGGTCGCCGGGAACGCCATGGCGTGGCACTCGCCGGCCCGCAGCTTGTTCAGCCGGACCGCCGCGTTCGGCGTGATCGCGAAGACAAGACCGTCGGGGCGCTCGCCCGGCTCGTTCCCGTCCGCGGCGCGGCGCCAGTAATCCGGGAAGGCGCGGTAGCGGAGGACCTGATCCGGCCGGTACCCCTCGAAGACGAACGGGCCCGTCCCGATGGGCGCCCGGGCGAGGTCGTCCGACGCGTTGCCGGCCGCGAGGGCGGCCGCGTACTCGAGGGACAGGATGGCGCCGAAGGCCTGCGCGATGTTGGCGAGGAAGGTGGTGTCGGCCTCGCGCAACCGGAAGCGGACGTGGCGCGGATCCGGGGCGTCGACGGTCTCGATCAGGTCGGCGAGGCCGAGATCGTGGAAGTAGGTGAAGCCCTGCGCGGCGCCGTCGGGCCCGGAGCGCCGCTGCCGGGTGAACGAGAACACCACGTCGTCGGCGTTCAGGGCGCGCGTGGGGGTGAAGCGCGCGTTGGCGTGGAAGCGGACGCCGTCCCGCAGAGCGAAGACGTAGGTCCGGCCGTCTTCCGAGACCGTCCAGGATTCGGCGAGGGCCGGGCGGATCGTCGTGGTGCCGGGCACGAACTCCACGAGCGTATTGTAGACCTGCCACGCGGCGTTCATCGTGGTGGTGGTCGTGGCGCGGGCGGGATCGAAGGTTTCCGGGCTGCCTTCCGAGCAGAACACGAAGGTGCGCGCCGATGCCGGGCCGTGCCCCAGGAGCACCGCCGAGATGAAGCCGGCCGCCAGGGCGCGCTGGCCGGCGCGGTATGCCGCGGCCGGCCTCACGGCGTCCGGATCGCGCCGGTCCGCGGCCGGGCGGCCGCTCCAGCACCCTGGGCGGGAAAGTCGACCTGCACGACGGTCCCCTGGCCGGGCTCGCTGCTGACCGCGATGCGGCCGCCGAGCTTGGCGGTCACGAGATTGTGGACGATGTGCATGCCGAGCCCCGTGCTGCCGGCGCTGCGGGCCGTCGTGAAGAACGGGTCGAAGATCCGGTCGAGGTGCTCCGGCGGGATGCCCTGACCGGTGTCGCGGACCTCCATCCGCACGAGGCCGCCCTCCCGCTCCGACACATCCACGGTGATCCGGCCCGGCTCGCCCGCCCGGAACCCGTGCACGACCGCGTTCGCGATGAGGTTGGTCACGATCTGCGCGAGCACGCCGGGATTGGTGTCGATGACGAGGTCCGCGGGGCAGGCGCGCTCCACCGTATGGCCGCCCTTGCGCAGCATCGGCCTGAGGCTCGCCAGCAGGTCGTCGAGCCAGGTCGCCAGCACGACGCTGCGGCTCTCGTCGCTGACGCGGTCCACCGCGACCTGCTTGAAGCCCTGGACGAGGTCGGCGGCCCGGGTGAGATTCGTGCAGAGCAGGGTGGCGCCCTCCTCGACCCGGTCGACGAAGTGGTTCAGCCGGGACCGCGACAGCGTGCCGGCAGACAGGCCGGTGCGGAAGGCCCGCGCCTCGTCGCTCATGAGCGTCCCGGTGGTGAGCGCGATGCCCAGCGGCGTGTTGATCTCGTGGGCGACCCCGGCCACGAGCTGCCCGAGGGAGGCGAGCTTCTCGGCCCGGACGAGGTTGTCCTGGGTCCGGCGCAGCTCGACCAGGGCGACGTCCGCCTGATCCTTGGCCCGGCGCAGCGCGCCTTCCCGGCGGGTGATCTCGGAGACGAACACCGCGGTGGCGCGGGCGATGTCGCCGAGCTCGTCCCGGCGCGCCGTGCCCCGCACGGCCGCCCCCGCCGGGTTACCGGTCAGCATGACCATGTCGCCCTGGAGGGCGCGCAACGGCACCAGGATCGAGCGGGCGACGAGGATCACGACCAGCGCGCCGAACAGCAGGAGCCCGGCCGCGCCGGCGAGCAGGATCCGCTGGATGACGATGCCGGACCGGTCGGCGTCCTCCACGAAGGCGTCGTTGAGCGCCTTGGCGCTGTCGATCATCGTCGCGGCGAGCCCGTCCATCGCGACGATCATGGCGTTCTGCTGCCGCAGGCCCCCGATGGTGGTGGTGAGGCGCCCGCGCCACCCGTCGAGGGCCTGGACCATCTCGGCCTGGATCAGCGGCGAGATCGGCAGCGAGGCGGCGCTCCGGGCGAGGCGCTCGCCCTCGTCGCGCATCCGCTCGGCGAGGGCCGCGTCCCGGTGCAGGAGGGCGCCCGCGGTGCGCGGCCCCAGCTTGAGGGTGCTGATCGCGACGTTCTGGGTGGCGCGCTCGATCTCGTTGGCCTCCACGGAATAGGCCAGCAGCTGCGCCACCTCGTCGTGCAGGCTCTCCTGGCCGGACGTCTCGATCTTCAAGGTGCGCTCGATCCAGGCGTCGAGCCTCGCGCGGAGGTCCGGCTTCGACCCCGCCGTCTCGGCGGTGAGCGCGTCGAGGGCCTCCGCGTCGGCGTCCCGGCCGTCGGCCCGCAGCGCCGCCGCGAGGTCGCGGCTGGCGGCGCGGAAGAGGCCCTGCGCGCGCGGGCCGTCGCCCTCCGAGACCGCCGCTCCGGCGGGGCCGGCCGCGGGCGCATCGCTCCGGGCCGCGGCCTGGGCGGCGAGCACGGCGCTCTCCGCGCTCCGGGCTCGCAGGGCGTTGAGGCGGGCGACGAGGCCCCGGGCGACCCGCAGCGCCTCGACCTTCTCGGCCGTCGAGCGCGCGAGGTCGGCGTTCGAGGCCTGCTGCCGCAGGCGCGCCCGGTCGGTGAGGTCGATCAGGGTGTCGGCCCGCTGCGTCATCTCGCGGATCAGGCCGTCATTCTCCCGGGTCCGGCGGACGAAGGCGTCCATCTCGCCCCGGTAGCCGGCCAGCGCCCGCTCTACCGAGGCGGTCCGCGCGCGCTGCTCGTCGATGCGGGCGAAGCCGGCGAGCCGGCCGAGGCCGGCCTCGGCCCGTGCCGTCAGGCTGGCGAAGCGCTCGGCGTAGGCGGGCCGGTCCTGCGCGTCCGCGGCGGCGTACTGGTCGCGGACCAGGCGGGCGGTGGCGATGTCGTGGTACACGTCGGCGGCCAGGACCGCGCCGCGCCGGGCGCGCTCCTCCTGCGCCAGGAGGAGCCAGCCGGCCATGGCGATCGCGCCGGCGGCGAGGATCGGCACGCCACCGACCAGGGCGATCTTGGGTCCAACCCGCATCCGCGTCCCGACATAGGGGTCCGGCAGCAACTTAAGGCCGTGCCGGAGAGCGGTGCAATCGGGCGGCGTTCCGGCGACCGGATCACCCGGTGTCCGCGCGCAGTCTTCGGTCGCTGCCGCCCGCTCCGTCATCGCGCGCGCAGCGAAGCGACCCAGGGCTGCGCGCGTCCGGCCGATACGGCGCCGCCGGATCGCTTCGCTGCGCGCGCAGAGACGGCGTCGAAGCCATCCGCCACGGGTGGTCTCAGCGATGTCGGGATCGGGGCGGCCGCGGGTCCGGGCCGGCCAGCACGGCATCCTGCGCGTCACGCGCGCGATCGCGCGGCGCCGGCACGCCGAACCGCTCGGCGCAGGTCGGCAGGCGCCGCGGAGCGCGTTCTCCGCCGTGCAGCATGCGGCGCAGCGCGCCGAGCAGGTCGGGATCTTCGTCGGCACCGGGGTCGTCGCTGAAGTGCGGCATGGCGGTTCGCGCCCCTCATCGACGGCCGGGCGCGGCGTCGACCGCGATGAGCCGGACGCGACGGCCCGCCGGGTCGCCGACCGGGCCGGCACCCGCGCAGGCGCCGGGCGGGTACGGCCAGGCCGCCCCGCCACAGGCGGCGCCGTCACGGGCCGCCGCGGAGGCTTTTGCGCCCCCGCTGGCCTGCATCGGCACCGTGCTGGCCGCTTGGGTCCAGCCGACGAGCGCCAGGACGCAGAGCGTGCCGAAAGCCGCGGCCGACGAGGTACCGATCACGTGTCGCATGGCCCGTCCTCCGGGCACTTGCGGCCCTCGGTCCTGCCACGCTGATAGGGACGCTCCGTACCGCGGATATTGCTTTCAGCCCGATCTGGAGCGTGAATTGTTGCGTCACCCCATCACGACGCAACATTGATCCGGGTCGCATCAGTCTCCCTCGGGGCGGAATATGTATCCGAGGCCCCGCACGGTGCGGATGTAGCGCGGATTGCCGGGGTCCGGCTCGACCTTCTTGCGGATGCGGTTGATCCGTACGTCGATGGCGCGGTCGAACGCGTCCGGGTCGCGGGCGTCCGCGAGGTCGAGCAGGCGCTCGCGCGAGAGCGCCCGCCGCGGATTGTCGGCGAACGCCTTCAGCAGGTCGAATTCCGAGCGGGTGAGCGCCTGCTCCAGACCGGCATCGTCGCTGAGGCGCAGGGCGTCGAGCTCCAGCCATTTCGTGCCGAACCGGATGCGGCGCCCGCTCACGGGAACCGGGGCCGGCGCGGCGGCGGTCGGCGTCTGCACGCGGCGCAGGACCGAGCGCACGCGGGCGACCAGCTCGCGCAACTCGCAGGGCTTGGGCAAGTAATCGTCGGCCCCGAGCTCCAGCCCGACCACGCGGTCGATCGCGCTCGCCGTGGCGGTGAGCATGATGATCGGGATCGCGGTCCGGGCCTTGAGGTCGCGCACGATGGAGAGCCCGTCCTCCTCGGGCATGTTCAGGTCGAGCACGATCAGGTCCGGGCTGTGGCCGGCGAGGTGCTCCCGCAAGGAGCGCCCGCCGTCGCACAGGACCACCGAGAACCCGTGGAGCTTCAGGTAATCCCCGACCATCTCACGGGTCGCCGCCTCGTCGTCCACCACGGCGATCGACGGGATCGCCGCACCGCCGCGGGCGGCGCCGGGGGCGGGGCTGTCTGGTATGGTCATCGCAGCGGTGCGCACTTTCCGGGTTCGCTCTTGAACGAATGCAGGAATCGTATCGGCTCACGGTAGCGTGACAAGTTTTCAACACGATTTCTAGCGTAGTCGTCCGATTGCGAGCAGCATTTCAGGTCATAGCCATGGACGATGACACCCTCACGCTGATCCCTGACGACCTCGACGAGGCGCAGCCGACCGCGGGAGCCTGGGTGATCGCCGTGATCGACGACGATCCGGCCGTGCATGACGGCACGCGCTACGCGCTGGCGAGCTACACCCTCGACGGGCGCGGCCTGGAGATTCTCACCGCCCGTTCGGCCGCGGAGGCGCGGGTGCTGCTCGCCGAGCGCCGCGACGTGGCGGTGGTGCTGCTCGACGTGGTGATGGAGACCGACAATGCCGGGCTGGAGCTGGTGGACTACATCCGGCGCGAGCTCCGGCAGGAGACCGTGCGCATCATCCTGAGGACCGGCCAGCCCGGGCAGGCGCCGGAGCGGCGGATCATCGTCGACTACGACATCAACGACTACAAGGCGAAGACCGAGCTGACCGCCGACAAGCTGTTCACCAGCCTCACCGCGGCCCTGCGCGCCCATCAGCAGCTCAAGCGCCTCGACGAGACCCGGCGCGGGCTCGAGATCATCATCGACGCCGCGCCGATGCTCCTCGATCACAAGTCGATGCAGCGCTTGGCGGAGGGTGTCCTCACCCAGGTCGCCTCGCTCCTGAACGTCGCCTGCGCCGGCATCTTGGTCCTGCGCGAGACCGCCGCCCCGCAGGAGCGCTTCTGCGTTCTGGCCGGCTCCGGCTGTTACGGCCACTACGCCGGCCGCGAGCCGTGCTGGCCGCTGGAGGAGCGGGTGCAACCCCTCGTCGAACGCGCCTTTGCCGAGCGCCGGCACAGCTTCGGCGAGCACTGGTCGACCCTGTATCTGCACACGGCGAGCGGCAGCGAGATCGTCGCGCTGATCGAGGCCGACCGCCAGTTGTCCGAGACCGACCGGTCGCTCATCGCCCTGTTCACGAGCCGGCTGTCGATCGCCTTCGACAACGTCATCCTCTACGAGCGGCTACAGCTGACCAACGCCGACCTCGAGCGGCGGGTCGTCGAGCGGACCGCCGAGCTGATCCGGGCGAATCGCCGGCTGGACCTGCAGCGCTCGGACCTGCGGCGCGCCAACAGCCTGAAGACCGAGATCCTCGGCACGATCGCGCACGATCTGAAGAACCCGCTGGCGGTCATCCTCGGCCGCGCCGAGATGCTGTCCGACCTGATCGACATGCAGGGCGACCGGGAGCAGATGCGGGCGCAGGTGCAGCACGTGCGCACCAGCGCCAAGGGGCTGACGACCATGATCGACAGCCTCATGGCCGACGCGATGAACGACGCCCTCGACATCAGCCTGCGCCGGGAACCGGTCGACCTCGCGGGCCTCGCCCGGGAGGTCTGCGAGGCCGACCGGCCGCTCGCCGACGCGAAGGACCAGACCCTGGTCTGCGAAGGCCCGGACGAGCTGTTCCTCTGCGGCGACGCCGAGCGCCTGCGCGAGGCCCTCGACAACCTCGTCTCGAACGCCATCAAGTACAGCCCGACGGGCGGGGCGATCACGGTCCGGGTCAGCCGCGAGCCGGGCCCGCGCGGCGCGGAACTGATCTGCGCCGTCGCCGACCACGGGCCCGGCCTCTCGCCGGAGGATTCGGCCCGCGTGTTCGGGCGGTTCCAGCGCCTGTCGGCCAAGCCCACCGGCGGCGAGAATTCGACCGGTCTCGGGCTCTCGATCGTCCGTCGGATCGCCGAGCTTCACGGCGGCCGCGCCACGGCGGAGAGCGCCGGTCCCGGGCTGGGGGCGGTCTTCGCGATCCGCTTCCCGGAAGAATCCGTCGGGCTGATCTGAGGGATCGCCGGGTCAGTCCGTGCCGCCACGCGAGACGTCGCGCAATCCGGCGGCAGAGGAGCTTGACCACAACGCCGCTCCGAGGCGGCCGATCACCGGCCGCGACCGCGAGGGGACGGCCGATGGCGACGCGCAGGATGACGAAACCGCGTCCGGATCCGACCGGCTCGTCGCTTGGTCGATGATCGCGGGTCTCGCACCAACTCTGATCCAGTACGCGCACGGCGTCGCCCTGCCCACGCGCTTCGTCGGACCGGCAGGACGATCCCGACTCCGATCGCGTCGCGAAGGACGCGCGATGCCGCCGGGGAGCCGCTCAAGGCCGCGACGGGTGCGCCTCTGCGTCACCGTCCCCCGGTGACCGGGTCCGGAGATAGGCGATGAGATCCCCCCGATCGAGGGGATCGGGAAGGCCGCGGAAGGTCATGCGCGTGCCGGGCGCCAGCTTCGCCGGGGCGGCGAGCCAGAGGTCCATCCGCTCCGGTGTCCAGACGCCGCCCAGCGCCCGGAGCGCCCCGGTATAGCCGTAGCGCCGGCTGTTGCTGGCGACCGGCTTGCCGAGCACGCCGTAGAGTTCGGGTCCGTTCCGATCGCCCGCCCCCGGGCTGATCGTGTGGCAGGCGGCGCACTGACCGAACAGCCGCCCGCCGCGCTCCGCGTCGGCCACCCGCATGACGTCGTCGAACGTCGGGGTCTCGCCCAGGGCGCGGCGGCGCTCCCGTCCGTCGTCCGAGCAGGCTGACGCGAGCAGTGCCAGCGCCAGTGCCGAGACGCGCGAGGGACGACGCGGGATGCGCGGGCGCGTCCGCCTGAGACACCGGAGCATCGCGTTCCCTTCGCGGTCAGAGGGGTCGGACCGGCACGCGCCGCCTCTGCCGGCTCAGACAACGGTGGAGATCGCGCCGGGCGGGTGCGCCAGCAGCGTCGCGAGCAGGCTGAGGCCGTACCGGAGCGTCTCGGCGTCCGGCGCCGCGCCCAGGGAGACGCGGATCGCTTCCGGGGCGGCCCCGACCGCGAAGGCGTCGCTCGGGACGACCGACACGCCGAGCTGGCGCGCGTGGGCGCCGAACTCGCCGCGACGCCAGGGATCGGGCAGCCGGAGCCACAGATGGTGCCCGCACGGATGCGCCCAGACGTCTAGGTCCCGGAGCGTCTCGCGCGCGACCGCCTGCCTGAGCTCGTTCTCCTGCCGGATCGCCGCGACGATGCCGTCGAGTTCGCCCTCGGCGATCCAGTGCGAGGCGAGCGCGGCCGTGAGGGGCGAGGCCATCATGTTGATCGCGCGCAGCTCGGCCGCCAGCCGCACCGCCTCGTTCGTTCCCGGGACCGCGACGTAGGCGATGCGCAGGCCGGGACTCGCGCATTTGGACAGCGTCGCGATGTGCCACGTGATGTCGCTCGCCTGAGACGCGATGGGAGCCGGCGCGTCGTGGGGCAAGGCGCCGTACGCGTCGTCCTCGATGATGGCGACGCCGTGCGTGCGGGCGATCTCGGCGATCCGCCGACGCCGGATTGCCGGCAGGGTCGCGGTGGTCGGGTTGTCGAGGGTCGGCACGAGGTACAGGGCCCGCGGCCGATCGGATCGGCACCGCTCGAGCAGGGCGTCCGGGTCGAGCCCCTCCGCGTCGCCGACCACAGGCAGGAGGCGGACGCCGCGGCGCTCCGCGGCCATGCGCAGCCCGGGATAGGTGAGCGCCGGGACGCAGAGGGCGTCGCCCGGCTTCAGGACGGCAGCGAGCACGGCGGCGAGCACGACCTGGGCACCACCGGCCACGAGGACGCGCTGCATCGGGAGCGCCCCGAGCCGTTGACCGAGCCAGTGGGCCGCCGCCGCCCGGTCGGCGAGGTTCCCGGCACTGTCCTGGTACTGCATCCGGGCCAGGAAGGTCGACGAACCGGCCAACCGCGACAGACCCGCCTCCAGGCGCTCCGCCAGCCGCGCCGCCTCCGGCTGGGGCGGCATGTTCATGCTGAAATCGACGCTGCCGGACGGATCGGGCCTGCGCATCTCCGCGGCCGGCGAACGGGACGCCCGGACGAAGCTGCCCCGGCCCGCGGTCGCGTCGATCAGGCCCGTTCGGCGCGCCTCGTTGAAGGCGCGCGTGACCGTCGTGAGATCGACGTTGAGGTGCTTCGCCAGGGCGCGCTGCGGCGGAAGGCGCGCTCCCGGCGAGAGCCGGCCGGCCCGGATGTCCTCGGCCAACGCCCGGACGATGGCGAGGTACTTGGGCCCCGTGTCGCCGGCGATTGTCGGGCTCCAGGATTCCATCATTGACCCCTGTAATCCCACCACTGTATGCATACATTGAGCGTGCGGCCAGAGCGCTCAGTGTTCCAAACCGGCCGCGATCCGCCAGAAACCTGTCGGATGGCTCAGTCTCAACCGCGATTGTATGGCTTGATATGCCATACAATCGGCAGGCGCAAGGCCGGTCGATCAGGGATCGGCGCCGGCCTGTTGCTCAGGACCGTCGATGATGCAGAGGACCACCGACCAATCGCTCATGTCCGTCGGCCTGCGCTGCCGCTGCCCGCGCTGCGGGACAGGACGCCTGTTCGACGGCTTCATCACCCTGCGGCCGCGCTGCGAGGCGTGCGGGCTGGACTACGGCTTCGCCGATCCGGCGGACGGGCCCGCCTTCTTCATCATGATGACGATGGCGTTCCCCGTCACCGCTTTCGGGATCTGGCTGGAACTCACCTACGATCCGCCGCTCTGGGTCCACGCCGTGGTGACGCTGCCGCTGCTCCTCCTGGCCTGCGTGCCGATCATCCGGCCGCTGAAGGGGCTCTTCATCGCCAGCCAGTACATCAACAAGGCCGAGGAGGGACGCCTCGCGGTCCCGAAGGCGCCGGTCTCCGGTCCGACGTCGCGGGACTGACCGCGTCGCCGGTGCGTGCGCGCCGCCGCGATGGTCAGGCGGCGGTCGCGGCACGTTGACCGGAAGTCGACCGCCGGGCTAGCCTCGCGGAATCAGAGTATTCCGGGATGTCTCGTGGTCAGAATGTTTCGCCTGATCGTCCCGGCGCCGGGGCTGCGCGACGATAGTGGGACGCGTACACGGGCAGATTTGGCATCTCGGCAGATGCCGGTGATCGGGACGCGCGGCCGCACAGGAAAGTCTTCGGTCCGGCCGCGCCTCACGTCACGGGACGGGCTCCGTGAGGCGCCCGCCGCCGGCTCGACGGCGCAGCGCGGGACGGCACCGCGACCGATCGCCCTGTCGCGGCGAGCGGGCCGAACCTGACGGGAGGGGGGTATCGATACCGCGATCGCACGCCTGGAGCGCGCCATCAGCCGCGCGGCCCGCGGCCTCGTCGGGCGTCGCCACGTGGTGGAGCTGGTGCACCTCGCGCTGGTGGCGCGCGAGCATCTCCTTCTGATCGGACCGCCCGGCACCGGCAAGTCGGCCGCGGTGCGGGCCTGCGCCGCCGGGACCGGGGCGCGCTGCTTCGAGTACCTGATCGGGCGCTTCACGGAACCGGCCGAACTGTTCGGCCCGCTGGACCTCGAAGCCCTGCGCGCGGGCAAGCTGCGGCCGGACATCTCCGGCATGCTGCCGGAGGCCGAGTTCGCCTTCCTCGATGAGGTCTTCCTCGGCTCGACCGCGATCCTGAACGCGCTTCTCGGCGTGCTGAACGAGCGCCGCTACCGCCGGGGGCATTTCGACACCGCCGTCCCGCTGCGCTGCTGCGTCGGCGCCAGCAACGCCCTGCCGGAGGATCCCGGTCTCGCGGCCTTCGCCGACCGCTTCCTCGTCACGGCCTTCGTCGATCCCCTGGCCGACACCGACCTGGAGGCCCTGCTCGCCGGCGATCCGGTCGCGTCCGTCGAACCCGGCGACGGGGAGGCGCCGCTGACGCTCGCGGAGATCGACGCCCTCGCCGAGGCCGCCGCGCGGATCGACCTCTCGCCGGTCCGGCCCGCCTACGCGCAGGTGGTGCGCAAGCTGCGCGCCCGCGGCGTGCGGCTGAGCGACCGGCGCGTAGTGCGGGGCCAGTCGCTCGTCGCGGCGGCGGCGCTCATCGCGGGCCGGACGGCTGCGGAGGAGGCCGACTTGTGGCCAATGATCCACCTCGTCCAGGACCGGATCGCGCAGGACGAGGCCCGCGACCTGCTGCGCGTCGAGCTCGGCGCCGCGGCGAGCCCCGTCCTGCCCGCCGCCGCCAAGGCGGCGGGCTACGGTCCGGCCGCACGGGCCGCGGACCTCGCCAAGGAGGGGGAGGCTCTGGCCGCCTCCGCCCCGGACGACCGCACCGCCCCCGCCTTCGAGGCCTGGCTGGTCCGCGCCGAATCCTTCCTCGTGCAGATCGACGCCGCCTTCGGGGCGGAGGAGCGCCCGCCGGCCCTCGCCGCGGCGCGGGACGCGCTGCTGACGCGCTGCCGGGCACCGGTCGCGGGCGTGACTCCGGCGTGATCCAGGATCCGGCGCGTCTTCCCCTGCGATTGATGCCGGCGGACGGCGGCTCGCCGGTGGGTCTGCGCCTCACCCGCAGCGACGCGGCCGGTCTCTTGGCGCGGATCGCCCCGCGGATCGGCCGCTACGCCACCCTGCGCTTGGCGCTGGCGGGCGGCGAGGCCGTCCTGTTCGCCCCCGACACGGGCTCGGGCCGGCCGGCGCTGCCCTGGTGCGCGACGCCGCTCGGGTGGCTGGCGGCCGACGGGCCGCTGCTCCTGCCCTTCGGGTGCCGCCTCGCCGTGCCGGCGCCCTGGCGCGCCGAGGTCGCGCGCCGCCTGCTCGACCGGCACGGTCTGGGCGGTCCGGCCCTGCTCGTCCCCGAGGGCGAAACCCTGCGCCTGCTCGACCTCGCCGGTTCGCGCGCCGTGCCGGATATCGATACCGGCCGCCTGGGGGAGACGGCGTGAGCGCCGCGTCGACCGGTCCGCGGACGACCCTTCCGCCGGCGCTCGCACCGTGGACGGCGCTCTTCTCCGACATGGCGGAACCGGATCTGCGGATCCTCGCGGCGCTGGTCGAGGCGCTGCGGCCCCTCGTCGAGCGGGCCGACGGCGCGGGCGGGCAACCGCAGGGCGAGATCGACGGGCTGGGGGGCCTCGGAACCCGCGGCGGGATCGAGCGCCTCGTCGCCTCGGAGTGGCTCTGGCGCGACCTCGATCCGGACGCCTTCCTGCAGCGCGCGGCCGAGCGCGACCTGCTGACCCTGGAGCCGGTCTACCGTCAGGCGGCGGACGCGGGCGCCGTGCTGGTCGTGGTCGATGCCGGGCCGGAACTCCTCGGCGCCCCCCGCCTCGTGGCCTTCGCGGCGCTGCTCTGCCTGGCCGGCCTCGCCCGGCGGCGCGGCGCGCGCCTGCTCTGGGCCTCGACCGCCACGCCGGAGCGGCGCTGGCTCAGCGCGTTGAAGCGGTCCGACGCCGCGATCCTTCTCCGCGAGAGTGCCGCCACATCCCTCGACGCGGTCGAACTCGAACGGGTCCTGGCCGAGCCGGTCGCGACCCGCGCGGCCGGGCGGCCCGGCGCCAGCCTCTGGCTCATCGGCGGGTCCGACCTGCCCGAAGCGGCGCGACCGTGCCGGCGGATCACCATCGAGGAGCGGCCGCGTCTCGGGCCGGACGGCCTCGCCGTGGCCGCCGACGTCACCGTGCTGGACGCCACCGGCCCTGTCGCCGCCGCGCGCCTCGACCTCCCGCCGGAGCGCGAGGCGGTGGCGCTGTTGCGCGACCCGTTCCGGCCCCGTCCGGCTCCCGGACGCCCGCCGCCCCGGCGGTCCGCGCCCGACCGGAGCGCGGCGCCTCCGGACTGGGCGCCCCGCGGGCTGGCCTTCGCGCCCTGCGGCGAGCACCTCCTGGTGGCGCGGCCCGACGGCATCCTCATCGTCCCCGTCACCGGCACCTCCGGCGCGCTGCGCCTGCCGGTCGCACCCCACGAGCGCCTCGTGGGGCTCGCCGTCGGCCGGTCGCGGATCCGGGCCGCGTGCCTCAACATCTACGCCGACGACGCGCGCCTGACGCTCCGCAGCTGGACCTTCGACCGCTCGGGCGCCGCTGCGACGCTCGACCGGCGGATCCCGCGGGACCATCCCCTGGTGTGCCGGCGCCTGCCGAAGGCGGTTCTGCCGCCCCTCGGGATGCTGAAACGCCGCAACCGGTCCTGGCTCCTGGCGGCCGACGGCACGGCCTTCCTAGTCTCTGAGACGCGGCTGATCGACTACGCGCCGCTCGCGGGCGAGCTTCCCCTCGCGGTCACGCCCGCCGGTCTGCTGATGCGCGATCGCGCGGACGGGGTGATCGCGCGGCGGCCGTCCGACGGGAAGGTCGTGGCGCGGTTCCCCGGCCGGGCCGGATCGCTGCGGCCGGGCGGCGGCCTCGCCCTCTGCGCGGTGCGCGGGCAGCCCACCCTGGGGATCGAGCAGGCGGGCGGGTACTGGCACGTGGTGAACGCCGCGGACGGAGCGGTCGCGCACCTCGGGCCGCAGGGCCGGATCATCGGCATCGTGCCCCCGTACGACGGCGTGCGCGCCCAGGCCGTCGAGGGACCCCTCGCCCTCCATCTCGACCGCGACGAGGCGGGATCGGCGCGCCTGACGTTCCGGACCCCGGACGGCGCGGCGGCGTGCGATCCCCTGACGCTTCCGGACGCGACCCTCGAGGCGGTGCGCGTCGCCGTCGATGCCGATGCCGTCCCGTGCATCGCGGCCGCGCGGTGCGACGCCGCGGGCTTCGTCGACGCTCTCGCCTTCGGCCAGCTCGACCGCGGATGGTCCCACCTGAGAGATCTCGGCGCGTTCGCGGAAACCGTCCCGTGCCTGGGCGCCTGAGGCCGCCGCCGGTCCCCGATGCCCGGGAGCCGCTCGCGGCCCTGCGCCCGCGCGGCTGGATGCATGCCGGCACGCCCCCCCTCGACGGGATCCTGATGGCGCGCGGCTCCGCGGGGCCGGACTGGCGCGCCCGGCTCCTTCCCTGGCTCGAGCACGCCGCGGAGGTGCGATCACGCGGCGATCGCGTGCTCGTGCTGTTCGCCGCGCCCGTCACGCGGGACTGCGCGGCCCTCGGACCGGTCCTGCCGGTCGTGCGCAGTGCCGGGATCCTGACCGCCGTACCCCTCGCCGAGCCGGAGCCGCCCGTCGCCGCGGCCCTGCGGGACCATGTCGTCCACATGACGGGGGGACGCCTCGCCGCCGAGCCGCTGGCGGCCTTCGCCAGTCTCGACATCGCCGGTTGGTGGGATCTCGACGCGATCGCGGTGCATCCGGCCGAACGCCTGCCGGTCCTGCGACCGGCGCCGCCGGCACGCCGCCTCGTCAGCGCCCCCGCCCTCGTCGCCGACGCGGACCCCCTCGCGCCGGTCCGCGACGCCGCGACCCGGCGGCCGCGGCGTCGGACGAAGCACGTCCTCGGCGATCTCGTCACCCGCGGCCGGCGCCTGATCGGCGGCGCGTTGGGGCTCCTCTGGACCGCCTACGTCGTCCTGCTGGCCTCCATCATGGTCGGCGCCATGGTGCTCGGCTTCGCCGAGAACGTCCGGACGACGGCGGAGCAAGGGGCCGCCGCGGCCCACTGGGGCAGCCTCGCGCTGCCGGTGCTGGTCCTTCTCGTCCTCGCGTGGTTCGCGTTCCGGCGCCGCGGAGCGCGGGCCGCGCGTGAGGGCGCCGCGCCCTCGGCCAGCCCGCCCGCCGGAACCGGCAGCGGGCGCACGCCCATCTGGCGCCGGGCGGCGGCGTGGCTCGCGTGGCGCTCGCCCTACGCGGCCCATCTTCGCCGCCTCTATGCCCGGCGGCTCACCGAGGTCGAGCGGCTGTTCGCGGCGGGGCGCGTCGACGAGGCCCTGTACCGGGCGATCGGTCTCGGCGGCGCGGCGCGGCGCGGGAGCGCCTTCGCCGACCTGCCCCTGACCGGGCCCGGGCTGCGCAGGAGCCTCGACCTCGATCTCGGGCCGCAGCGGGCGAGCGGACTGAGCCTCGCGCCCGCGGACGAGATCCGGCTCGCGGCGCTCTACCGCGCGCAGGCCGTGGCGATGGCCGGACGCGGCGACACGGATCGCGCGGCCTTCGTGCTCGACAGCCTGGTCGGGAACCCGCACAAGGCGGTGCGCCTCCTCGCGGAATCCGGGCGCCTGGAGACCGCCGCCCGTCTGGCCGAGGCGCGCCGCCTCCCGCCCGCGACGACCGTCCCGCTCTGGTTCCGGGCGGGACAGACCGAGCGGGCCCTGGCACTCGCCGCCCGCCACGAGGCCCACGCGGAGCTCTGGAAGGAACTCGGGGCCGACGATCCGTTCCGACCGGTCCTGGCCGAGGCCTGGGCCGCGCGCCTCGTCGGGATCGGCGCCCTGGATCGCGCCGCCGCGGTCACCTTCGGCCTGCCGGCTCTGGCCGAGCGGCGACTGGACTGGATCCGGCAAGCCCTCGACGCCGAGACGCCGGTGCCGGCCGCGCCGCTCGCCCGGGCCCTGCGCGCCCTGCCCTGGGAGGGACGGGACGGCGACCGGCTGCACGCCGCCTTCGCGGACCTGGTGAGCGCGACCGGGGCCGAGGCGGCGGCGCGCCGGAGCGCGGTGGCCGCGCTCCTGCTCGACGCGCAGTTCGAGGGCGGTCCGGAGCGGCCGCCGACGCCCGCCTTCGCGCTCCTCTGCCGCGGCCTCGCGCGCCGCCTCGCCGCGGATGACGGCATCCTCGGCCACGATGCGGAGCGCGCCCGGCTCGCCGGGCGCTTCGCGGAAGCCGGTGGACAGGTCGCCCTGCGCCAGCATCTCCGGCAGCTCAGGACGCGCACCGCACCGTCCGCCTCCCGCCTGGCGGGCCCGCTCGTCGTCCCTGACGGCCCGGCGCTCTCCGAGATCGCCGATGCCGCGCTCCTGTCGGGCGGGCGGCTGCTCCTGGGCTACCGCTCCGGGCTCGTGCGCCTCCTCGGCCGCGCCGGCCGCGAGCGCTGGCGGGGACAGGTGGATGGCCTGACGGGCTTCGCGCGTCTCGGCGCGGGCGACCGGGCCCTCGTTCTGCGCGAGACGCTCGACGGCCCCGACGTCCAGCTCTTCGACGCCGGCACCGGACGGCTCCTGCCGCTCGGTCCGCTGCCGATCACGCACTGGCATGGTCAGGCGGACGAGACCGGCTGGCTCGTCTTCGACGGGGAGGCGCTCGTCCGGCTGGACACCGCCTCGCTCCTCGGTCGCGCGGGCGGCGCGCCCGGCTCCGACGGCGCCCTGGCGCACCATTGGCGCCTGCCCATGACCGAACCGGGCCGGCCGCTGCTGCTCGCCGCCTTCGCGGACGCGAGCGCCCTGATCTACGCCCGGCACGACGGCCTGATCGAGTGGTGGAGCCTGTCCTCCCGCACCCTTGCGGTGACGTGCCGGTTCTGGACGCCGCCCGATCGCGGCGTCGGCGTGCTCGGCCTGACCGAGGCCGTCGCTTGGTCCCTCGAGGGGACCGGCGCGCATCCGCACCTGCGGGCGCATCCCCACGCTTTCACGACGGCCTCCCGGGAGCAGGAGCGCGCGTTGATCGAGGCCGCCGCGCGCGCGGAGCCCGCGGACCCGCCGCGCCTAGTCGCGGCGGAGAACGGCCGCCTCTGGGCCGCGACCGCCACCGAGGAGGGGACGCTCTGGGCCAGCGTGCCCGGCGCGAACCGGATCCGCGGACCGGCCGTCCTGTGGCAGGGCAGCGGGAGCCTGCGCGCGCGCTTCGCTCCCGAGGGCGACGCCGCGGCCGTCTTCGACGGGCGGGGTCGCCTGATCGTGTTCGAGACCGTCACCGGACAGGTGATCCTGCGCCTGATCTGACCGGCCGGGCGCACGCACCGCCTTGGGCACGCGACACCATCCGGGCTAGCTTCCCCGTCGGACGACGACGTCGCTGCCCCGGCGACCGGCAGGCTCACCCCGACGATCCCATGCGGCCCCGCACGCCTCCCCTCTCCACGCTCAGGCTCTTCGAAGCGGCCGGCCGCCATCTCAGCTTCGCCCGCGCGGCGTCCGAACTGAACCTGACGCCGAGCGCCGTGAGCCACGGGATCGTCGGCCTCGAGAAGGCGCTGGGCGTCAAGCTGTTCGTCCGGGAGCCGGGCCGGCTGGCGCTGACGCGCGAGGGGGCCGAGTACCTGACCTACGTGTCCGAGGCGCTGTCCCTCATCCTGATCGGCACGCGCCGCCTGCCCACGCCGCGGTCCGGCAGGACCCTGGCCATCAGCTGCGCACCGACCCTGGCGACGCGGTGGCTGCTGCCCCGGCTCCCGGCCTTTCGCAGCCGCCACCCGCAGATCGCGATCCGGATCGACACCTCCCACCGGCAGGTCGGCTTCCCGATCGACGGCTTCGACTTCGCCCTCCGTCTCGGCCGGGTTCCGACTCCGCGCCACCGCAGCGTCCGCCTGTTCGAGGATTGGCTGCTCCCCGTCTGCAGCCCGGCCCAGCGCGGGGCCGTCACCGGTCCGGACGGCGCCCTCGACCTCCGGCGCGCGACGACGATCCACGTCACCTCCGCGACCGAGGACTGGCAGGCCTGGAGCGACGCGTCGGGGGCGGTGGAGCTGGCCTCGGCCGACACCCTGCACGTCGACACGTTCGCGATGGCGCTCCAGGCCGCGGCCGCGGGCCTCGGCATCGCCCTCGGCCGGGGGGCGCTCATGGACCGGGAGCTGCGCGAGGGTACGCTCGTCGGGGTCGGCCCCGCCGTCCCGGCGGCGACCTCCCACTGGCTCGTGAGCGCCGAGGGCGACGACGACCGGCCGGAGCCCGACCTGTTCCGGACCTGGCTGCTGGCAGAGGCGCGCCGGTTCGCGGCCGAGCAGAAGCGGCGCTTCCCGACCGGCGCCGCCTGAGGGCCCGACGGGACCGGGACGGCGCGCCCCGCCCGTGAGCGGCGTTCACTGCCCGTGGAAATCTTCTCGTTTGTCGCGCCGGCCACCGGCTGCGACCGTCTCCGAAGGCGACAGCCAACGGAGGCCGCGATGGCAACGATCGGGCGCGCGCGCGCAGGGCGACGGGGCGGGTTGCCGGTGGTGCCGGTGGCGGTCGCGGCCGGCCTGGTTCTGAGCGGCGCGATGGGCATCCGGCAGACCTTCGGGCTGTTCCTCGGGCCCTTCTCCCTCGAGACCGGCATCCCGGTGGCGACGACCGCCCTCGCCATCGCCCTGCACAACCTCGTCTGGGGCTTCGCGCAGCCCTTCGCGGGCGCGGCGGCGGACCGCTACGGGGCCGCGCCGGTCGTCGCCCTCGGCGCACTGGTCTACGCGGGCGGCCTCGTCCTGACGGCGCTCGCGCCGGCGGCGCCGACGCTGCTGCTCGGCCTGGGGCTGCTGGTCGGGATCGGGATCAGCTGTACCAGCTTCGGCGTCGTCCTGACCGCGGTCGGTCGCGCCTCCGCACCGGAGCGTCGCAGCGCGGCTCTGGGCCTCGCGAGCGCCGGCGGCTCGCTCGGCCAGGTGCTGCTCGTCCCGTTCGCGCAGTCCGTGACCGCGGTCGCGGGCGTGAGCGCGGGGCTCCTCGCGCTCGCGGCGATCATCGTCGCGCTCGCGCCGCTCGGTGTCGCGCTCGACCGCGCGCCCCGCGCCGGCGTGCCGGACGGCTCTTCGGCGGCCGGCAGCCTGTCCGAGGCGCTCCTGCGGGCGTGGCGGCACCCGGGCTACCGGCTGCTGACGCTCGGCTTCTTCACCTGCGGCTTCCAGCTCGCCTTCATCGCGACCCACCTTCCGGGGTACCTCGCCCTCTGCCACATGCCGGCGGGCCTGGGCGCGACCGCGCTGGCGCTGATCGGCCTTTTCAACATGGCCGGGAGCTGGGGGTGCGGCTGGCTCGGCGGCCGGTACCGGCCGCAGCACGTCCTGGTCTGGCTCTACCTCATCCGCGCCGCCGCGATCGGCACCTTCCTCGTCGCGCCGAAATCCGAGGCTGTCGTCCTCGCGTTCGCGGCCGTGATGGGCCTGACCTGGCTGGGCACGGTCCCGCTGACGAGCGGCCTGGTGGCGCGGGTCTTCGGGATCCGTCACCTCGGGACGCTGTTCGGGATCGTCTTCCTCAGCCACCAGATCGGCTCGTTCCTCGGGGCGTGGCTGGGGGGCGTGGTTCTGGAGGTCTCCGGATCCTACGATGGGGTCTGGCTCGCCACGGCCCTCGCGGGCCTGATCGCCGCGCTCCTCCACCTCCCGATCGACGATCGTCCGGTCCCGGCGGCCACCGCCGAGGGGGTCCGATGACGCCCGTCCGCCACGCGCCCGCCGCGACCGCCGGTGTCGACGCGCGACCCGTGGCGATCGCCTGCCGCGACGGCTACCGGCTCCGCGGTCACCTCTGGCGCCCGGGCGCGAGCGGGTCGCCGGGCCGGGGCACGATCGTCGTCAACCCGGCGACCGGCGTCCGCGCGCGCTACTACTACGCCTACGCGCGGTTCCTGGCCGAGCGGGGCTTCGTCGTGCTCACCTACGATTACCGCGGCATCGGCGAATCGCGGCCCGCGCGCCTGAGGGGATCCGGCATCCGCTGGCGGGACTGGGGCGAGCTCGACTTCGACGCCGCCGTCCGATGGATTCGGCAGCGCGAGGCGGGGCCGCTCACGGTCGTCGGCCACAGCATCGGCGGCTTCCTCCCCGGCTTCGCCGAGGCCGCGGGCGCGGTGGACCGCATCCTCACCGTCGGCGCGCAATTCGCCTATCGCCGCGATTATCGCGCCCGCGAGAGGCTCAGCATGATCGCGAAGTGGCACCTGCTGATGCCGTGCGTCACCGCCGTCGTCGGCTACTTTCCCGGCCGTCGGCTCGGATGGCTCGAGGATCTGCCGGCCGGCGTGGCCTACGAGTGGGCATTCCGCGGGCGGCGCATGGAGGCGAGCTACCCGGCCGCCGAGCGCCCCGCCCTCCTCGCCCGCTTCGCCGCCGTCCGCGCCCCGATCCTGGCGGTCGGTACGCCGGACGACCCGTTCGGCACGCCGGCGGCGATCCGCCGGGCCCTCGGCTACTACGTGTCGAGCCCGCGCATCCAGGTACAGCTGACCCCGTCCGCGATCGGCGCGGAGGCGCCCGGCCATTTCGGCCTGTTCCACGCGCGCAGGAGCGGCGGATTCTGGGCCGACACGCTGCGCTGGCTGAGCGACGGGCAGAATCCCTGGCCGGACTCCGTGATCGATCCGGGTCGCCCGATCCCCGCCTGACCGCGTGTATCGTGGCGAACCGCTCCGGACGCGATTGAGAGGGCCTATCCCGCCCTGTGTCGCAGCTGCAGCGATCGCGCGATCTCCGAGCGCTTGGCGGCGTAACCCGGAGCCACCATCGGATAGTCGCGCGGCAGCCCGTACTTGGCGCGATACTCTTCCGGTGTCAGCCCGTAAGCCGTCAGGTGACGCTTGAGCGTCTTGTAGGACCTGCCGTCGATGAAGCTGATCAGGCCCTCGGCCTGGATGGACGCGCGGATCTCCCGCGCGGTGGCGGCCTCGGGCGTCGCGACCGCGCGCGCCGGTCCCGCGCTGATCTGGCTAAGCATTTCGTACGTACTGGCTAAAATCTCACAGAGTTGGACAGGGGATACCGGATTCCGGATCACGTAGGCGCAGACGATCTTGATTGAATTTCTCAAGGACGAGTCAGAAAATTCTCCCGCACCGGCACCAACCTCAGGTAGCATACCTGCCATTCTCCCTCTAAACGCACCTCACGAGAGTTGTATATCAATTTTCGCATGTCAATCCTTCATCTTGATTGAGCTTCAAAAAAGAACATCGTGACCACTATTCTACTTATAGAAACAGTGGCTACAAAATTTCTCAACCAGAAAGTGGCTCCATCCTCCCCGCTGATCTGGGTACCGAACAGGTTGCTGGACTGGATCTGCGAGACGTCCGTGGCGGCGACTTTGTCGGAAGCGATCGCGCCGGTCCCGCACGGGACGCCCACGGACGCGGATGGAAGCGCGATCGGCGGAGTTCGCGCACGGCGGACGGTCGCCGACGACGCTGGCGCGACCGTTGCACCTCGGGTCCCAGGTCTGCGAAGAGCCCAGCCGGCACGGGACCGGATGCGGGGCGCCGGATCGCGTCGAGAGAGGATCATGACGGATCAATCCGCACGGACACGGGCGACAGAGTCCGGACGCCGTCCATGAAGGCGGGAGACGAGGGCGATCGCGTCGGGGCGATCTGCCAGGCCATGAGGCGGGCCATCGTGGAACGGGCGCTCGCCCCCGGCGACCGGCTGCCGGAGGACGCCCTCGGCGAGCGGTTCGGGGTGAGCCGCACCATCGCCCGGCAGGCCCTGCTGCGGCTGGCCGGGGAAGGCTTGGTCGATCTGCGCCGCAACCGCATCGCCGTCGTGGCGACGCCGAGCTGGGAGGAGGCGCGCGACACCTTCGACGTGCGCCTCGGCCTGGAGCGGCTCGTGGTCCGCCGCCTCGCCGGGCGGCTCAGCGCGGAGCAGCGTCAGGTCCTGCTGGACCAGATCGCGCGCGAGGAGGCCGCACGGGGCGGCCCCGAGGCGCTGTCGATCCGGCTCGCCACGGAGTTCCACCTGATGCTCGCCGAGATGACCGGCAGCGCCGTGCTGATCCGGTACGTCGCGGAACTCGGCTATCGCTGCGCCCTGATTCTGTCCCTCTACAGCCGCCCGCATTCCTCGGACTGCGCCGTGAGCGAGCACCGGGACATCGTCGCCGCCCTGGTCTCGGGCGATGCCGAGCGCGCCGCCGCGCTCATGGACCACCACCTCGACGCGGTCGCCGACCGGGCGCGGATCGTGCCCCCGGCCCCGCGCGAGCGCGATCTGGCACGCCTGCTGGCGCCCTACGTCGCGGGCGGCGGGGCCTGAGCCCGCCGCGTCAGGCCGTGAGGCCGTGCTTGGTCAGCAGGCGCTCGGCGCTGTCGTTCCAGACCTCCATGCCGACGATCAGCCCGTCGCGCACGGTGAAGCGGTCGACGTAGCGGTTGCCCTCGAAGGGCGTGCCGTCCGGCCACGCGCCGTACAGGGTCCCGAGGCTGTAGACCGTGGTGACGCCGTCGCCCGGCACCACGTCCAGCCGCTCCATCCGCTTCTTTACCCAGGCGTAGCGGCCGGCATTGAAGGCCGTGACCTCGGACGGATGGTTGAACACCCGGGCGCCGGTGAACACGATCCGGGTGCCCGGGGCCATGTAGCGTGCGGCCGTCTCGGGATCGGGCACCATCGAGGCCTCGAGATAGGCGGTGACGTTGGCGGCATCGCGGGCGGTCGCCGCATCGTGGGTCATGTCGGTCATGCAGGCCTCCTGTCGGCCCAACGTGCCGCAAAAGGCCGGCCCGTGCATGCAGGAAGTGTATGCACTTTGACGCCAGATTGAGCACAGATTGCCTCCGAGGATACAGGCACCGGTCTGTGCAGCGGCCGAAGCGGCCAATTCCTGGTGGCATGGAGGTTGCGCAAAGCAGGCTGCGCCCCGCCCTCGGAGACATGCCATGGCCTCCTTCCTGCCCCCGACCCTGCGCCGCTTCGCGGTGACGACGAGCGCGCTGCTCGGCCTCGCCGTCTCGACCGCGCAGGCGGCCGACACCGTCAAGATCGGCCTCGTGACCGCCCTGAGCGGCCAGTCCGCGAAATCCGGCGAGGCGATCTCCCGCGGGATCGGGCTCGCCATCGACGAGATCAACGCCAGGGGCGGCGTCCTCGGACGCCCCCTCGAGCTCGTGGCCCGCGACGACGAGGCCAACCCGTCCAAGGGCGTGCTGGCGACCCGCGAGTTGATCCAGCGGGTCGGCGTCGTCGCGGTGGTCGGCGGCCTCGACACGCCGGTCTCGATGGCGATCGTGCCGATCGCCAACCAGATGAAGGTGCCGTTCATCGGCCCCTGGGCGGCCGGCACCGGCATCACCCGCAACGGCGCCGCCGACAACTACGCCTTCCGGGTCTCCGCGGTCGACGCCCTCGTCGACGAGGCGCTGGTCGCCTACGCGGTGAAGACCTACGGGGCGAAGAAGCCCGGCATGATCCTCGTCAACAACGCCTGGGGCGAGTCGAACCAGAAGGGCCTCAAGGACGCCCTGCAGGCGGCCAACCTCCCGGCGGCGGGCATCGAGAAGTACGAGGCCAACGACGTCGACATGGTGCCCCAGCTGTCCCGGCTGAAGGAGGCCGGGGCCGACGCGCTGTTCCTCGTCGGCAATGTCGGGCCCTCGGCCCAGGTGGTGAAGTCGCTGGACCGGATGGGCTGGTCGGTGCCGGTCGTCTCGCACTGGGGCCCGGCGGGCGGCCGCTTCGACGAGCTCGCCGGCCCGAGCGCCGGCAAGGTCCATTTCATCCAGACCTTCACCTTCGCGGGCAACGCGTCGCCGAAGGCGAGCGCGGTGCTCGACGCGCTCAAGGCCAAGTACCCGGCGATCAAGTCGATGGCCGATGTCACCCCCGCCGTCGGCATCGCCAACGCCTACGACGCGACGCACCTGCTGGCCCTCGCCATCCAGGCCGCCGGCTCCACCGAGGGCCCGAAGGTCCGCGACGGCTTCTACAAGATCGGCACCTATCCGGGCCTGATCAAAACCTACGCCACGCCCTTCACGCCCGGCCAGCACGACGCGCTCGGGCCGAACGACTACGTGTTCACCCGCTTCAAGGACGGTGAGATCGTCGCGGTGACCAACTGAGCCCGGCGATGCTGACCTCCATCCTCGTCAGCGGCCTCGGCCTCGGCAGCATGTACGGGCTCGTGGCCCTGGGCTTCCACGTGACCTACGCGGTGTCGGGGACCGTGAACTTCGCGCAGGGGAGCGTCGTCACCCTGGGCGCGGTCCTGGCCTACGCGCTCGGCGTCACCCTCGGCTGGCCGATGCCGGCCGCGATCGTCCTGGCGCTCGCCGGCTGCGCCCTGTTCGGCCTCGTGGTCGAGCGGGCGCTGGTCCGCCCGTTCGTTGCGCGCGGCTCGGACGCGTGGCTCCTGGCGACGGTGGCGGGCGGCATCGTGCTCGACAACACCGTGCTGTTCACCTTCGGCAAGGAGCCGCGCAGCCTGCCCTCGCCGCTGGCCACGAAGCCGGTGGAGATTCTCGGGACCGGCATCTACCCGCTGCAGCTCGTGATCCCGGTGGTCGGGATCGCCCTTGCCTTCGCGATCCGCACGGTGTTCCGGAAGACCGATCTCGGCCGCGTCCTGCTCGCCGTGGCGCAGAACGCCGACGCCGCCCGGCTGATGGGGATCGACGTGCGCCGCACCGTGGCCTGCGCCTTCGCGCTCTCGGCAGTGCTCGCCGGCATCGCGGGCCTGCTGATCGCGCCGCTCTTCTCGGTCTCGGCCGAGCTCGGCACGCTGTTCGGCATCAAGGCCTTCGCGGTCGCGATCCTCGGCGGCATCGGTTCCGCCACCGGGGTGATCCTGGCGGGGCTGCTCTACGGCCTCGTCGAGGCCGGCGTCACCGCGACCCTGGGCTCGACCTACACGCAGCTCGTGGTGTTCTCGGTGATCATCCTGGCCCTCACCCTGCGCCCCGACGGCCTGCTCGGCCGCGCCGCGGTCAACAAGGTCTGACGCGATGCCGTACCTGCGCTCAGGCCCGGCGATGCGGCTCGGCATCGCCGGCCTCACCGCCGCCGCGCTCGGCCTCGTGGCGCTGACCGCCGGCTACAGCCACTTCGTGATCGCCCTCATGGCGCTGACCACGGTCGCGGGCGTCGGCCTCAACGTGCTCCTCGGCCTGACGGGGCTGATCTCTTTCGGCCAGGCCGGCTTCTACGCGATCGGCGCCTACGCGAGCGCGATCCTGACGCTCCACGGCGTCAGCTTCTGGCTGGCGCTCCCGGCGGCGGCCCTGATCGCGGCGCTCGTCGGCGGCCTCGTGGCGGTGCCGGCGATGCGGGTGAAGGGCCCCTACCTCGCCATGCTGACGATCGCCTTCGGCTTCATCGTCGAGCACGGCCTGATCGAGGGCGGCGAGCTGACCGGCGGCCAGAACGGCCTCGTTGTGACCGACGCGCCGAGCCTCCTCGGCGAGCCGCTCTCGCCGGCCGGCCTCGCGGTGCTGGCGGTGCTCGCCGCCGGGGCGAGCCTCGCCGGGTTCGACATCCTCGCCCGCAGCCGCCTCGGCCGGGCGATGCGCGCCGTGCGCGACGCCGACGTCGCCGCGGCGGCTCTGGGCTTCGACCCGGTCCGGGTGAAGACCCTGGCCTTCGCGATCTCCGCCGCCCTGACCGGCCTCGCGGGGGCTGTCCTGCCGCCGCTGATGCTGTTCATCGCGCCGAGCTCGTTCCCGTTCTCGCAGTCGATCCTGTTCGTCCTCTCGGTGATCGTCGGCGGCGCCGGCACGGTGCTCGGCCCGCTCCTCGGGGCCCTCGTCACCGTGCTGCTGCCGGAGGCGCTGTCCGGCCTCGCCGAGTACCGCCTGCTGTTCTTCGGCGTCGCGACCCTCGCGGTGCTGTGGCTGGTGCCCTCGGGGCTGGTCGGCAGCCTCGCCCGCCTGCTGCCCCGGGGCCGGGACGCGCCGGCCGCCGCCGAGGGCGAGGAGGTGCCGCTGCCCGGCACGGCGGCGCGCGAGGCCCTCGTCCTCGAGGGCCTCGGCATCCGCTTCGGCGGCATCACGGCGGCGGACGGCGTCGACCTCACGGCGCGGCCGGCGGCCGTCACCAGCGTGATCGGCCCGAACGGGGCCGGCAAGACCACCGTGCTCAACATGGTTTCGGGCTTCTACCGCCCGAGCGCCGGGGCGATCCGGCTGGGCGGGCGCGACCTCGCCGGGCGGCCGGCCCACGTCGTCGCCCGCGCCGGCATCGCGCGCACCTATCAGACCACGCGCCTGTTCGGCTCGCTGCCGGTGGCCGACAACGTCGCCCTCGGCCTCGCGCCGGGCCGGCTGTGGCGCCGCGCGCGGGCGCGGGACCGCGCGACGGCCGCCGCGCTCCTCGCCTTCGTCGGCTACCGGGGCGCCCTCGACCGCCCGGCCGCCGAGCTGCCCCACGTCGACCGGCGGCTCGTGGAGATCGCTCGAGCGCTCGCCGGCAGCCCCGCGGTGCTACTCCTCGACGAGCCCGCCGCCGGCCTGTCGCGGGCCGACACCGACCGGCTGGCCCGGCTGATCCGCCGGATCGCCGACAGCGGCGTCGCGGTGGTGCTGGTCGAGCACGACATGCCGCTGGTGATGGGCATCTCCGACCACATCCTCGTCATGGATGCCGGCCGCCCGATCGCGCGCGGCACGCCCGCTGAGATCCGGCGCGACCCGGCGGTGCTGCGCGCGTATCTCGGCGGCGCCGACACCCCGGCCCGGCCGCGGAGCGCGCCGTGGCAGGGACCGGCGGACGCCGTCCTCTCGGTCCTCGACCTGACCGCCGGCTACGGCGCCGCGCCCGTCCTCGACGGCGTCCATCTCGACGTGCGGCCCGGCGAGACCGTCGCGCTCCTGGGCGCGAATGGGGCCGGCAAGTCCACGGCGATGCGGGCGCTGGCGGGGCTGCTGCGCCCGGTCGCGGGATCGGTCGTGTTCGACGACCGGCGCGTCGACGCGCTGCCCGCCCACCGGATCGCCCGCGGCGGCCTCGTCCTGGTGCCAGAGGGGCGGCAGGTCTTCCCGGAGCTCACCGTCGTCGAGAACATCCGCCTCGGCGCCTTCGGGCGCGGGTCGCCGATCGACCCGGCCGAGGTCGAGCGCCTGCTCGACCGGTTCCCGCGGCTGCGCGACCGGGCGGCGAGCCGGGCGGGCCTGCTCTCCGGCGGCGAGCAGCAGATGCTGGCCATCGCCCGCGGGTTGATGGCGCACCCGCGCATCCTGCTCCTCGACGAGCCGTCGCTGGGCCTCGCCCCGGCGATGATCAACGCCCTCTACGCGACCGTGGCCGAGCTGCGCGACGAGGGCGTCACCATCCTGATCGTGGACCAGATGGCGGCGCTGGCCCTCACGGTCGCCGACCGCGGCTACGTGCTGGAGCAGGGCCGGGTCGTCGCGCGCGGAACCGCCGCGGAGCTGTCGGCGGACAAGGGGCTGGAAGCGGCCTATCTCGGTGCGGCGTAACGGGGGCTCTGATGTACACGAATGCCGGACACGGTCGCTACGGCTACAGCGCCCTCCCCGACCGCCCGGTCTACGACTGGCCGGAGGGCAAGCGGCTGGCCGTCTATGTCGGGCTGAACCTCGAGACCTTCGCGTTCGGCGAGGGCCTGGGCGCCGAGCTGGCGCCCGGCGGCCCGCAGCCGGACGTGCTCAACTACGCGTGGCGCGACTGGGGCAACCGGGTCGGCGCGTGGCGGATCGCCGAGATGCTGGACGCTCTGGCGATGCCGGCGAGCGTGCTCGTCAACAGCAACCTCTACCGGGACTGCCCCGGGCTGATCGAGGCGTTCCGGGCGCGGGGCGACGAGATCGTCGGCCACGGACGCACCAACGCCGAGCGGCAGGGTACCCTCGACGAGGACGCGGAGCGGGCCCTGATCGCCGAGACGACCCGCGAGATCGCCGCGCGGGAGGGCCGCCCCCCCGCCGGGTGGCTCGGGCCGTGGATCTCGCAGTCGCGGGTGACGCCCGATCTCCTCGCCGAGGCCGGGTACCGCTACCTGCTCGACTGGGACCACGACGACCAGCCGACCTGGTTCAAGACCCGCGGCGGCGGCCGCATCCTGACGGTGCCCTACCCGCAGGAACTCAACGACATCCCCGCGATCGTCGCCCGCAAGGAGACGGGCCGCCAGTTCGCCGAAGCCATCGTCGACGCCTTCGAAGAAATGCTGGAGCAGTCTCGGGGCGCGCCGCTGGTGATGGGCATCGCGCTCCATCCCTACATCGTCGGGCGCCCGCACCGGCTGCGGCCCCTGCGGCAGGCGCTCCGGCACATCGCAGACCGCCGCGACGCCATCTGGCTCACCACCGCCGGGGCGATCGCCGACCACATCGTGGCGCGGGAGGCCGCGCCGCGCTGACGCGGCCCTGACCCCGGCGGGCTCAGAGCACCTGCGACAGGAACCGGCGCGTGCGCTCGTCCTGGGCGGAGGCGAAGAAGGTCGCGGGCGGGCCGTGCTCGACGATGACGCCGCGGTCGGTGAAGTAGATGTGGTCGGCGACGTCACGGGCGAAGTTCATCTCGTGCGTGACGAGCATGCAGGTCATGCCCTCCTCGGCGAGTTCCCGGATCGTCACCAGCACCTCCTTGACCGTCTCCGGATCGAGGGCGGCGGTGACCTCGTCGAACAGCATCACGTCCGGCCGCATCGCCAGCGAGCGGGCGATGGCCACGCGCTGCTGCTGGCCGCCCGACAATTCGCCCGGATAGGCGTTCTCCTTGCCGGCGAGCCGGACCTTGGCGAGGAGCGCCCGCGCCCGGGACTCGACCTCGCGCTTCTCCTGACCCAGGACGTGGATGGGGGCCATCATCACGTTCTGCAGCGCGGTCTTGTGCGGGAACAGGTTGTACTGTTGGAACACCATGCCGACCTTGCGGCGCAGCGCCAGCTTGTCGAGCCGCGGATCGGTGACGTCGATCCCCTCGACCTGGATCGAGCCGGCGCTCACCGGCACCAGGGCGTTGACGCAGCGGATCAGCGTCGACTTGCCCGAGCCCGAGGGGCCGATGATGCAGACGACCTCGCCCTTGCGGACGTCGAAGCTGATCCCCTTCAGCACCTCGAACGACCCGAACGACTTGTGCACGTCGACGACGCGGACGATCGGCTGATCGGGGGTCCAGCTCGGGGACGGGGTGGCGGCCAGGATCGCGCGCGTCATGGTCTCAGCGGGTCTCGAAGCGGCGTTCCAGGGCGGCGGTGAACCGGTCGATCGGGTAGCAGTAGAGGAAGAAGCAGAGCAGCGCGAAGCCGTAGAGCGGCGCGAACAGCTCGGGGCGGCCGCCCTCGGCGGCGTGCACCTGCGCGGTCAGCGTCAGCATCTCGGTGACGCCGACGATGGAGGCCTGCACGGTGGCCATCGCGATGAGCGAGTAGACGTTCATCCAGGGCGGCAGCATGCGCTTCGCGCACTGGGGCAGGATGATGCGCCACATCGTCTGGCGCCGGGTGAAGGCCAGGGATTCGGCGGCCTCCCACTGGGTGTTGGGCACCGAGCGCACCGCACCGCGGACGATCTCGGCGACGTTGGCCATGACCGGCAGGCTGAAGCCGAAGGTCGCCTTGACCCAGTCGGGCAGCGGCACGCGGACGCCGAACACAGTGACCTGGAACGGGACCAGGAACATCACGAAGAACAGCAGGACCAGCCAGGGCACGTTGCGGAAGACCTGCGTGGCGCACCACGCGAGACGGGGCAGGACCCGGCCCTCCGCCAGCATGGCCAGACCGAGCCCGATGCCCGCCACCGTCCCGATCGCCATCGCCATCAGCGAGATCGCGACGTTGAAGGCGAAGCCCGTGAGCAGGAGGGGCGCCCACTTGATCACCACCTCCAGCGGCGACAGCGCGGCGGCCCCGCCCTGCGCCCGAGCCGGGACGGCGACGAGGGCGAGCGCGGTGAGCAGCCAGAGATGGGCCGGGCGCAGGCGCGCCGCCGCGCGGTCCCTCGGGAGCGCGAAGGGCAGCAGCACCGGCAGGTCGCCCGGTCGGCCGCCCCGCGGATCGGCAGCTTTCATCGGCCGTATCCCGGGATCCGCAGGGCGCGTTCCCAGCGGTGCATGATCCAGACGAGCACGCCGACGAGGACCGCGTAGGTCGCGAGCAGCACCAGCATCATCTCCAGCACGTTCTGCGATTCGGACCAGATCTGCTTGACCGCGTACAGCGTCTCCGGGACCGCGATGGCGTAGGCCAGCGTGGTGGTCTTGAGGAGGTTGATCAGGTTGTTGTTGAGCGCCGGCAGGCAGACCCGCAGGGCCAGCGGCAGGACGACGTACCGGTAGGCCTTGAAGCGGGTGTAGCCCAGGGCCTCCGCGGCCTCGACCGTGGTCCGCGGCACCGCCTCGATGCCGGAGCGGAAGATCTCCACGTTGAACGCGCCCGCGAACAGCGACAGCGAGATGATCGCCCACTGGACGTTGTTGAGGATCGGGGCGCGCAGGCCGTCGGCCGAGCGGATGTCCGGGAGCAGCGTCCCGAGGCCGAAGTAGAAGAAGAAGATCTGCACCAGCGGCGGCGTGTTGCGGAAGACCACCACGAAGCCGTTGACCAGCGCCCGCAGGACGCGCGACGGCCCGCTCTGCAGGAGCGCGCCGACGGCGCCGATGACGAGGCTCGCCAGGATCGTGCTGATCCCGAGGAGCAGCGTCATCCGCAGGCCGGCCACGTACCGGTCCCAGTCGTAGGGATCGTAGAAGACCGTGAAGTTGAAGCCCGTGGTCTCGTAGAGCTGCTGGAACCACGCCTGGATCGTGGCGATCATCGCGGGCTAACGCTCGGTGTTGTCGCGCAGAACCGCATCAGTTGGTCGCGTTCTTGTACTTCTCGTGCATCGCCTTCGAGTAAGCGGTCGGCTCGATGCCCCACTTCTTCTCCTCGTTGACGATGAAGCCGGTCTTCATCCAGTCCTTGGTGGCGTCCTCGACCGCGGCCTGGAGCGTGGTGTTGCCCTGCGCCACCGCCATCATCCACGGGGCGTCGAGGATGCCCTTGAGCGGCAGCGCGTAGTTGGCCTTCCAGTCGTCGTCGAGCAGCTTACCCTGCAGCATGCTCTGGTCGTAGACGTAGCCGATGCAGTTGCCCTGCTTGAGCGCGAAGAGCGGCTTCTCGGACCCGTCGAAGGCGACGATCTCCGCCCCGTAGGTCCGCGCGACGTCCTTGTTGTACCAGGCGCCCGAGGTGGCGCAGAGCGGCTTGCCCTTGAGCTGCGCCCAGTCGGTGATGCCGGACGACTTGGGCAGCAGGACGTTCACGAAGTCGGAATAGTAGTTCGGGTCGATCGCCTGCACCACGCGGCGGCGCTCCGGCTTGTCCGACAGGGTGGCGATCAGCAGATCGACCTTGCCCTGCTGCAGGAACTCGATCCGGTTGGCCGAGACGACCGGCACGAGCTCGAGCTTCACGCCGAGCCGCTTGGCGAGGTCGGCGGCGAGGTCGGGCTCCAGGCCGATGATGGTCCCGCTCGGGTCGCGGAAGCCGAACGGCTTGTAATCCGCCTTCACGCCGACGATCAGCGTTCCGCGCTTCTTGATCGCGTCGACGCCGTCGGCGGCCGTGGCCCGGCCGGGCAGCGCGACGGTCGAGAACGCCGCGAGCGCGGCCAGCGCACCGGTGGTCAGAAGGGTGCGGACGGTGAGACGCATCGGATCTTTCCTGCTCGGGTCGACGGATCTTGGCATGGTTTCAAGCAATCCACGAGCCATTGGCCGGCGCATCAACTGAAACGTGCCAGAGCGAAGGGCTTGAGATCGACGGTGCTACCGGTCCCAGCCAGCTCCGCGGCGACGGCCTCGCCGATGCCGGCCGAGTGCTTGAAGCCGTGCCCCGAGCAGGCGGAGACGACCAGGATCCGCTCCATCGCGGGATGCCGGTCGATGATGAAGCCGCGGTCGGGGGTCACCGTGTAGACGCAGGCGGCGGCCTGGACGACCTCCGGGGTCGCGCCGGCCAGCCGGTTCGCGACGCGCAGCCGGTACATGTCGTCGGATTCCGACGGATCGACGCGGCGCTCCACCCCGTCGGCGGTGGTGGTGGTGCTGTACTGCTCCGTCGCGACCTTGATGGACCCGTCGAGCGGCGGGAAGCCGTAGAGGTATTCCGTGTCGCTCGTCCCGTACATCCAGATGAAGACCGGCGCGTGCGGCCCGTAGGCGGTCTCGTCCGCGAGCGCGTACCAGTGCAGCAGTTGGCGACGGACGGTCAGGAGCCGGTCGAAGGGGCTCCCGAGCAGGGGGGCCGTCCAGGCGCCCGCGGCCACGACGGCGCGGTCGGCCAGGATGGTCTCCTCCGCCGTCTCGATGCGGACGCCGCTCCCGTCCTGCTGCAGCCCGACCACCGTGCAGTTGGTGCGGATCTCGGCGCCCGCGGCACCCGCGCGGCCGAGCTGCGCCGCGAGGCATCGCTCCGGGAACACGTAGCCGCCGCCCGGCTCGTAATAGGCCTTCTCGTCGCCCGCGAGGTTCAGGAATTGCGGGAAGCGGCGGGCCACCTCCGCCCCTGTCAGCACCTCGTGGACGATGCCGGCGCCCTCCGCGGCGCTGATGGACCGGCCCACGAAGTCCGGTTTGCCGTGGTGTGAGGAGACGCCGTGGCCCGGGGCCATGACGAGCGCCCCGCAGGCGTTCAGCAGGGTCTCGCCCGTCTCGGCCTCCAGCTCGCGCCAGATGCGGTGCGAGGCGGTGACGAAGGGGACGTAGTCGGCGCCCTCACCGACCGCCTGACGGGTGATCCGCGTCTCGCCGTGGCTCGACCCGAGCGCGTGGGGCGGCGCGAAGCGGTCGAGCCCGATGACCGCGGCGCCCCGCTTCGCCAGCTGGTAGAGCGCGGCGCTGCCCATCGCGCCGAGACCCAGCACGGCGACGTCGTAGCGGCGGCTCACGGCCGACACTCCCGCTCGATTCCGGGACGGGCCGCCGCGGCGGCGCGGAACGGAGGAAGATCGGCAGGTCGAGGCATCCGGAAGCGATCTCGCGCGGGACGGGGTAACGGCACACAGCATGATCAATGCCGAGGCGGGCGTTTGACTGAAACGGACGGTTTCCTGCACGTTTGAGCCATCGAGGAGCGGAGGGGGCGTCCGAGATGGAGGCGGAGACCGGGGATCGCCCACAGGAGATCGGCTTCATCCTCGTGCCCGGCTTCGCGCTGCTGTCCTTCGCTTCGGGGTGCGAGCCGTTCCGGGCGGCCAACGAACTTGCCGGGCGGCCGCTCTACCGCCTGCGCTACTTCGGCGAGTCGGAGGGCCGGGTGGCCGCCTCGTCGGGCGCCGAGGTCCCCACCGAGGCGCTGCCGCGCCAGCGCGGCCACCTCCACACCCTCTTCGTCTGCGCGGGCGGCGAGCCGACCGGGTGGGACAGGCCCGAGATCCACGCGACCCTGCGGCGGATGGCCCGACTCGGCGTCCGCATCGGCGGCATCTCGGGCGGTCCCTACCTGATGGCCGAAGCGGGCCTGCTGGCCGATCGCGCGTTCACGCTCCACTGGGAATATGCCGGTGCCACGGTCGAGACCTTCCCGGAGGCGCGCCTGAGCCGGGCGCGCTACGTCGCCGACGGCGATCGCCTGACCTGCGGCGGCGGCGTCGCGCCCCTGGAGATGGCCCACGCCCTGATCGCCGAACGCATGGGCGAGGCCTTCGCCCGGCGCGTCTCCGACTGGTTCCTCCACACCGCCATCGGCGCCGCCGACGACCCGCAGCGGGCCTCCGCGGTCGAGCGCTACGGAATCCACCATCCGGCTCTGCTGGCGGTGCTGGAGACGATGGAGAAGACCGTGGAGGCGCCGCTCGGCCGCCTCGCCATGGCGCGCCTCGCGGCGATCAGCCCGCGCCACCTCGACCGGCTGTTCCTCGACAAGCTCGGGCTCAGCTTCTCGGCCCAGTACAGGGCGATTCGCCTCGCCCACGGACGCCGCCTTCTGCGCCAGAGCCCGCTCAGGATCGGGGAGATCGCGACGGCCTGCGGCTTCACGAGCGCGGCCCATTTCGCCCGCTGCTACCGGTCCCATTTCGGCTGCAGCCCGTCCGCGGAGCGCGCGTGACGTCCGCCCGGGTCGTCCGAGCGGTCAGTCCCGCGCGTCCGGCAGCGCCTTCGGGTCTGCGGGATCGTCCCGGCGCAGCGCGACGCCGCTGGTGCCCTGGGCCAGCATCGCCCGTAGCAGCGCCTCCATCTGCCCGGCGGCCGCCTCGACCGCCAGGCCGCCCTCCCGGATGTTCGAGATGCAGTTCCGCCGGGAATCGGGCAGCCCCGGCGCCGGGCCGAACGTGACGTAGCAGCCCAGGCTGTCGGAGGCCGACAGACCCGGCCGCTCCCCGATCAGAACCACGACGCAGCGCGCCCCGAGTCGCGCCCCGATCGGATCGCCGATCGCTACACGTCCCTGGCTCGCGACGACCACCGGCGCGAGGCGCCAGCCGGCCTGCCACACCCGCGCTGCCAGCGCCGCCGCCGCCGGGACCGCGTTCAGCGCGACGGCCGTCGCCGACAGCCCGTCCGCGATCACGATCGCCACGTCGAAGCCCGGCCCGTGCCCGTCGAGCACCGACCCGGAGTCCGGATCGAGGGTGCGGCCCCTGTCCGGCCGGCGCAGGTACTCCGCCCGGTCGGCCACGGCGGAGCGGACCTCCACCGCGTCGAGGCCCTGCGCCCGCAGCCCTTCGCGGATCGCGGCCGCGTCGAGGGGCGTCCACACCGCCTCGCGGGCGCGGGCATGGTCGAGCCCGAAGGCGAGCGCCGCGCCGGTCGGCAGGCCAGCGCCGTGCGCGCCGAGCGCGATGCGCGCCTGGGTCAGCCCGCGCAAGTCGCGCAGCGTCGGGGGGCCCAGACGGGCCGGCTCGCCGCTCACGCGGCCCGCCCAGGCAGGAGTCGGGACGCCTCCGCCAGGGCCGGGGGCAGCGCGCCCGTCGCGCTGGCCAGCCTGCCCTGCCCGTCCGTGATGCCCACGGCCCGCAGCCACGCCTCGAATTCCGGGGCCGGACGGCGACCCAGGGTCTCGCGGGCGTAGACAGCGTCGTGGTGCGACAATGACTGGTAGTTCAGCATCACGTCGTCTGCCCCCGGCACGGTGATGACGAAGTTGACGCCGGCCGCGCACAAGAGGGTAAGGAGGGCGTCCATGTCCTCGCCGTCGGCGTCGGCATGGTTGGTGTAGCAGACGTCCACGCCCATCGGCAGGCCGAGCAGCTTGCCGCAGAAGTGGTCCTCGAGTCCGGCGCGGATGATCTGCTTGCCGTCGTAGAGGTACTCGGGACCGATGAAGCCCACGACCGTGTTGACGAGCAGCGGGTCGAACTCCCGCGCCACCGCGTAGGCGCGCGCCTCCATGGTCTGCTGATCGACGCCCCAGTTGGCGTCCGCGGAGAGGGCCGAACCCTGCCCGGTCTCGAAATACATGAACTGACCGCCCGCCGGGCAGCGGCCCAGCGACCGGGCCGCCTCGGAGGCCTCGCGCAGGACGGCGAGATCGACGCCGAAGCCGGCATTGGCCTTCTGCGAGCCCGCCACCGACTGGAACACGAGATCGACGGGCGCCCCGCGCGCCATGGCCTCGATCGCCACCGTGACGTGGCCGAGGCAGCAGTGCTGGGTCGGCACGTCGAGGCGCAGCCGCAGGGTCTCCAGGAGCTCGACGATGCGGATGTAGTCGGGGAGGGAATCGGTGGCCGGGTTGACGCCGATGACCGCGTCGCCGGAGCCCATCAGCAGGCCGTCGAGGGCCGAGATCAGGATGCCCTCGGACGAGTCGGTCGGGTGATTGGGCTGGTTGCGGGTCGCGAGCCGGCCGGGCAGGCCGATGGTCGAGCGGAATCGCGTCACCACCGGCCGCTTGGCGGCGACGGCGACGAGGTCCTGCAGCCGGCAGATCTTGGAGACCGCCGCGACCATCTCGGGCGTGAGGCCGGGCGACAGGGCGGCGAGCGCCGTTGCGTCGGCGGCGGGGGAGAGCAGCCACTCGCGGAAGGCGCCGACCGTGAGGGCGGAGACCAACGCGAAGGCGGCCGCGTCGTGCCGGCGGGCGATGAGGTCCGAGACCTCGTCCTGATCGGAGGGGATCAGCTCCTCGGCCAGGAAGGTCTTGAGCGGCAGGTCCGCGAGGGCGATCTGCGCGGCCAGGCGCTCCACCGGCCCGTCGGCGCAGAGGCCGGCGAGCTGGTCGCCCGAGCGCTCCGGCGTGGCCTTGGCGAGCAGGCTGCGCAGGTCGGGGAAAGTGAAGCGTGTGCCTTCGATCGTCGTCGCGTAGGCCATGCGGGCGCTCCCGGCGCGCTGTCGGACGTCAGCGAACCCGATCCTGCAGGATGTCGGGGCCGCCGGGAAGCGGGGACGGCGCGGGCGCTGCCCGCCCTCAGGCCGGCAGCACGACCACCTTGGTCTTCACCGGCGTGCGCGCGTAGAGGTGGATCATGTCCTGGCTGAGCAGGCCGACGCAGCCGCTGGTGATGCCCGTGCCGATCGATTCGGCGTCGCTGCTGGCGTAGATCGTGTAGAGCGTGTAGGCGCCGTTCTGGTACAGGTGCAGCGTGCGGGCGCCGAGCGGGTTGTCGAGGCCGCCCGGCATGCCGCGGGCGTATTTCGCGGCCTCGGGCTGGCGCCGGATCATCTCCTTGGGCGGGGTCCAGGTCGCCCACTCGGACTTGCGGCCGACATAGGCGTTCCCGTTCCACAGGAAGCCCTGGCGGCCGACATTGGCGCCGTAGCGGGTTGCGGTGCCGTCACCCTCGATGCGGTAGACGTAGTAGTTGGCGGGATCGACCACGATCGTGCCGGGCGCCTCCGACGAGGCGTACTGGACCGTCCGCCGGTAGTATTTCGGGTTGACCTTGCTGACGTCGACCGCCGGGATCGGGAACTTCTCGTTCGGCATCGGCCCGTAGGTCTTCGCCGCCTCGGCCATGAGCAGGGTGTCGGTCGTCCCGCACCCGCCGAGCGAGAGGGCGCCGATCCCCAGGGCCGAGCCGGCCAGGAACGACCGGCGGCTCAGACGCCCGGCCTCGCGCTCCGGATGCCCGCGCCCGTCGAGGCCGCCGGCCATGCGATCGTCCGTCATCATCGCCCTGGACTTCCCTGTCCTGCAGCCCGGCGCGACCGCGCGGCGTGCCTTTCCCGCGCGAACGGCCAAGCTCGAGAGTGCCGCGTGCCAGCGCACCTGGCAAGCTTGTCCTTACAGAGCCGAGAGCGGCCGAAATGCGTCGCAAGTGTGGTGGATCCTCGCGATCTCCAGACTTCGTCGCCGAACTTGCGTATCGAATGTGCCGCGCGTGCTTCGACTGCCGCAGGCGCCCCCCGGACGGCGACGCCTGTCGGCGGAGTCAGAACTGCACGCCGCGGGTCAGGCTGCCGTCGACCACGAGGTTGGTGCCGGTGATGAAGCTCGCCGCCGGGCTCGCCAGGAACACGGCCGCGCGGGCCACCTCCTCCGGCCGCGCCATCCGTCCCGTCGGGTTCAGCCGGAGCGCCTCGGCGAACAGCGCCGGGTTGCCGGTCTCGATCTGGTGCCAGACGCCGCCCGCGAAGTAGGTGTTGCCGGGCGAGACCGAGTTGGCGCGGATGTTCCGCGGCGCGAGCTGGAAGGCCAGCCCTTGCGCGTAGTGGATCAGCGCCGCCTTGAAGGCGCCGTAGGGACCGGCCGCGAAGTCGATCTCGCGGCCGGAGACGCTGGAGATGACGACGATCGCGCCGGCCTCCGAGCGCTCGAGGAACGGCATCGCCGCCTCGACCGCCGAGACGGTGCCCATCATGTCGACCGCGAAACCGCTGCGCCACGCCGCCTCGTCGCTGCCGACCGCCAGCGCGCTGACGTTCGGCACCACGATGTCGAGGCCGCCGAGCTCCTCCGCGGCCTCGGCGACCCAGCCGCGCAGGGCGGCCGAGTCGGCGACATCGACGGCGCGCCCGGTCGCCGCCACGCCCCGGGCGCGCAGGGCCGCCACCTTGGCGGCGACCTCCGCGGCGTTGCGGGCGCAGAGGGCGACCGCCGCCCCCTCGTCGGCCAGCAGGTCGACGATCGCCCCGCCGATACCCTTGGTGCCGCCGGTCACCAGCGCCCGGCGGCCTCTGAGCCCGAGATCCATGCCGTCCTCCTCCGTCGCCGGTCAGGCGTGGGCGATCGCTTTCGTGATCGAGGCGCCGAGCGTGTATTTCGGATCGACCATGTTGCCGAGCCGCACGCGCCCGCACTGCGTGAGCAGCATGTAGGCGTCGATCTCGTCGAAGCCGAAATCGGCCGCGAGCCAGCGGACCAGCTCCCGGTAGGCGATGCGCGCGGCGTCCTCCATCGGGCGGGACGAACCGATCGTCATGTAGAAGTCCTCGGTCTCGAGCCGCGGCCAGCGGAACGTCCAGCCCTTGATCAGGTCGATCTGCACCGTCGTGTGGGTCGGGTGCTCCACCGCGACGCCGCAGAGCTCGCCGTCGCCCTGCGCGGCGTGGCAGTCGCCGAGGTAGAGGAGCGCGCCCTTCGCGTTCACCGGCAGGTAGATCACCGCGCCGACGCCCACGTCCGGCAGGTCCATGTTGCCGCCGTAATAGTCCGGCTGCAGCGAGGAGATCGCCTCGATCTCCGGCGAGGTGCCGATCGTGCCGATGAACGGCTGGTAGGGCAGCGTGATCCGGTCGTTCCAGCGCACGCCGTTCTCGGCCGTGACCTCGAGCTTGCGCACCCGCTCGGGGAGCGGCGGATTGAGAAGCGCGGTGTCGCCGGTGGCGACGAGGCCACCGAATTCCGGCATGATCAGCGTCGTGCCGCAGGGCTGCGGGCCGCGCGGCCGGATCGAGCGGATCGCCACCGCGAGGCAGTCGCCCTTCTCGGCGCCGTTGACGTAGATCGGCCCGTTCTGCGGGTTGAGGTAGGGGAAGTTCAGGATCTGCGTCGGGCTGTCGGTCTCGTGGCGGATCTTGCCCTCGAAGGCGTCGTGGGTCTCGACGGTGACGACGGCGCCGGGATCGACGGTCAGCAGCGGCTCGGCGAAGGGCCCGTAGACGTAGTGGTAGCGGCCCTGCTCGGCCTCGGTGATCGTGTACTCCCCGCCGGGCTTGCCGCCGGCGACGCCCTTGCGGGCCATGATGGACTGGTCGAGCCACTGCATGGTCGTCTCTCCCTGGGTTGTCTGCCGTGTCGTCAGACGGCGAGGTGGCGCCGCACGAGGTCGCGGTCGTCGAGGTCCCGGGCCGTCAGCTCCGCGACGATCCGGCCCTTGTCCATGACGTAGCTGCGCTGGGCCATGGCGCGGATCAGGTCGAGGTTCTGCTCCACGAACACGATCGTCACCCCGGTGCGGTGGTTGAGATCGACCAGGGTGCGGCCGATCTGCTGCACCACCGAGGGCTGGATGCCCTCGGAGGGCTCGTCGAGGAGGATCAGCGCGGGCCCGCCGACGAGGACGCGGCCGATGGCGAGTTGCTGCTGCTGGCCGCCCGAGAGCGTCCCCGCCCGCTGCCCGCGCCGCTCCCGCAGGATCGGGAACGGCCCGAAGGCGCGCTCGTAATCCGGCCGCTCCCCCTTCGGCAGCAGCGACGCGCCGACCGTGAGGTTGTCGGCGACGCTCATGCGCGGGAAGACGTCGCGGCCCTGGGGCACGTAGCCGATGCCGAGGCGGGCGCGCCGGTGGGCGGCGAGCCCCTCCACGGCAGCGCCCCGGAACGCGATGCCGCCCGCGGAGGCGGGCAGCAGCCCGACGAGGCTGCGCATCAGCGTCGACTTGCCGACGCCGTTGCGGCCGATCACCGCCACGATCTCGCCGGGCCGGACCGCGAGGTCGACGCCCTGCAGCACGGGCTTGCCGCCGTAGCCGGCGCGCAGGCCGGTCGTCGCGAGGAGCGGTTCAGGCATCGGCGACGCTCCGCAGCGGCGGCGCGTCCGCCTCCCCGAGGTAGATCGCGGCGACCCGCTCGTCCGCGATGATCGCGTCGGTGGTGCCCTGGGCGAAGATGCGCCCGACATGGAGCACGGTCACCCGCTGGGCGATCTGCCGGACGAAGGCCATGTCGTGCTCGATGGCCAGCACCGCGACGCCGTCGCGGTTGAGCGCCTGCACCATCGCGCCGGTGGCGAAGGTCTCGTCCGGCGACATCCCGGCGGTCGGCTCGTCGAGGAGGAGCAGGCGCGGCTTGAGGCTGATCGCCATGCCGATCTCCAGCCACTGCTTCTGCCCGTGGCTGAGGTTGCCGGCCCGGTCAGAGGCCGCGGCGGTGAGGTTGAGGAAGGCGAGCAGCCGGCGGATCTCGGCGCCGAGCGAAGCGCCCTCCAGATGGTGCTGCAGGGCGATCTCCAGGTTGTGCGCCACCGACAGGCTCGGGAAGATGCCCGGCACCTGGAACTTGACGCTCATGCCCCGGCGGATCCGCGCGAAGGGCTTGAGCGCGGTGATGTCCTCGCCAGCATAGAGGATCTGTCCCCGCTCCGGCGCGTACTCGCCGAGCAGCAGGCGGAAGAAGGTGCTCTTGCCGGCGCCGTTCGGCCCGATCAGGCAGTGGATCTCCCCCGCCGCGAGGGCGAAGTTCACGTCGTTGGTGACGTGCAGCCCGCCGAAATGCTTGCTGAGGTCGCGGGTCTCGAGGAGCGGGTTCATCGGCCGGCCTCCCGGCCGCGCAGGCGCCCGAGCCCGCGCATGGCCGCCACCACGAGGCCGTCAGGCGCGGCCAGCACCACCACGACGAGGAGCAGGCCCATCACCACCAGGGCGTACTGGCTGCCGTAGATCGTCAGCGCCTGGAAGCCGCCGAGGACCACGAGCGTGCCGACGAGCGTGGCCGTCAGGTCGCCACGGCCGCCGACCGCGACCCAGATCACCGGCAGCGCGGCGGCGGTGAGGCCCATGCTGGAGGGCGTGATGTACTGGCCCCAGGCGGTGTAGAGGGTGCCGCTCAGCCCCGCGAGGGCCGAGCCGATCACGAAGGCGGCGAGCTGGTAGCGCCGCACGTCGTAGCCGAGCATCTCGGCCCGCTCCGGGTTCTCGCGGATCGCCACCAGCACGTTGCCGAACCGGGCGTTCACCAGAATGCGCAGCGCGAGGTAGACGACGATCAGGAGGCCCAGGAGGCCGTAGTAGAGGGCGACGTCGGGAAACAGCACGACGTCGCCGTCGAGCCACGGCACGGTCAGGGGCGGCATGCCACTCATGCCGTTGTAGCCGTTGAGCCGCGCCGCCCCGATCTTCCATTCCGGGCCGGCGGTCTGCGCCATGAAGCGCTCCAGGGCGAGCGTCACTGACAGGGTGATGATGCCGAGGAAGACGCCGCCGATCCGGCCGAAGAACAGGAAGTAGCCGAGGAGCGCCGCCATCACGGCCGAGAGCGCCACCGCCAGCACAACGGCCGCCAGGGTGAAGCCGTAGGCGGCGCCGACGTTGAGGGTGAGCACGCCGTAGGCGTAGCCGGAGAGGCCGAAGAAGGCGGTCTGGCCGAAGCTGAGCGCGCCGCCGTAGCCCCAGATCAGGCACAGGCCGAGCGCCATGAACACCCAGCAGAAGAAGTACGCCGTGTTGCCGACCGTGTAGCCGTCCGCGAACCACGGGTAGGCCACCGCGGCGGCGACCGCGAGGGCGAAGGCGGTCCAGAAGGCCGGGCCGCGCCCCAGGGTCTGCGGGCCCTCGAGGCGCCGGAGCAAGGTCATCGCCCGAGTCATCACCGGAATCATCGCCACGGCCTCAGGCCCGCTCGCGCAGGATCAGCCCCGAGATGCCCCGCGGCAGCACCCGGATCACCAGGATCACCGCGACGAGGAGGCCGATCTGTCCGAAGAGCTGGCCCTGCCACGTCGTGAGCAGCGCCCGCACGGTGCCGAGCACGAGGGCCGCCGGCGCCGTGCCGAGGAAGATGTCGGCGCCGCCGACCACCACGGTGACGAAAGCCTCCATGATGAAGGTCGTCCCCATGGTCGGCACGATGGTCATGGTCGGCGCGTAGAGCCCGCCCGCGAGGCCCGCCAGCGCCGCGCCGAGGCCGAAGGTCAGCGCGTAGACGGTGCGCGTGTCGACGCCGAGGGCCTCGGCCATGTGCGGCACCTGGATGGTGGCGCGGGCGAGCGTCCCGAAGCGGGTGGCGTTGAAGGCGAGGTAGAGCCCGGCCAGCACCGCGACGGCGGCGACCATCAGCACCACGCGGTAGGTCGAGTAGGAGTAGCCGCCGACCGTGAAGCTGCCGAGCGGCGTGCCGATCCCCGGCATGCTGGAGCCCAGCAGGATCAGCGTGCCCTGCGTCGCCGCGAGGCTGATGCCCCAGGTCGCCACGATCGTGTCGAGGGGCCGACCGTAGAGGTGGCGGATGACGAGGCGCTCCATCACCATGCCGACGGCCCCGGCCGTGAGCGCGCCGGCCAGGATGCCCAGCGGCAGCGGCAGCCCGGCCCGCGTGGTCGCCGCCGTGACGTAGGCGCCGCACATGATCAGCTCACCGTGCGCGAGGTTGATCACGCCCATCATGCCGAACACCACCGCGAGGCCGCAGGCGGAGAGGACCAGGAACGAGAACGCGTCGCCGATCTGGTAGAGGAACGTGAAGGCGTGAGTCAGCAGATCCATCCGGAGGCCCGATCGTGATGGCTGTGGGCCGGGGCCTCGGCCCCGGCGATGTCGCGTCGTCTCCGGCCCGGGGCCGCGGCGCGCGGATGTCCGTCCCGGCGGCTCAGGGCTTCGGCGGGTTGCTCGGCGTGTACTGCGCCATCGGATCCTTCTGCGTCAGGTCGCAGCCGGCCTTCCCGAGCCAGTAGGGCTGGATGTTGTCCCAGGTCTTCGGGAAGGAGATCGCGTGCTTCTCGTCGACCTTCGCGAGGTAGATCGTGTGGGAGGCGTGCTGGCTCTTCGGGTCGATGCAGACCTTGCCCTCCGGCGCGTCCACGCAGACGTCCCCCGCCGCGATGACCTTGCGCAGGTCGGCGCGCTTGGTCGAGCCGTTCGCCCGCTCCACCATCTGCTTGTAGAGGTAGACCGCGAGGTAGGAGTTCTCGGCCTCCTGGTTCACGTACGGCTCGTTCGGGAACTTCGCCTTCCACTTGGCCAGGAAGGCCTTGCTCGACGGGCTGTCGACCTCCTCGATGTAGTTCGTGGTCACGTACATGTTGGCGAGGCTCGGGGGCTGGAAGCGCTTGTGCTCGTAGCCCTGGCCGATATTGACCGAGGAGCCCATCGGCACCTTCAGGTTCGCGGCCGCCGCCTGCTCGTAGTAGGAGGCCTGCGCCGTCCCGACGAGCAGCGTCATCAGGATGTCGGGCTTGGCCTTCTGGATGTTCTGGATCGTCTGCGAGAATTGCGACACGCCGAGGGGGATGAATTCTTCCCCGACCATCTCGCCGCCGTTCTCCTTGACGATGCTGCGCACCCACTCGGCCGAGATCTGACCGAAATTGTAGTCGGCCGCGATCGTGTAGACCCGCTTGCCGAACTTCTCCATCATCCACGGGATCAGCGTCGAGAACTGCTGCTCCGGCACCGCGCCCGTGACGACCATGTGGCCGTCACAGACGCCGCCCTCGTACTGGTTGTTGTAGAAGGCGAAGCCGTCGAGCTGGTCGACGATCGGCCGGTAGGCCTCGCGGGACGCGCTGGAGAAGCCCGCGAAGACGGCGTTGACCTTGTCGCGCTGGAGCACCCGGCGCATGAATTCCTGGTAGCGCGTGTTGTCGGACTGCGTGTCGTAGATCACGAGCTCCAGCTTGCGCCCGGCGATGCCGCCCGCGGCGTTGATCTCGTCCGCGGCGAGCTGGATGCCGTGGACTTTGCCGATGGTGGCGACCGCGAAGTCGCCGGACTGGTCCTCGAGGACGCCGAGCTTGATCGGGTCGGCGGCGCGCGCCGCGGGGGCGGCCAGGGATGCGCCCGCGAGCAGGGCGGCCGCGAGGGCGGGCAGTCGGGATCCGCGGGGCGTTCTCGGCATCATGGCGTCCTCGTTCTCGGGGTTGCGACAGACCTTCAGGATCGGGCATGCCGCGGCGCGGCGGCAGGCGCCGTGACCGACGGACGGGCGCGGACCAGCGCCTCGCAGTAAGCTTCCAGGGGCTGCCGGGCGCGCATGGCGTCACGCCGCAGCGTCTCGTAGGCCGCGTCGTCGTCGAGGCCGTGCTCCTGCATCAGCCGGAGGATCGCCTTGACGACGTGGCGCCGGCCGCGCCTCCGCTCCTCGAGGCGGGCAAGCCGTTCTTCGAGGAGACGGCGCCGGTTGTGCTCGTTCACCGCCAGGAACAGGGCGGCGTAGACAGAGGCGCCGTGGATCGGCTTGCGCAGCAGGCCGGTCGCGCCGAGCTGGAGCAGCCCCTTGAGGCGGCTCGGCGCCTCGACGCCCACGAGCCCGACCACCGGGACCGGCGGCAGGTCGGGCACGGCGCTCGCCGCGAGGCCGGGCAGCGGCAGGTCGCCGTCCACGATGACGATGTGGTGCTCGGGGTCGAGGATCTCGAAATCGAGCCACGGCGCCTCGCCGGCCGGGACGACCGAGGCCACGGTGAGCCCGAGCTTCATCAGGGTGCTCGCCAGGACGTCCGTGGCGGTGCTCGGCGGCGCGATCAGCAGGGCCTGCGCGCCGCTGAAATTCTGGATCAGCCGGGGTGTCGTCATGGCACCACCTTCAGGCGCGGGCGCCGGCTCACCGGCACGACGCGCGGATCGCTGCGCACCAGGTAGGGGTCCGGCGCGACCGGCTCCTCGGCCTGCGCCACGATGGTGAAGCGGGCCGCCGCCGTCGAGAGGCCGATCCGGGGGGTCAGGCAGGCGTGGAGGGTCGTCTCGTCGAGGCGCACCGGTCCCTGGGGCGCCTCGAACGCGTCGGCGCAGGCCGCCCGGCGCACCGTCGCGGCATCCTCGGTCCCGGCCCGCGCCAGCGCCCGCGCCAGGAGATGCACCGCGATGTACGAGGATTCCGCATCCGCCGAGGGGGTCGGGCCTTCGGGGAAACGCGCCGCGTAGGCCGCCATGAAGGCGCGGTTGCGGGGCGTATCTATCGACGTGAAGTAGACGCTGGAGGACAGGTGGCCGTCGACCGCCTCCGGCCCGATCGCCTCCAGTTCCGGCTCGGCGAGGCTGCAGCTCGCCACCGGCATGGTCCGCGCCTGGTCGATGCCGCGCGCCGCGCAGGCACTCCGGAAGTCGCGGAAGAACCGGTACGCCGAGATGCCGATCAGCGTGTTGAAGACGAAGTCCGGCTTCGCGGCCAGGATCGCCGCGATCACCTGATCGAAGGCGGTCTCGCCCACCGCGAGGTAGCGCTCGCCCGCGACGTCGCCGCCGGCGATTGCCAGCGTCTCCCGCAGGATCCGGTTGTTCTCCCAGGCCCAGATGTAGTTGGAGCCGACGCAGAAGGCCGTGCGGCCGCCCCGGGCGAGCAGGTGCCGCACCAGCGGGACGATGTGCTGATTCGGCGCTGCCCCGGTGTAGACCACGTTCGCCGAGGTCTCGAAGCCCTCGTAATGCGACGGGTACCAGAGCAGGGCATCCCGCTTCTCGAAGATCGGGATGATCTCCTTGCGGCTCGACGAAGTGTAGCAGCCGACGACGTGGCGGATCCCCGCGTCGAGGAGCCGCTCGGCGCCGGCGACGTAGCCCGCGAGGGCGCCCTGCGGATCGCGGATCACCGGCTCCAGGACGCAGTCGCCCCGCGCGTTCACCTCGTCGACCGCCAGGAGCGCGCCGTTCAGCATCGCCCGCCCGACGAGACCGTAGGGTCCGTCCGCGGAGAACAGGATTCCGATGCGGTGATGGCTGAGGCCCATGCAATCCTTCAGAACGCAAAAAGCCCGCCAGTGCGGAAGCACTGCGGGCGGCATCGCCGTGAAAGATGGTGACGTATTGGCGCGAAACTGGGCAGCTTTGCCCCGCGCCTGAAAACTAGGCTCCTCGGTAATGGCCTCGGTGTCAAGTCCCGCGCAGTCTTTTCGGAACCGGCGTCTTGATGATTGCTTCCCGGGTCGCGGATCGGCGCCCGCGCCAGGCCCCTCCGCGGCGCCTGTACCCGCGGAGGCGAGGCGGATAACGGCCGCGCCAGGCCGGCGCAGGATCGCTCGGCACCTTTGGCCCGTGCGATTATTCCGATTTCCGGAATTATGAACTGCGGAGAACGCCTATTCTGCTCGCCCGAACGCGGCGGCATTCTCCTCACACGGCCTGGGGCGATCCCGGCCCCCGACGGAGATCCACGGTCATGAAGCTCTACCACCATCCCCTCTCGGGCCACGCGCATCGGGCCCGCCTGTTCCTCTCCCTGGTCGAGGCCCCGCACGAGCTGATCGAGGTTGACCTGAAGGCGGGCGGACACAAGACGCCGGCCTTCCTGGCCATGAACCCGTTCGGTCAGGTGCCGGTGCTCGACGACGACGGCGTGATCGTCTCCGATTCCAACGCCATCCTCGTCTACGTGGCGAAGCGGCTCGGCCGATCCGACTGGCTGCCCGAGGATCCGCGCGCCGCGGCGGCGGTCCAGCGCTGGCTCTCGGTCGCGGCGGGCGAACTCGCCTACGGGCCGGCGGCCGCGCGGCTGATCACGGTGTTCGGCGCCACGTTCCATCCGGAGGAGGTGATCGCCCGGGCGCACACGCTCCTGGGGCGGCTCGAGGCGCATCTCGATGGCCGGAACTGGCTCGCGGCCGAGCGGCCGACCGTCGCGGACGTGGCGGTCTACAGCTACCTCGCCCGCGCCCCGGAGGGGAACGTGGACCTGTCGGGCTACCCGCGGGTCGAGGCCTTCCTGCGCCGGATCGAGGGCCTGCCGGGCTTCGTCCCCTTCGCCCAGACCCCCGCGGGCCTCACGGCCGCGGCGTGACCGGAAGGCCCCGGGCGCACCCGCGCCCGGGAGCGGATGCAGATGGAGGGCGCGAAGATGGCTGACGGTCAGACCCTTGCGACGCTGCCGACCTGGCATGCCGGCGAGACGTCCATCCAGGAGACGGTCGGCGCCGCCGACCGGATGGCGGTGGTCGGCCAGCGGGTGGTGCGGGACTTCATGCCCGATCAGCACCGCGCCTTCTTCGCGGAGATCCCCTTCATCGTGCTGGGCAGCGTCGACCGGCAGGGCGACGCCTGGGCCACGCTCCTGGCCGGCCGTCCCGGCTTCATCTCCTCGCCGACCGCCACGACCCTCGACATCGCCGCGCGGCCGGACCCGGCCGACCCCGCGTTCGACGGCACGGGCGACGGCGACGCAATCGGCCTCCTCGGGATCGCGCTGGACAGCCGCCGCCGCAACCGCGTCAACGGCCTCGTCCGCTCCACGGCCGGCGGCGTCCTGCACTTCGCCGTCGACCAGAGCTTCGGGAACTGCCCGCAATACATCCAGCTGCGCGACATGAGCTTCGTCCGCGAGCCGGGCGCCCCCGCTCCGGCCCCCGCCGAGGAGAGCGCGGAGCTCGACCCGGAAGCCCGCAGCCTGATCGCGGCGGCGGACACGTTCTTCGTGGCCTCCTACGCCGACCGGGAGGGCCGGCGGCAGGTCGACGTCTCGCATCGCGGCGGCAAGGCGGGGTTCGTCCGCATCGCCGCGGACGGCACGCTGACCATCCCCGACTTCGCCGGCAACCTGTTCTTCGCCACGCTCGGGAACATCTTCCTGAACAGCAGGGCCGGCCTGGTCTTCACCGATTTCGAGACGGGCGATCTCCTGCAGCTGACCGGCGACGCCGCGGTGATCCTGGACTCGCCCGAGATCGCGGCCTTCCAGGGCGCCGAGCGGCTCTGGAGCTTCCGGCCGCGCCGGGTGATCCGCCGACGCGGTGCCCTGCCGCTGCGCTGGTCGTTCCGGCCGGACGGCTGGTCGCCGAACGCGCTGATGACCGGCGACTGGGCGGAGGCCGCCGACCGCGTCCGGGCGGCCGAGCGCGCGACGCATTGGCGGCCGTTCCGGGTAGCCGAGATCGTCGACGAGAGCCGCACGATCCGGTCCTTCCACCTGACCCCGGACGACGGGGCCGGGCGGCTCCCGCACCGCGCGGGCCAGCACCTGCCGATCCGCGTCACGCTGCCGGGGGCAGACGCGCCAGTCATAAGAACCTACACGCTCTCGGTCGCGCCCTCGGACCCGACCTACCGGATCAGCGTGAAGCGCGACGGCACCGTCTCGCGGCACCTCCACGACCGAGTCCAGGTCGGCGACATCGTCGAGGCGCGCGCCCCCGGCGGCGGCTTCACCCTCGATGCGAGCGCGGCGCGCCCGGCCGTGCTGCTCGCCGGCGGCGTCGGGATCACGCCGCTCCTCGCGATGCTCCGGCACGTGGTCTACGAGGGCCTGCGCACCCGCAAGATCCGGCCGACCACGCTCGTCTACGCTGCCCGCACCCGCGCCGAGCGCGCCTTCGACCGGGAGTTGTCCGAACTCGCCGCGGCGGCGCAGGGAGCCGTGCGGATCGTGCGCGTCCTGAGCGATGTCTCCGATGCCGCGGCTGGCGTCGATTACGAGGCCGCGGGCCGGATCGACATGGCCCTGCTCACGCGGTTCCTGGCCTTCGCGGATTACGATTTCTACCTGTGCGGCCCGTCGGCCTTCACCCAGGCGCTCTATGACGGCCTGCGCGGCTACAACGTGGCGGACGACCGGATCCACGCGGAGGCGTTCGGTCCATCGGGGCTCATCCGCGACACCGGAACGGCGGCGGCCGTGCCTCCGCGGCCACCGGCCTCCACGGAGACGGTGCCGGTCGCCTTCCTCGACACCGGCAAGGAAGCGCGCTGGACGCCGGATTCGGGCAGCCTCCTCGACCTCGCCGAGGCGCGGGGTCTCGCACCGGAGTTCAGCTGCCGCGAGGGCAGCTGCGGGACCTGCCGCACCAAGCTACTGGCCGGCGCGGTGACCTATCTGAGGGAACCGAGCGCACCGGTGGCTGAGGACGAGGTGCTGATCTGCTCCGCGGTGCCCGCGGAGGGCACGGACCGGGTGCAGCTGGCGCTCTGACGCGCGCGACGGCACGGCGCGCGCCGTGTTCCGCCTCGCGGGACCGGCGCCGGCGGATCATCCTGCGCCGCTACCGGAGCCGGGCTGAACCTTCCCCGAGGACAAGGAGCCCATCCTGTCCGTCCGCCGCTGCCGCCCTTCGACGCGCAGAGCACGATCACGAAGGTCCGCCTCGCCGAGGACGGGCTGATGCGCTATCGGCACAGCAGCATCAACGCGTTGCCGATCGCGGAATCGGACCGCGAGTTTCACTGGCCCCTCGGGCGCCGGCCGGACGACCATCCGGACCTGAGCCAATTCGCCTTCTGACCGATCGGCCGGGACGCCGACGCGGCGGGCCGGATCGGGCGTGAGCGTCGCGACACGGCCGCGAGAACCCGGAGCGAGGCTATGGATCGGTGGCAGGCCATGCGCATCTTCGCGAAGGTCGCCGAGACGGCGAGCTTCGCGCAGACCGCCCGCCTCCTGCACATGAGCCCGCCGGCCGTGACGCGCGCCGTGGCGGCGCTCGAGGAGACCATCGGCGCCCGCCTCCTGATCCGGACGACCCGCTCCGTGAAGCTCACGGAAGCGGGCAGCCGGTACTACGAGGATTGCCGGCGGATCCTGGCCGACATCGCCGAGGCGGAATCGGCGGCGGCCGGCTCCAACGCGACACCGTCGGGCACGCTCGCGGTGACGGCCTCGGTCCTGTTCGGACGGATGCACGTGCTCCCGATCGTCACCGATTACCTCGACACCTACCCGACCATGGTGGCGCGGACCCTCTTCGTCGACCGGCCGGTCAGCATGGTGGAGGAGGGAATCGACGTGGCGATCCGCATCGGCCACCTGACCGATTCCGGGTTCACGGCCGCTCGGGTCGGGTCGGTGCGCCACGTCATCTGCGGCGCCCCGGACTACTTCGCGCGGCACGGCGTGCCGGCGACCCCGGCAGATCTCAAGCGCCACCGGATCGCCGTCTCCACCGGGGCCTTCGCGTCGCCGGAGTGGCGGTTCGGCCGGAACGAGCGGGTGGTCGTCCGCCCCACTCTGGAGGGCAACACCAACGAGGTCTCGATCGGCGCCGCACGGTCGGGCTGGGGGCTGGCGCGTGTCCTGAACTACCAGATCGGCCCGGACCTGCGGGACGGCCGGCTGCAGATCGTGCTCGCCGATTACGAGGAAGCGCCGCTGCCCGTCCACGTCCTGTACCCGGAAGGCCGGCACGCGCCCGCGAAGGTGCGGACGTTCGTCGACCTGGCCGTGGCGCGGCTGCGCGCCAACCGGACGCTGAACTGAGAGCAGCCCGGATCGACGACGGTCGCATTGGTCGCAGCCGCGGCCGGGGAAAGGATGGCTCAGTCTTAGGTTAGTTTTTTAGGATCTTCCGCATCTTCTGCGGGCAATGGGGGCCCATACGTGACGAGACCCGAGCGCGCGACCGTGGGCAACCGCCCCTCAGCGGCCATTCGCCTGGATGTCGACGCGGTGGCGCTCTGAGAGGAGTCAGGCGCATGGATCAGTGGACCCGCCTGGATCCCGTCTACGATTCCGAGGCGGCCGCGCGCGCGATCGCCGCGTCGGCGCCCGCGCGCGCCGACGCCCAGGATCACGACGACGGCTTCCCACAGGACGATATCGCCGATCTCGCCCGCCTGGGGCTGCTCGCCGCGCCCGTACCGGTGGATCACGGCGGCGCGGGCCTCGGGACGGAGCCGGGCGCCGGTGCCCTGGCGGAGGTTCTGCGGCTGGTCGGCTACGGAAGCCTCGCTCTCGGCCGGCTCTACGAGGGTCACGTCAACGCCCTCCAGCTCGTCGCCCGTTACGGCTCACCCGCCCAGCGCGTCCGCCTGTTCGCCGACGCGCGCGCCGGCCACCTGTTCGGTGTCTGGAACACCGAGCCGGGGGAAGGCGGCCTCACGATCGAGGCCTCGGACGTCGACGGCCATCTCCGCGGCGTGAAGACCTACGCGTCGGGCGCCGGCTTCGTCACCCGCGCCCTCGTCACCGCCCGGCATCCGGGACAGGGCGGCACGGCGATGATGGTGGTGCCGCTCGACGCCGGCACGCGGTCCGATCTCTCGGCGTGGCGGGCGCAGGGCATGCGCGCCTCGGCGACCGGCACGATCGACTTCACCGGCCTCGCCTTCGCGGCCGACGATATCCTCGGCCAGCCCGACGATTACTTCCGGCAGCCGGCCTTCTCGGGCGGCGCGTGGCGCTTCGCGGCGGTGCAGCTCGGCGGCATCGAGGCCGTGTTCGATGCCTGGCGCGGCCATCTGCGCCGCCTCGGCCGGGGGAGCGATCCGCACCAGCTGGCGCGCCTCGGCGAGGGCGCTATCGCGGTCGAGGGCGCGCGTCTCTGGGTCGAGCGCGGGGCGCAGGTCGCGTCGGACGCGGCGATGCCGCCGGAGCGCGTCGTCGCCTACATCAACCTGGTCCGCCTCGCGGTCGAGCGCGCCGGCCTCGACATCCTCCAGCTGGCCCAGCGCTCGGTCGGCCTCCAGGGTTTCCTGCGCGGCCATCCGCTGGAGCGGCTGTCGCGCGATCTCGCCACCTACCTGCGCCAGCCCGGACCGGATCACGCGCTCACCAGCGCGGCCTCCGAGATCCTGCGCGGGGACGGCCTGGCCGGTGACCTCTGGACCGAGAACGCCGCGTGACGGAGCAGAGCGGCCACGCCACCGCATCGCGGACCGTCTGGCTGGACACGCCGGAGCGGTACGGTCGCGTCAGCCGCGGCTTCCACTGGGTGATGGCGGCCCTGTTCGCCTGGCAATTCACCGGGGCGCTGCTCTACGTCACGATCGGCGATGCGGCGCTCACCCGCCTCGTCGGCGGCAGCCACTTCACCCTCGGCTTCACCCTGTTCGTGCTCGTGCTCCTGCGCGGGGTGTGGGGCCTCGCGAACCTTCACCGGCGCCCCGCCCATCCGGGCGCGCCGGGGCGCGCGGTCGCGGCCGGTCACGGCCTGATCTATCTCCTGATGGTCCTGGTCCCGAGCCTCGCGCTGCTGCGCCAGTACGGATCGGGCAAGCCCTTCGCGCCCTACGGCATCCCGGTCATGCCGGCGCGCGAAACGAAGATCGAGTGGATGATGCTGCCCGCCGACCTGTTTCACTACTGGCTGGGCTTCACGCTCCTCGTCGTCGTGCTCGGCCACGCCGCGATGGCGTTCCTGCACCGCAGGCTCTGGAACGAGACCGTCCTGACCCGCATGACCTGACCGGCGGCGGGCCCGCGGGACGCGATCCTCAGCCCGTCGCCTCCGCCGCGGCGGGCGCGCGGTCGGGCAGCGGCGCGTCCAGCGTGAAGACCACGCCGCGGGGGCGGTACTCGATCTCGGCCGAGCCGCCCATCTCGGCGGCCAGCGCCCGCTCGATGAGGCGCGTGCCGAACCCGCCGCGGGCCGGTGCCGTCACCGCGGGTCCGCCGACCTCCTCCCAGCGGAACCAGAGACGGGCCGGCGTCGCCCCGTCGACCACGTCCCAGTTCAGGACCACTCGCCCCCGGTCGTTCGACAGGGCGCCGTACTTCACGGCGTTGGTCGCCAGTTCGTGCAGCGCCATCGTGAAGGCGAGCGTCAGGCGCGGCGTCAGCCACACCTCCGGTCCGTTGATCAGGAAGCGCTGTCCCGCCCCGCCCCGGAACGCCTGGAGGGTGCCCTCCACGATGACGTCGAGCGTGGCCCCGATCCAGCTCTGGCGGGTCAGGACGTCGTGGGCCGCCGAGAGCGAGTGCAGCCGCGCGTCGAGGGTCCTGTGCGCCTCCTCCAGGGAGGCGGCGTTGCGCAGGGTCTGGTGCGCGATCGACTGCATAGTCGCCATCGAGTTCTTCACCCGGTGATTCAACTCGTCGGCCAGGAGGGCGCGGTGCTCCTCCGCGCGCTTGCGCTCGGTCACGTCGATGGAGACGCCGGCCATGCTCAGCGGCTGCCCGACCGAGTCGTAGAAGGTCTGACCCCGGATCTGCAGCCAGCGAAGCTCGCCGCCGGGCGTGCGCGCCCGGTACTCGATGTCGTAGTCGCTGTGCTCGCGGATCGAGGTCTGCACCGCGGCCTGCATGCGCGGCCGGTCCTCGGGCTCGATCGCGGCGATCAGGTCCTCGTAGCTGAACGCCTCGCCCGGCACCCGCCCGAAATTCTCCTTGCAGGTCTCGGAGGCCACGAGCCGCATGTCGGCGAGATCGAGGGTCCACGAGCCGAAACGTCCGGCCTTCAGGATGAATCGCAGCCGCTCCTCGCTGCGGGTGAGGTCGCTGGTGCGGCGCTCGATCTCCTGCTCGAGCGCCTCCCGGTCGCGCTGCATCCGCGCGAGCTTCTCCCGCTCCAGCGTCACGTCGAACTGCGACGCGAAGAAGTAGGTGAGCTCCCCGGCGCGATCGAAGACCGGCGAGATCAGCAGCCGGTTCCAGAAGAGCTCGCCGTTCTTCTTGTGGTTCAGGAGCTCGATCTCGATCGGCACGCGGCGGGCGATCGCCGCCCTGATCTTCGCGATGTCGGCCTTGCTGGTCTCAGGCCCCTGAAGGAACCGGCAGTTCCGGCCGATGATCTCGTCGTGGCCGTACCCGGTCAGCTTGGAGAAGGCGGCGTTGACGAAGACGATGGGGTTGTCCGGCTGATGGGGATCGGTGATCAGCATCGGCATCCGCGTCGCCCGGACGGCGGAGACGAAGGGGTCGGTGCTCGCGTCGGTCCGGGCGAATTCCGCCTCGAAACGCGTGCGTTCCTGCTGATCCGTCAATGCCCGGTCGCCCCTGTCACGACTCGCCGATGGCGGCCTTCGGCCCTCGTGGCGTGGCTGTACCACAGCGGGGATAGCTTGTGCGCAATCATGATGCGGTCCGAGACGCCGCAGGGGGTCGCGACGCCTCGCCCGATCGGACCCGGGAAGAGGCCCGCCGCTACACCGCGGCCCGACCGGGGCCGAACCCGGCCGGCGGGCGCGAGCCGAGATGGTCCCGCAGCGTCCGGCCCTCGTACTCGGTGCGGAACAGGCCGCGCCGCCGCAGCTCCGGCAGGACCAGCGCGATGAAGTCGTCGAGGCCGCCGGGCAGCGTCGGCGGCATGATGTTGAAGCCGTCCGCCCCGCCGGCCCGGAACCGCGCCTCCATCTCGTCCACGATCTGGGCCGGCGTGCCGACGATCTGCGAGTGGCCGCGCGCGCCGGCGATGCGCAGGTAGAGTTGGCGCAGGGTCAGGCCCTCGCGGCGGGCGAGGTCGAACATGAGCTGCTGGCGGGACTTGATGCCTTCGGTCTCGGGCAACTCCGGCACCGGCCCCTCGGGATCGTAGCCCGACAGATCGTGGCCGCCGATCATGCGACCGAGCAGCGCCAGCCCGACCACCGGGTCGATCAGGTCCTGCAGCGCCTCGAACTTCGCCCGCGCCTCGGCCTCGCTGCGCCCGACGACGGGGAACAGGCCGGGCATGATCTTCAGATCATCCGGCGCACGACCGAAGCCGGGCATGCGCCCCTTGAGATCGCCGTAGAACTCGACCGCCTCCTCCAGCGTCTGGTTCGCGGTGAAGACGATCTCGGCGGTCCGCGCCGCGAGGTCCTTGCCGGGCCCGGAAGCGCCGGCCTGCACCAGCACGGGCTGGCCCTGCGGCGTCCGCGAGATGTTGAGCGGACCGCGGACCTCGAAATGCTTGCCCCGGTGATCCAGCGGGCGGAAGCCGTCCGGCTTCGAGAACTGGCCGCTCGCGCGGTCGATGATCACGGCGCCGTCGTCCCAGGTGTTCCAGAGGCCGAGGACCACGTCCGCAAATTCCTCGGCGCGCTCGTAGCGGTCGGCGTGACGGCCGATCCGGTCGCCGCCGAAATTCGCCGCCTCCGCGTCGGTCGCGGAGGTCACGAGGTTCCAGCCGGCGCGCCCGCCGCTGAGATGGTCGAGGGAGGCGAACCGGCGCGCGACGTTGAAGGGCTCGTTGAAGCTGGTGGAGGTGGTGGCGACGAGACCGATCCGGCGCGTCACCGCCGCGAGGGCCGACAGCAGCGTCAGCGGCTCGAAATGGGTCGAGCGCGCGGTGCGCTCGCTCGACCGCAGGTCGAGGTCGCGGATCCCGCTCCCGTCCTCCAGGAAGATGAGGTCGAACTTCGCGGCCTCGGCGCGCTGCGCCCAGCCGACGTAGCGCTCCAGGACGAGCCCGCCGTCGGCCTCGCTGGAGGGATGGCGCCAGCCCGCGACGTGGTGGCCGGTCGCGTAGAAGAACGCGCCGAGGCGCAGGGTACCCTGTCTCATCGAACCGACCGTCATCGTGCCTGATCCGCTCCGTGCCTTCCGCGCGGGCCGGTGTCCAGCCGAACCGTGCGCACGGGCGGACCCCGCGTCGCGCACGGCTCATCCGCCGCACCGGAACTCCGGCCGGGCGGCCGGAGCCTCAGCGCGGGACTGCGGCGTCCGGCGCGTTGTCGGCGGGGAGGTCGCGCAGGTCGGACGAGGCGTAACGCCCGTGCCGGGCCGCCAGCGAGCCCCTCGCCTCCTGCATCGGCATGAAGGCCGCGAATCCGACCGGCTCGGCCACGTCGTGGTAGATCGCCTCCATGCCGCCGCGCATGTGGTAGGTCTCGTGCCAGATGCCGACGCCGCGCGTGTCGCGCAGGAAATCCCGCCACCAGATCCGGTGCGGCTCGGACTTGGACCACGCGACCATGCTGTCCATGTCCCGCCAGTACCAGCGCATGCCGACATGGAGCGGGCGCAGGCTGAAGATGATGTTGTTCTCGTAGTGCAGGAGGCCCTCTGGCCGCGCCGCGCCGACCCTGTCGATCCGCGGCCCGAAGCCGAGCAGGGTCTTCACGCCGGCCAGGGTGCGGACCTTCATCCCGAGATAGATCACGACGAGGTCCGGGTAGCCCGAGAAGTCCGGGACCGCGTGTCGCCGGTTCGCGCCCATGTTCGCGCCCTCATTCGCCGGCCGGTCCTGGCGGGCCTTCAGCGTCGAGAATAGGCGACGACGCGGTCGGCGAGCAATATTCGTGGACCGCGTTGCTTACGACCTGCGAAGTCCGGCAGTATCGGACGAACCCGGTCGACCTCCGTCACGGCCGCCGCGATCCGGGCGGACGCCCCCGCCCGCACCGCCGCGGAGATCCTCGAGGTTCGCGCCGACCGCCTCGGAGATCTCCGCTCCGTCGCCGGATCGTTCGGGATCGTGCGCGGCTCAGCGCGTGCGCTCCCCGCAATCCGGGCCATTCTGCCGGGAGCGCGGCCAGGCGCGGGTGCGGATGTACTGTTCGACCACGAGAGCCCCTCCTCCAAGAACAACCACAGCGAGAATGGCTTCGCGGAAAGTGCCAGGATCGATCATCGTCTCGACTCCCTGAAGTGAATCGCCCCTGCTGGGGCCTGAGAGCTCTTCAACTCTGCTCCCCCTCGTCAATCCCTGACCGCTTCCCGGATTGCGCTGCCTAGCTGACAATTGCCCTTCGACGACGTGAACATCCTGTAAGACTGAGGATCGAGAGAGCGGCGCGTCGGCGCCGAGCGCGCGGCCGGACAATGGGCCCGTCCACCGCGTGCGCCAGCCGACTGGCATCGTGTCGACGGCGCAAGGCCTTCGACATTTCGCGCGACGCGCCCGTGTCGGATGCTAGGATCCGACGATGCAGCAGCAGATCTCGGTCATCACGCTCGGCGTCTCATCGCTCGGCCGGTCGCGCGCCTTCTACGGCGACGGCTTCGGCTGGGCTCCCGTGTTCGAGAACGACGAGATCGTCTTCTACCAGATGAACGGGTTCATGCTCGGAACCTGGCAGAACCCCAACCTCGACCAGGACATGCGGCGCGCGAGCGAACCGAGCCCGAGCGCGTTCTGCCTCGCCCACAATGTCCCGAACCGCGGCGACGTCGCGCCCACCATCGCGCGGCTCGTCGCGGCGGGCGGGACGCTCCTGCGCGCGGCCGACGAACCGCCCCACGGCGGATACCGCGGATATCTGAGCGATCCGGACGGACATGCCTGGGAGATCGCCTGGAACCCGGCCTGGCGGATCGATGAACGCGGTCGGGTGACGTTCGGACTCTGAGCGGGCGCGGAGGCCGCCGAGGAGATCGGCCGTGCCGGGAAGGCCGCGCCTCAGAGGTGGGTGAGCCGCAGGCGCCACCCGGACGAATCCGCGACGATGGCCGGGTCGAGGGCCGGATCGGGCGGCCGCGTCGCGGCCGGCGCGGCCGTCGGAGGCTCCGCCACGGCGATGTCGGCGGACGGGACGCGGCCGGAGACGCAGCCGCAGAGGGGCAGCGCCAGGGCGAGTGCCGCGACGGCGACAGACCGGATCGGTACGGTCCACCCGCGGATCAGCGATGCGGCCTCGACCGCGCGGGAGACCGCGGCGCTCCGTCCTCGGCGCGGAGCGCGTCCGGAAACGGGTCCCGGCGGACGGCCTGGAGCAGCGCCGTGGAGGGGCCGGGTGCCCGGCGCGGACATGGCCCGGCCCCGGCACTCGACCTCAGGCGCCCGCCGGCCCGCGGCTCACGTGGCCGCCAAGAAGGAGCGCCTTGGCGGCCGCGTCGATCCGGCCGAGCCACTTCTCCGCGGTCTCCGCGCGCAGGTCGGCGACGCGGACCTGCTCCTCGGCGGCCCGGACCCAGGCTTCGGCCTCCGCGCGGATCGTCCGGACGCGCGCCTCGGCCTCCGCGCGGATGTCCTGCACCTGGGCGTCCGCCTCGGCCTGGACGCGCTGCAGCCGGATATCGGCGCGGGCCTCGACCTCGCGGACGCGCATCTCGGACAGTTGCAGGCGGTGCCGGGTCTCCGCCAGCGCGCGCTGCGCGGCGGCCAGGGCGGCCTCGTGCGACATGCTCTGCTCCTGCAGGCGCTGCTTCTGCGCTTCGGCGCGGCCGGCCATGCCGGTGATGATGTCGAGCGTGCTCATCCAGTCCGACACCGCCTCGGACTCGCAGAGGACCGGCGCGGGACCCGCGTCGTTGACCGCGGGTTCCGGCAGGATCGGCGGGTGCGCGACGGGCTCGATGCGCGGCGCGGACAGCGCGGCCGGCCCCTCGACCGTGTCGAAGGACGGCTTGAGCTTCAGGATCTCGGCGGACGGTCCCTCGACGAAGCGGTCCAGGCTGTCGGCGACCTGCGAGAGGATGTGGGACCACGTGGCTGTGGGGGCCGCGACCATGATGGCTCTACCCTGGCGGGATTTTGGCAATAACCAATACAATCTCCGGTATGGTTAATGGGTGGTTAATCGGCGGCGCGGCGGCGCGAATCCCGGACGGTTCGTGGCGGCCCGATCAGTCTCGGCAGGCCCGGACGGGAAGGCTCGACAATCTTCCGCCGGATCGGTTCCAGTTTCCGAGGCGCTTCGAGCGGTTTCGGCAGGTTATCGACCGCCGAAGACCGAACTCCCGGACCGGCCGCGCTCGGGCCGGCGTCATCGCGCGGCCTGCGTCGCGGGCGCGGCCTGGATGATCGGCGCGGCCGCGGCCAGGATGGACGCGGCGTCGCGGTCGAGGGGCGGATAGATGCGCGTGCCGTTGATGATCCGCTTCGTCGCCTTCGCGGCGGCGCCCGACGAGACCAGCGTGCCGCGATCCCAGCCGGCGGTGTAGACCGCCCCCCAGGCGCCCAGATCCAGCACGGTGACGTAGTCGGGCGCGGCGAAGCGCAGCCGCCGCTCCGGCCGGCCAGCGAGATCGCAGACGGCGTTGAAACCCGCGAACCGACCCATTGGCCGGGCGTGCTGGCACGACATCACCGTGCGATGACCGGCATCGTCCGCCGCAGCCGAGGCGATGTCGCCGGCCGCGTAGACGCCAGCGAGCCCCTGGACGGCCAGGAAGGCGTCGACGGGCAGGCGCCCGAGCGGGTCGAGGGGGAGGCCGAGCGTGCCGCCCAGCGGGCTCGCCCGCATGCCGGTGGCGCAGACACTCGTCCACGCCGGCAGGCGCGTCCCGTCCGCCAGCGTTACCCCGGCGCGATCGACGGCACCGACCCGCGCACCGCCGATGCAGGTGACGCCGGCATCGCGCAAAGCCTCGCGGATCCCCGGCAGGGCCGCCGCGCCCATGGCGCTCCCGACTTCGCGCGCGTGGTCGATCAGGATGGTCCGCACCGGACCCGTGGCCCCGGCCCGGTCCCTGGCAGCGGCGAGCCGGGCGGGCAGCTCGCAGGCGAGTTCCAGTCCCACCAGGCCGCCGCCGATGACGACGGCGGTCCAGCGGCCAGCCTCATCCGGCCCGCCCGCGTCACCGAGACGATCGAGATGCGCCGCGAGGGCCTGGGCCCCCGCGAAGGTGTCGACATCGAAGGCGCCCGCGATTCCCGGGATCTCGGGGCGCCACAGCAGGCTTCCGGCGGCGAGGATGAGGCGGTCGTACGCCAGCGTCTCGACGACGCCCGACGACGCGGCGGACGACACCGGGGACGACACCGCGGACGACACCGCGGACGACACCGCGGACGACACCGCGGACGACACCGCGGACGACACCGCGGACGCCGCCGCGGACTCGACCGTGACCGTGCGCGCCGCGGGGTCGATGTCGATCGCGCGCGCCTCGCGGCGTTCCACGCCGATCGGCCCGAGCACGTCGTCGAGGGGTACGCGCAGGGCGCCGAGATCGGCCTCGTAGCAGCGGACCCGGATGACGTGGAACGGGTCCGGCGCGATCACCGTGACCGCGACGCGGTCGCCGAGGCCGAACTCGGTCCGGGCGCGCGCCGCGGCGGCGGCGGCCCACAGACCGGCGAAGCCGCCGCCGATCACGACGATTCTCGAGTCCATGGCAGAGTTCCCCCCGTGCCGGAGACATTGAACTCTGCACGTCGCTCGGCGATGCGGCAACGGTTACAGTCCTGGCGCGGGCGCGGATCGCTTCCGACAGTCGAGCGCCGGCGGTTCAGCCGTCGTGGCAGCCGCCATCCTGGCACGCCTTCGGGCGCCGGAAGGACCCGTCAGCCCGCAGCCGCGGTCTCACGTGAATGCGCGCCGCGGCTCCAGCGTGGCCGCGGCGCGGCCCGGGAGGACAGACGTTGCTCCTCGCGCGCGCGGACGCGTAATTTCTTCTCGTCCTGGGTCGGCCGACCGAAAATTCTTGCTTCGACGCCGCGAAGTAGAGAAAGCCCTTTTGTTGACTCCGCGACCGGCCGACAGGATCTTGTATTCACAGTTACGCCGAGGGCCGCGCAGGTACGATGAAGACGCAGGGGCGGACCGGGCGTGATCCCGCAGCCGGGGGATGTGTCGGCGCGGATCGCGCGATCGGGGCGGTCCCGGGTCTCGGACGCGCCGGATGCGCCCGGCCGATCGTCTCGCCGACGGCGCCGCGTCCCTGAACCCAGCCGCCCGGACGAGACCGCTCGGGACCGCGCCGCGGCGCGGATCCCCTGCCCCGCGCCGGCCCCGCACCCCGCCCTCCGTTTCGCCACGACATCAGGCCCGACCATGCGCTCCACCCGCCGATCCCTCCTGGCCGCCGGCCTCGCCCTGGCCTGCCTCGGCGCGCTCGCGCCGCGCGAGGCCCGCGCCGACGACCCGAAGGAGATCCGCCTGGACTGGGCGACCTACAACCCGGTCGGCCTGCTCCTGAAGGAGAAGGGCTTCCTGGAGGAGGCGCTGGCGCCGCGCGGCATCAAGGTCCGCTGGGTCCAGTCGCTCGGCTCCAACAAGGCCCTCGAGTTCCTGAACGCCGGCGCCATCGATTTCGGGTCGGCGGCCGGCGCGGCGGCCCTCGTGGCGCGCATCAACGGCAACCCGATCAAGGCGATCTACGCCTACTCGCGCCCCGAATGGACGGCGCTCGTGACCCGCAAGGACAGCGGCATCACCAAGCCCGCCGACCTGAAGGGCAAGCGCGTCGCCGTCACCCGGGGCACCGATCCGCACATCTTCCTGATCCGCGCGCTCCAGGGCGCCGGCCTCACCGAGCGCGACGCCAAGCTCGTGCTGCTGCAGCACGCGGACGGGCGGACCGCCCTCGACCGCGGCGACGTCGATGCCTGGGCCGGCCTCGACCCGATGATGGCGGCGGCCGAGATCGAGAACGGCGACGTGCTGGTCTACCGCGACGCCGCGGCGAACACCTGGGGCCTGCTCGACGTCCGGGAGGACTTCGCCACCGCCCATCCCGACCTCGTCCGGACGGTGATCGCGGCCTACGAGCGGGCGCGCGCCTACGCGCTGGCCAACCCGCAGGCGCTCGCGGCGGCCCTCGTGGCGGCCACCAAGCTGCCCGAGCCGGTGATCGCCCGGCAGCTCGAGCGGACCGACCTCTCCCAGCCGGCGATCGGCCCGGCCCAGGCGCAGTCGATCAAGGCGGCCGGCACCGCCCTGCAGCAGGCCGGGATCATCCCGGCGGGCACCGACGTGTCCGCCGCCGTCGACGGGCTGCTCGACACGCGCTTCAATCCCGTCGCCGGACAGTGAGCGGCCGCGTGCCGCTGCTGCGGCGGGGCGGTCGCGCCGGCCTGGGTCTGCTGCTGCCGCTCGTCCTGGCGATCGGCTGGGAGATCGCGGTCGCGAGCGGCGCGGCGTCCGGGCGGCTGCTCCCGCCGCCGAGCCGGATCGCCGCGACCCTCTGGGCCCTGGCCGTCTCGGGCGATCTCTGGATGCATGTCGAGGCGACCCTCGTGCGGGTCGGCCTCGGCTTCCTCTGCGGCGCGGCGGCCGGGATCCTGGCCGGCGCCCTCGTGGCCACGGTCCCGCCGCTGCGCTGGCTCCTCGACCCGAGCCTGCAGGCGCTGCGGGCCGTCCCGTCGCTCGCCTGGGTGCCGCTCTTCATCCTGTGGTTCGGCATCCTAGAGACGCCGAAGGTCCTCTTGATCGCCGTGGGGGTGTTCTTCCCGGTCTATGTCGGCGTCTCGGGCGCGATCGCCTCGGTCGACCGCAAGCTGGTCGAGGTCGGCCGGATCTTCCGCCTGTCCCGCCTCGCCCTCGCGCGCCGGATCCTGCTGCCGGCCGTGCTGCCGGCGACCCTGGTGGGCCTGCGCACGGGGCTCGGCCTCGGCTTCCTGTTCGTCGTGGCGGCGGAGCTGATGGGCGCCTCGGAGGGGCTCGGCTACCTGCTGGTGGACGGCCAGCAGTTCAGCAAGCCCGATCAGATCGTGGCGGCGATCATCGCCTTCGCCCTCGTCGGCAAGGCGGCCGACATGGCCCTGGTCACGCTGACAGCCCCCCTGACCCGGTGGCAGGATACCGTGCGGGACAGCCTGTGACCGCGTCTCCGGCCCGGACGCGCGCCGCGGACCGGAAGGCCGCCCCGCGCCGCGATCCCCACGCCACGCCCGCCGAGAGACGCCCGTGCTGACCGTCGACGACCTCTCCAAGACCTACGCGGACGGCACGCAGGCGCTCGCGGGCATCGACCTGTCGGTCGAGCAGGGCGAGATCGTCGCGCTGATCGGCGGCTCGGGCTGCGGGAAGACGACCCTGCTCCGGCTGATCGCGGGGCTCGACCACGCGAGCGCGGGCGCCGTCGCGGTCGACGGCGAGACGATCCGCGCGCCCCATCCGAGCGTGGGCGTCGTCTTCCAGGAGCCGCGCCTGCTGCCCTGGCTCGACGTGGCCGGCAATGTCGGCTTCGGCCTCGCCGACCTGTCCCGGTCCGAGCGCCGCGCCCGCGTCGCCCACGCCCTGGAGCGCGTCGGGCTCGCCGAGCACGGCGGTCGCTGGCCGCGGGAGCTGTCCGGCGGCCAGCAGCAGCGCGTGGCGATCGCCCGCGCCTTCGTGGCGCGGCCGCGGGTGCTGCTCCTCGACGAGCCGTTCTCGGCCCTCGACGCCTTCACCCGCAAGGGGCTGCACGACCAGCTCCTCGGTCTCTGGGCCGAGTCGAAGCCGACGATCCTGATCGTCACGCACGATGTCGGGGAGGCCGTCACCCTGGCCGACCGGGTGGTGGTGATGCGCCCGCGGCCCGGGCGCCTCGACGAGACCGTCCCGGTCGCGCTCGCCCGGCCGCGCGAACCGGTGGCGGCGACCTACGAGGAGGCCGTGCGCCGCGTGCTCGCCGCCCTCGACCACTCCCTGCGCCCGGCGACGAGCAGCCGGCCGCCCGCGCCCGAGACCCGCGCGAGCTGGTGGTAGGGCCGCCGGCGATCCGCGACCTCAGGACCCGACCGCGGTCAGTTCGAGATCCGCGGGGTCGGCGCGCCGGAACCGGGCGTAGCGCAACGCCATCACCGGCAGGACCAGCAGGTTCAGCACCGTCGAGGTGATCAGGCCGCCGAGGATCACGAGGGCCATCGGGCCCTCGATCTCGCGGCCGGGTTCCCCGGCACCGAGCGCCAGCGGCAGCAGGCCGAGGCCCGTCACCAGGGACGTCATCAGGATCGGCACCATCCGGTCCGCGGCGCCCGCCGCCGCCGTGGCGGCGTCCCAGGCGCGCCCGTCCCGGGTGACCATCTGCTCGTAATGGGCGATCAGCATCACGCTGTTGCGCAGCGAGATGCCCGACAGGGTCACGAAGCCGACGATCGAGCCCAGCGACAGCACACCGCCGGTGAGCGCCACGGCCGCGACGCCGCCCACGAACGCGAAGGGCAGGTTGACGAGGACGAGCAGCAGGTTCGCCGCGGAGCCGGTGACGATCGCCAAGAGCACCACGATGCCGAACCCGGCCATCCCGGCATGGACCAGCAGGTCGCGGCGGGCGGCCGCCTGCGCCTCGGCGGCCCCCGAGAAGGTCACGTAGACCCCCTCCGGCAGCCGCACCTCGCGGGCGATCTTGCGCTTGGCCGCCGCCACGAAGCCCGCGACGTCGCGGTCGGCGACGTTGGCGGTCACCGCCTGCACCCGCTGCGCGCCGAGATGCTGGACTTGGTAGCGCCCGGCGCTCTCGTAGACGTCGGCGACCTGCGACAGCCGGACGTAGCGCCCGCCCGGCGTCCGCAGGGGCAGGTCGCCCACCGCGCTGAGGCGGTCCCGCACGCGGGCGTCGAGGATCACCAGCACGTTGAACACGGCGTTACCGCGATAGGTCTGGCCGACCGTGTCGCCCTGGTAGGCGGTGCGCACGGCCTCCAGCACCTCCACGGGGTCGAGCCCCCAGTGCCGCAGGTCCACCGGGCGCAGCGCCACCGTGACCTGCGGCAGCCCGGCCGGCGAGGCCTGCTGGACGTCCCGGGCGCCCTTCACCTCCGAGAGTTCCTGCGCGACCGAGCGGGCCGCGGCCTCGATCCGGTCGAGGTCGCTGCCGACCACGTTGACCACGACCGGCGCGGTGAAGCCCGAGACCGTCTCCTCGATGCGCTCGGTGAGGAAGGTCTTGAGCGAGAAGGCGGCCCCCGGGAAGCCGGCGATCAGCTGCCGGATGGCGCCCTCGACCCGGCGCTGGGCGGCGCCGTCGAGCCCGGGCTCGAGATCGATGTGGATCTCGCTGTAGTGCGGCCCGGCGGTGTCCTCGGCGGCCTCGGCCCGGCCGATCTGCGCCGCCACGGCGCGCACCCCGGGGATCTCCTTCAGGTCGCCGGTGATCAGCGTCCCGAGCCGCTCTGATTCCTGCAGCGCGGTGCCGGGGATGGCGACCATGTGCAGGATCATGTGCCCCTCCTTCAGGTCGGGGAGGAACACCGCGCCGAGGGTCGGCAGGACGGCGGCGCCCGCGAGGGTGACCAGCAGGGCGCCCGCCATGGCGACCCGCGGCACCCGCCCGATCCCGGCGAGCAGCCGCAGGTAGGCGGCGCGGCTCCAGCGCACCACGGGCGGATCGGGCGGCGCGGCGCCGGCGTCGCGCCCCATCCGGCCCCCGAGGAGCAGGAGCGCCAGGGCCGGCGTGACCGTGAGCGCCACGAGGAGCGAGGCGACGACGGCCGCGATGTAGGCGAGCGCCAGCGGCCCGAACAGGCGGCCGGCGACGCCGGTCAGCGCCAGGACCGGCAGGAACATCAGGATCACCGCGAGGGTCGCGTAGGCGACCGAGGTCCGCACCTCCAGCATCGCGGCGAGCACCACGCGCGGCAGGCCGCGGCGTCCGCCCCGCGACTCCCGCAGGCGGCGCGCGACGTTCTCGACGCCGATCACCGCGTCGTCGACGACCTCGCCGATGGCGAGGGCCAGCCCGCCGAGGGTCATCGTGTTGAGGCTCTCGCCCCAGGCCTGGAGGGCGAGGGCGGCGGCGATCAGCGACAGCGGGATCGCCGTGGCGCTGATCAGGGCCGCCCGCCAGTCCGCGAGGAAGACGAGGAGCACGACCACCACCAGCACGCCGCCGAGCGCCAGCGCCTCGATCACGTTGCCTGTGGCCACGTCCACGAAGTTCGCCGGCCGGAACAGGTCGGCCCGCAGGCTCACGCCGTCGCGCTTCAGGACCGGGCGCAGCTCGTCGAGGGCTACCTCCAGGCGGGCGGTCACGGCGCGGGTGTCGACGCCCACCTGCGCGCCGATCATCAGCAGCACGCCGGGCCTGCCGTCCACGAGGGCCGCGCTGATCGCCGGCTCGGGCGCGGCCGTGACGGTCGCCACGTCGGAGAGCACCACGCTCGCCCCGCCGTCGTTGTGGAGCACGATCTGCCCGAGCGCCTCCGGGGTGAGCGACTGCCCCTCGGTCCGGAGCAGGACGCGCTGGTTCGGCGTGTCGACGAAGCCCGCCCCGCGCACGCCGGTCCCCTTCCGGGCGGCCGTCAGGACGTCGTTGAGGCCGATCTGGAAGCGGATCAGGTCGTCGGGGCGAACCTGGATCTGCAGGGCGCGCACGCCGCCGCCGTAGATCGAGACCTGGGCGATGCCGGGCACCGCCTGGAGCCGCCGCCGCACGGTCCACTCCGCGACCTGGCGCAGGTCCATGGCGTCGCGGGTCTCGGAGGTGAGACCCACGAGGAGCACGGTCAGCGTCGAGGAGGTCAGCGGGGTCATGGCGGGCGCCGCCACGCCGGCCGGCATGCGGCCGGCGAGCGCCGCCAGGCGCTCGTTGACCCGCTGGCGGATGCGGTCGACGTCGCTGCCGGACCGGAACGCGGCGGTGATCACCGACAGGCCCTGGATCGAGGTGGAGCGCAGGGTCTCCAGGCCCGGCAGGCCGCCGACCGACACCTCCACGGGCTGCGTGACCAGCACCTCGACCTGCTCAGAATCGAGGCCCGGCGCCTCGGTCTGGATGGTCACGGTCGGCGGCGCGAATTCCGGGAACACGTCGTAGCGCGCCCCCGAGAGGGCGTAGAGCCCGAAGACGAGGACGGCGCAGGCGAGCGCCAGGACCACCCTGGGCAGCCGGACGGCGAAACCGACGAGGGCCGCCTGCGGACCGCCGCGACCGGCGGCAGCGGGCGGCTCAATCATCGTCGTCGCCCACGACGCGGATGCGGCTCTTCATCTCCTCGGACAGGAGCGCCTGCGCGCCCCGCAGCACGATCTCGCTGCCGTCCGCCAGATCCTCGACCACGAAGGCGTCGGCCGACATCGGCGCGTCCGGCCGCACCGGGTGACGCACGAAGGCGCCGTCGCCGGTCCCGCGATACACCCAGGTGCCACCCTCGCCGTGGACGACGGCGTCCTCCGGCACGAGGACGCCCTTCACCGCGCGCGGCGCCGGCAGGAACGCCATCGTGCTGGTCCCGGGCAGGAGACCGCTGTCGCCGGAGACGAGATAGAAGAAGCTCTGCCCCTGGATCCGCGGATCGGTCCGCGTCGCCGGCGAGACCAGCCGGAGAGCGACCCGCTCGCTCTGCGGCGGCACCTCGGCGAACGCGGCCTTGGGCGCCTCCGGCAGGGTCTCCCCCGGCGGCAACGTCACCTGCATGAGGAAATCGGCCCGCTCGATCAGGCGCGTCACCAGCGGCGACCGCTCGATGATCGCCTTTCCGAGCACCGGCCCCCATTCCTGGCGCGCCGTCGCCGCGAAGGTGCGCAACTGCGATTCCGCCACCGTGACCGACGCCTGATCGGTCAGGAGCGTGCCCTCGGCGGTCTCGATCTGCGCCACCGCCACCACGCCGGCGCCGAGGGTCCGCGCCCGGCGGGCGGCGCTGGCCGAGACCTCGACCCGGGCGCGGGCCGTCTGGAGCGCCGCCACGGCGCCGGCGTAGCTGTTGGTCAGCTCGGTGATGCGGGCGAGGTCGAGGACGCTGCCGTAGGCGGTCAATTCCTGGCGGTGCAGGACGGCGGGACGCGCCTCGGCGACGAGACCGATCCGGGCGCGCTCGGCCGGCGTCAGCCGGACCAGGGTCCGGCCGTCCTCGATGGCGGTGCGCGGCGCGGGAAGCTGCGCCGCCGCCGACAGGTTCTCTCGCCGCTCGGGGATCAGCGCCGCGACGCGCGCCCGGACCTCGGCGACGATCGGGCCGGCATCGGCCCGGAGGCGCTCGCCCGTCGGCGTGACCGCGAGACCGGCCGCCGCGAGCAGGACCCCTCCGATGAGCAGCAGCGCCCGGCGACCACGCACGTCGCTCTCCTCCCCTGGACCGATTGCCGAATCTACCCGGTTTCGGTGCCAAATACACCCGAACTCGGCCAGCTCAAACTGTCACGCTCGGTTCCGGTTGTGGGTCGGGCCTCGCGGGTGCTCGGGAACGCGAAAGCCCGCCTCGACGGTGCGAGGCGGGCTTCCAGTCTTCTGGGATAATGTCGGTTCGGATCAGCAATCGTTGCCGGAGACCGGGGCGGTCTGCCGATCGGCGGCGGCCTTGTTCATGGCGCCGACCGTGCCGGGCGACGCGGGCTGGTTGCCGCCGGCCAGGTTCGCGGCGGCCGGATCGGTCGAGTTCGACTTGGAGCCGGCGTCCGTCTGCGCCTGACGGTCGGCGGTCTGGTTGGCGCCCACGTTGTTCATGGCACCGACCGTGCCGGGCGACGCGGGCTGGTTGCCGCCGGCGAGATTCTTGCTCGACTTGTCGACGTCGGAGCTCTTGGGATTCGATGCCTGCTGATCGGGGCTGTTCGACTTCGTGGTTCCGGTGTTGCACGGGGCCGCGAGGGCGGGCCCGGCAGCGAGGGCCAGAAGCGCAACCGCGCCGGCCAGATGAGAGACCTTCATCAAACGCTCCTCCAGGATTTATCGATCTCCCAAGTGCCTAATCGTCCCGTGAGTTCCGTCGCGACTGCCCAGATCTTCGATTGAGAGCGGGCCGCACACCGGATTTCGGTGCCCTCAACGTGGAGAAATGTATGAATTCAGACATTGGTGCCGAAGATACCGGGCCGCTCACGTCGCGGCGGCCGATCTTCGGTGCGGCATCTTATCCCACGAGGCCCGGCCGAGCTGTTTCATCGGCCCGGCGGGACCGCGCATCGATCCGGTCGTCACCGAGCGCCGCGCCGCCGCTACCTCGTTTGGTCGAGTTCTTGAGTCCGGGATGCCCGGGATAGCGTCGACTCGCGAGGGGGCGTGTCCGCGGCAGCCTCGAGCGGTGTCAGGCCGCGGGGCGGATGGGACACCGCCTCACCCGGGGCGTCTGAGATCGAGCGATGGCGTTTCCACGACACTTGACGGGCCTCGGACACGGTCCTGCCGGCGGTCTCGCTTGGTCGCCGGGCGGGCCGTACGGAACGGATCACCGCTGGGCCCATTCGGGCGCACCGGGCGATGGCGGGGCCGAGGCCATGCCGCGGCTCGGCGTGGCCGCCGCCGCGTGGATCGTCCTGTTCCTCTTCGCCCCGGTGGTCGGCGAGCAGATCAAGCTGCCGGGCGTCGACAAGGCGATCTGGATCGGCAGCGACCTGATCGCTTTCGCGTTCCTGGTCATGCGCCGCGACCTCGCCGCCACCCTGTTCGGCAGCCGTCTGCTGCTGCTCAGCTGGCCGCTCCTCGCGATCGCGTCCGCCCTGTGGTCCCTCACGCCCGGCCTCTCGGCCTATCACGGGCTCCAGCTGCTCGCGACGATCGTGGCCGGCATCACCCTGCGGACGACGATGGGCCTGTCCCGCCTCGTCAGGATCGTCTTCCTGGGCCTCCTGGCGGGACAGCTCCTGTCGGCCTTTCTCACGGTGGCGGCGCCCGCCCTGACGCGCGGGACGGACGGCAACTGGGCCGGGATCTACTCGCACAAGAACGTCCTCGGATCCCTGTCGAGCCTCCAGATCCTCTGCGCGGCCTGCCTGTTCCTGCAGGGCTGGAACCGTCTCCTGACCGCGTTTGGATTCTGCCTGGCCCTGGCGCTCCTCGTGTCGACGCACTCGGCCACCGCCCTGGTAGCGGCCGCCGCGGGGCTGTTGCCGCTTGCCGCGATCTTCGCGTGGCGCCAGGGAAAGCACGTGACGGGCTTCTGCCTCGGCATCGCCATCGCCCTGGCGGGCGTCGGGATCCTCGTCGTCGCCGCGCGGGGCGCCGACATCTCGGCGAGCGTGCTGTCGGATCTCGGCAAGGACACCACGCTGACCGGCCGCACCATCCTCTGGCAGTTCGGCCTCGACCAGTTCTGGCGGGAGCCGCTCATCGGCATCGGCTACAAGGCCTACTGGGAGAGCCCGCTCACCACGGCCGCCTACCTGCACTTCGTCACGAAGCAGAAGCTGTGGTTCTTCCACAACAATTTCATCGACACGGCCGTAGCGTTCGGGATCGTCGGCCTGGTCCTCTTCACGGCCGCGCTGCTCGACACCGCGCGCCGGGTGATCGCCCATTTCGCGCGCTCCTCCGGCTACGTCGAGGCGTGGCCGATCCTGTTCATGAGCCAGCTCTTCGTCCTGGTCTGTTTCGAGTGCCCGCTCTTCGTCAATCACGGTCTCCACCAACTCCTGCTGGCGGCGATCCTGCCGGTGGTGCGGTCGCCGACCGTCGACGGGAGCGACCCGGCCGCCCGCGATTGAGCTCGCAGGCCGGAGCGCCGTCCGGACCCCGGCGCAGATCCGGACGGCCAGAGCCGGAGGACGCGGTCGGGAAGGATCACGGCCGCCGAACGCGGCCGGCCCGACGGGCCCCATCAGAGGTGACTACGATGTACTGCTTCGGGATCTCCCTGCCCCGGTTCCGCGAACGGCACGCCTACCTATCCCGGCACCTCGCCGAGGTGTGGGGGCCGCGCTGCGAGATCACCGGCTATGAAGGCCCGGTCCCGGATCCGAACGCCCCGTTCCAACCCGACCTGACGGCCGGTCAGATCGGGTGCGCGCTGTCCCACATGAGCGCCTACGAGCGGATGATCGCGCTCGACCTGCCGCACGCGCTCATCGTCGAGGATGACGTCGTTCTGCCGCCGCAGATCCATCAGATCGTGGCCGGCATCGAGGCCGCCCTGCGGCCGGGCGACGTCGTCCTGCTCTTCAATTGGGCCGAGACGGTCGGGCCGTTCAGCTCAGTCGACACCGTCACCATCGGCGAATACCGGTTGTGCCTGCCCATGGACATGAGCAGCCTCGGCACGGCCGCAGCCTACGTGATCACCCGGTCGGCGGCCGAGGGGATCCTGCGGGCCAACCGCCCGGTCGCGGTGACGTCGGACAACTGGGCCTACTTCTTCGAGCGCGGCGCTCTGACATGCGGTCGCGCGCTCGTCCCGAACGCCGTCTCGCGGAAACCTTTCGAATCGACCATCTTCACGTCCCGCTCCAGGATCGCGGCCTTCCTGAAAGGCAACCCGATCCTCAAGCCCCTCTTCGCCGCGCGCCGCCGGGTCCTGGCGGAACGGGTCGCCGCCAAGCTGACATTCGTCGACGAGACCTCACCGCTGGCGGGACAGGCGCCGCGCTGACGCCCGTCCCACCGCGCGCAGCGGCGGGTAGAGCCCGGGGGCCGGGACGGTCGGGGTAGCCGAAAGGCGTAGGGGCGATCGCCCTCTTTGCAGCCTCTCACACCCCCGTGAAGTGCCAAGCTCTCCGGCGAGGCAGGAACCCGGGGCGGCAGGACAGGTCCGCGGCGGGTCCTCCTCGAGACGCCCGCATGACGGCGGACCCCGTTCGGCCGCTGGCCGCCCCGTCAAAGCGGGCCCTTGAGGATGAGAGGCCGTCGCTGCGCGCAGCGGCGGTCGCACCAGCGCGGCGGAAGACAGACGATGAGCAGCACGCTCCCGATCACCGGCCCGGACAAGGCCCTCGACACCGCCCTGCGACGCCTCGTGCGACCAGTGGCGGAGCGGGCGCGCTACTACCTGATCCTGCTCGCGCAGATCGGCGCCCTGCTGGTCCTGCTGAAGATCTCGCACGGCGTCACGGCGATCAACAACTACTACGGCGTGGTGCTGCCCGTGGCGCTGGCCCTCGCGATGACGCGGGTGCGCTTCGCCGCCGCCGATCTCGCGTCGGTCCGGCTGCTGCAGATGATCGGCGTGATCGCGGGCGGCTACGCGCTGATCCACTACCCGCTCTTCCCCGTCATTCTGCCCGGGGCGAAGGCGACCGTCGCCGTCACGGCCATCGCGGCGCTGTGGGTCGCGGCTGTGGCCGGCGGCGTGCTCTGCCTGCGCTGGCCCTCGCTCGCCCTGATCAGCGCCACCTACCTGGTCTGGAGCAAGCAGGCGGTCATCCGGGTGACCGGCCTCTGGCACGGGCACATCATCGACGTGGTGCCGCTCGCGGAGGTGAGCTTCTGCCTCGTCGCGGGCCTGCTGATCGCCCACGGGACGGCGCGTCTGCGCGACTGGCGCGGGCTCGGCGCCGCGGCGCGGTCGGACGTCGCGTCGGCCAGCGCGATGTTCTCGAAAGTGCTGATCGCGGCGGCGATCAGCATCCACCTCGGCAACTACTATTCGTCATTCCTGGCCAAGGTCACGCTCGACGACGGGCCGTTCTCCTGGCTGCTGAACAACGATCCCGGCAAGATCTTCATCGTCGGCCTCGACAACAACCACGTCCCCTACGCCGGCTGGCCCGTGCTGGTGGAGGCGATGCGCACGATCCTGAGCCATTCGAGCGCGCTGACCAACACGCTCATCCTGGTCGGTCAGGGCATCGCCCTGGTGGGGATCCTCATGCCGCGCCGCTGGCTGCTGCTGCTGCTCCTCGGCTTCGACGTGATGCACCTGTCGATCATCGTGCTCATGGGCGCCAACTTCGCCCCCTGGATCATGCTGAACCTCGCCATCGCGGCCGTCGTCGTGAGCCGGCACTACGAGCGGCCCCCGGTCTCGGTCGGGATCCTGTCGGTGCTGTTCATCCTGACCGGCAACACGTTCATGACCCAGGCCTGGCTCGGCTGGTACGACACCCTGGCCAACAACAAGATGTACTTCGAGGCGGTCGACCGGACCGGCCAGCGGCACTACGTGCCGACCAACTTCTTCACCTTCTACTCCTACCCGTTCGCCCACATGGCCTACGGCGCGCCCGACGCGGCGAACGCCTTCGCCCTCGACAACCCGAACGGCGGCACGCAGGTCTTCCGCAAGGTCACGGCCTCGACGACCTGCGACGTTCCCGTCCTGACCGCACCGGACGGCCTGGGTCAGGAATACTCGAAGTCGGAGATCGACGGTCCGGCGCTGGACGCCTACGTCCGGGGCTACCACCGCCTCGTCAGCGCGATCCGCGACAGGACGGGCCTGTTCCCCTACGCGGTCTATCCGCACCACTTCTTCGTCCCGCTCCAGTACGCCGCCGGCTTCGACACCCTCGCCATGGCCGACATCGTCGCCTACGTGTACCGGCGCGAATCCGTCTGCTTCAGCCTGCAGGACGGCGTCCCCGTCCGCCGCGTGGTGTCCGAAGCCGAGCACAGGATCGACCTGACGCCATGACCGCCCCCTCGACCGAGGCCGCCCTGACGGTGGTCTACGACGGCGAATGCCCGTTCTGCTCCAACTACGTGCACCTCATGGCCCTGCGCCGGTCGGTCGGCACCGTCGCCCTGGTGGACGCCCGGAGCGGGGGTCCCCTGGTCGACGAGATCGCGCTGCGCGGGTACGACCTCGACGAGGGCATGGTCGTCCGGCACGGCCCGGACCTCTATTACGGCGCGGACGCCCTCGTCCTGCTGTCGCGCCTCAGCGACGACCGGGGCGCGGCGAGCCGGCTCCTGGCGCGGCTGCTGCGCAGCCCCGGACGCGCGCGGCTTCTCTACCCGGCGATGAAGCTCGGGCGGCGCGTCACGCTCCGGATGCTCGGCCGGACGCGCCTCGCGCGGCCCGGCGGCGCGCCGGCCCGCTGAGCGGGCGGCACTCCCGCGCCTCCCGCCGGCGCGTTCCGCCCCCTAGGCCCGGGCGGGCGGGCGCGTCAGCAGCGTCCGCGCGCTGTGCCAGGCGAAGGCCAGGACGCCGCTCAGATTGGCGGTCACGATGGCGCGCCACGTCAGGCCGAGCTGCGCGTCGAAGCACGGGCCCCCGACCAGTTCGCGGGCGGCGTTGCGGGCGGACCAGTACAGGTGCTTGATCAGCCACGGGCTGCGGCCGATGTGCTTGGCGTAGAGCGCGCCGTTGCCGAACTGGTAGTTCCAGTGCAGCCGGTCGATCGTGCGCGGGTCCCGGCGCCCGTGGAAATGCTTGACGCTCATGTCGGGCACGTACTCGACCGCCACGCCGGCCGCCCAGCCGCGGTAGATGAAGTCCGTGTCCTCCGCCGCGCGGAACGTCGCCCCGGGGCCGAACGCCGCGTCGAACCCGCCGATCCGCTCGATGACGGCCCGGCTGCAGGTCATGTTGCAGCCGTGGACGAAGCCGCCGGGATGAGCCGGGTACGTCAGCCGGCTGGCCAGGGCCTCGGTCTTCGTGGTGAAGTCGATGTCCTGGGTAGATCCCAGCTCGACGCGGCCACCGCGGATGACGCTTTCCGTGTCGCCGGCATAGTGCGCGATCAGATCTCGCAGATACTGGTCCGACACGACGCAATCGTCGTCGATGAACGCGATGATGTCTCCGGACGCGCGCGCGATCGCGGCGTTCCGAGACCCGGCGACACCTGGGCGCGCCTGCGTGAGGAGCAGAACGTCGCGTCGATCGATCGAGATTGACGCGGACCAGCGCTTCAACGCCGCGTCCGTGCCGTCCTCGGACCCGTTATCGACGACGATGATCTCGGCCTCAGCTTCGGGCGCGGCCTCGATCGCGCGGACCACCGAGTCGAGCGTCTGCATAAGGGACGCTACACGGTTGCGAGTACATACGGTGAAGCTGATTTTCATTTGGCATTATTCCATAAATACTGCCAGAATTGCGACCTTCTAAAACGAGTCACAGACAATGTATAGTAATGTTATTGCACTTTCTCGATCCGTGCGCCGTAGGGGCGGCTACGCCTTTTGGATGCGGAACCGAATGTCGTGCAGTTGTGGCGGCGCAATATCCGGCGTCCTCGACGCACAGCGACGGCCGCTTGGATCCTCTGACGGGCTATAGAAAAGTCCGGATCCGCGCCGGCATCGGACGATGATCTCGGGTATTCGATCCCACCGACCCGTCAAGCCGGGAAAATCTTGCGGAGATTTACTGTTCCATCGACGATAACGCGGAATAGGGCACGCGCACGCCGTGACGGAATGCGACCCGTTTAGCCTTTCGACCGGACCTTCAAGTTGTTCCGCGAGGTCTTCGGCCGAAACATCGGATCATCCCGACCGTGCCGCGCGCCGCTTGCACATTTGGATATCTTCGTTCGGCCTCGGCATACGGTGCTGCCAGCGTGAACGGGGCTCGAAGTGCGTTCGGTAAGATGAATATATTACGTGCTGGTTCATGACGCGGGCAAAACACGGATATGTGCGTCCGATACAGTCAAATCGGATTCCCGGACTCGGGAGCGGGCGAGTTCTCGGGCCTCTCTGCAGCGCCTGATCTGCACGGCGGCCCGACCTGACCTCGGCCATCGGGCGTGGGCACGGTCCTCCGATTGGCCAGCTGCCGCGGTCCACCGGGCACTGTTAAGCCGTCCCGATCGATCGCGCCCTGGCCGCCGCCAGCGCCGCCGCCACCCTGTCGCGTCCGAAGGATCCCATGGCAGAACTCCGAGAGGGGCCGGAAGCGACGGCGCCGCCCGCGTTCTCGAAGCGCCGGAGCCTGGCCTGGATGGGATTCTGCCAGGGCGGGTTGTTCCTGGCACAGTTCGGCACCTCGCTGGCCCTCGCGCGGCTGCTGACGCCCCACGAGACCGGCATCTTCAGCCTCGCCGCCGCGATCGCGGGCCTGCTGTCCACGCTGCGCTCCTGCGGCCTGTCGAGCTACATCGTCCGGGCGGACCGGGTGGACGGGGCCCTGCTGGCGAGCGTGTTCACGGTGAACCTGATCCTGTCGGGCGCGGCGGCGATCCTGATCCTGGCCTTCAGCGTATTCGGCAGCGTCCTCCTGGGCGAGCCGGAGGTCCAGCGCGCCCTGGCCATCCTCGCAGTCGTGCCGCTGGTCGGCGCGCTGGAGTTCCGCCCGGCCGCCATGATCGAGCGGCACGGCAATTTCCGCGGCGTGGCCCTCGTCAACATGCTGCGCGGTCTCGTCGCCAGCGGCGCGATGCTGGCGCTGGCGCTCCTCGGCTTCAGCTACATGAGCCAGGCCTACGGGCAGGCCGCGGGCGCCGTCGCGGCGGCGCTGGCTGCGAACGGCCTCGGCCTGCGCTACGTGTCGCTGCGCATGGGCCTCGCGGGCTGGCGCGAGATCCTGACCTACGGCGGCCGGCTCTTCGCCATCGCGGGCGTCGCGGGAATCGCCGGCCGGATGGGCGACCTCGTCCTCGGGCGGATGCTCGGGCTCAGCGCCCTCGGCCTGTACTCCCGCGCGGCGAGCCTCAACACCCTGATGTGGGACCACCTGCACGTGGTGATCACGCGCATCACCTTCGTGGACCTCGCGAACCAGCAGCGGAACGGGCAGTCCCTGCGCACCTGCTACCTCCACACGCTGCGGATGATCACCGTGCTGCTCTGGCCGGCCTTCGCGGGCGCGGCCGTCCTGGCCGGGCCGATCATGCGCGTCCTGCTCGGGCCGGGCTGGGAGGGCGCGGCGCTGCCCTTCTGCCTGCTGTCCCTGGCGGCGATCGTCCTGACCTCGCTCAGCATGACCTGGGAGGTGTTCCTGATCCGGGACCAGACCGCCCTGCAGGCGCGGTTCGAGTTCCTGCGCCACGGCGCCGGCCTCGTGATGTTCAGCATCGGCTGCCTGTTCGGCCTCGGCGGCGCGGGCGCGGCGCGGATCGGCGAGGCGTTCCTGGCCGTCGGCCTCTACCGGCCGCATCTCGAGCGGATGACCGACACGTTCCGGCGCGACTACGCCCCCATCTACCTCCACGCCGCCGTCCTGACCGGCATCGCCGTCGCGCCCGCCGTCCTGGTGATGTCGGCCTGGGGATGGTCGGCCGAGACGCCGCTCCCGAGCCTCGCGGCCGCGATCGCCGCCGGGATCGCCGGCTGGGCCTGCGGCCTCTGGTACCTGGACCATCCCCTCGTCGCGGAAGCGCGCCTGCTGCTCGCGCACATGCGCCCGGCCCGTCCGGCCACGAGCGTGTCGAACCTCTAGCGGCGAGCGGCGGCCGCGCGCTTGCGCTCGCGCGCATCGGGGCGCGATATGACCGAGCACGACGGCGAGGCGGGACGATCGCGGGATGGCGGATTTCCGCAGCTTGGAGGTGTTCTACTGGGTCGCGAAACTCTCGAGCTTTCGCCGCGCCAGTGAGAAGGTGAACACCACGCAGCCGGCGGTCTCCCAGCGCATCGCGGCCCTGGAGCACGAGTACGGGACGCTGTTCGAGCGCCGCAGCCGGGACGTCGCGCTGACGGAGCGGGGACGCCTGCTCCTCGGCTTCGCGGAGCGGTTCCTGGCGCTCCAGTCCGAGATGAGCGCGGCCCTGCACGAGACCGGCCGGACGCGGGGCACCCTGCGGCTCGGCGTGTCCGAGACGATCGTGCACCTGTGGTTGTCGCGCTTCATCGAGCGGATGCGCGCCACCCATCCCGGGATCGGCGTCGACATCACGGTCGACATCTCGCCGAACATGCAGGCCGCCCTGGTCGCCGACGAGATCGACCTCGCCCTCCTCGTCGGGCCGATCACCCTGCCGAGCTTCGCCAACCGGCCCCTGTTCAGCACCCCCGTCGCCTGGATCGCCGCGCCCGGCCTGCTGCCGGACGACGAGCCCCTGAGCCTCGGCGCGCTGCTGCACCACCCGCTCATCACCTACCCGCGCAACACCAGCCCCTACGTCGAGCTGCGCGACCTCGTCCTCCAGGAGAACCTCCTGCCGAGCCAGATCCACACGAGCGCCTCCCTGGCCACCATCGTGAAGATGGGCGTCGAGGGCCTCGGGATCTGCGTGATCCCCCCGGCCGTGGTCGAAGCCGAACTGCGTGCCGGCACCCTGCGCGTCCTGCCAGCCGAGCCGCAGCTCTCGGACCTGACCTTCACGGCGATGCACACCAAGCGGCCGGCCCATCACTTCGTGGCGGACGCGGCCCGCCTCGCCCAGGACGTCGCCGAGACCTGGGCCGCCGGGACCTGGGCCGCCGAGACCTGGGCCGCCGGCCGATAAGTCCGGTTTATCGCGCCCCATTCGCAATCACGATTGGCCTGCTCCGCGGCGCGATGGGATCGTTGCCGCAGGAAATGAATCGCTGAAGCGATCGGGATCTCGCGGAATACGGACGGCCGACGCGGCCGCGCCGGCGCGCGACGACCAGCCAGGGAGATCAACGCGGTGAGCCAGCACGCGGGCGCCGACGGCGCGCCACCTGTCTTCGCCGACGCGGCGGACGCGCGGCGCGCGATCCGCGCGGGTCGGTTCCGGGGCCACACCTCGGGTCTCGTCCCCGCCCACGCGCAGGGCAACCTGATGATCCTGCCGCGGGCCATGGCGGAGGATTTCCACCGCTTCTGCCAGCAGAACCCGAAGCCCTGCCCGATCCTCGGCGTCTCGCGGCCCGGCGACCGCGCACTGCCGACGCTGGGGATCGATCTCGACCTCGCCACAGACGTCCCCGGCTACCGCGTCTACGAGGGCGGCGCGCTCGTGGCCGAGCTGCCCGACCTGACCGGCGTGTGGCGGGACGACCTCGTCACCTTCGTCCTCGGCTGCTCCTTCTCGTTCGAGGCCGGCCTGATCGAGGCGGGCATCCCGCTCCGGCACATCGCCCTCGGCCGCAACGTCGCGATGTACCGGACCTCCATCGCCACCCAGCCGTCGGGCCCGTTCCACGGTCCGCTCGTCGTCTCCATGCGGCCCATGAAGGCGGCGGACGCCATCAAGGCCGTGCAGGTGACGGCCCGGATGCCGGCGGTCCACGGGGCGCCGATCCATCTCGGAGATCCGGGCCTGATCGGCATCCGCGACCTCGCGCGACCGGATTTCGGCGACCCTGTGCCGATCGAGCCCGACGAGCTCCCGGTCTTCTGGGCCTGCGGGGTCACCCCGCAGGCCGTGGCGATGGCGGCGCGGCTGCCGCTCTGCATCACCCACGCGCCCGGTCACATGCTGATCACCGACCTCCTCAACCGCGACCTGCCGTTCCTGTGACCATCCCGGCCGCGCGGCGGCCATTCCGCAAAGGAGTTGCGCCATGTGGGTGAGAGACACGAGTCCGGCGGAGCGCCGGGTCCTGGGCGCGGCCTTCGCGGGCTACGGCGTCGATGCGTTCGACTACATGGTCTACACCTTCCTGATCCCGACCCTGGTCGTGGTCTGGGGCCTGACCAAGGTCGAGGCCGGCAACATCGCCACCGCCGCGCTCGTCACGTCGGCGATCGGCGGCTGGGCGGCCGGGATCCTGGCCGACCGCTACGGCCGGGTCGTCGTCCTGCAGGGCACCGTCGCGTGGTTCACCCTGTTCACGGTGCTCAGCGGCTTCACCCAGTCCTACGAGCAGCTGCTCGTGACCCGCGCGCTGCAGGGCTTCGGCTTCGGCGGCGAGTGGTCGGTGGGCTCGGTGCTGATCGCCGAGACGATCCAGGCCCGCTACCGCGGCAAGGCGGTGGGGCTCGTCCAGTCGAGCTGGGCGGTCGGCTGGGCCTGCGCGGCGATCGCCTTCTGGGCCGTGTTCGCCCTGGTGGAGCCGGCGGTGGCGTGGCGGATCCTGTTCTGGCTCGGCGCCCTCCCCTCGGTGCTGATCTTCTGGATCCGCCGCAACATCGAGGACCCGGAAGTCTACCGGCAGACCCGCGCCGCCATGCGGGACGTCGGCGACACCGGCAGCTTCCTCGACATCTTCTCCCGGCCGCTGATCGGCCGGACCGTGCTGGCGAGCCTGCTGGCGACCGGCATGCAGGGCGGCTACTACGCGGTGACCACGTGGCTCCCGACCTACCTGAAGACCGAGCGCAACCTCTCGGTCCTGAACACCAGCGGCTACCTGCTGATGCTGATCTTCGGGTCGTTCGTCGGGTACCTGACCAGCGCCTGGCTCTCCGACCGCATCGGGCGCCGCCTGGGCTTCGTCCTGTTCGGCTTCTGCGCCGGCGTCCTCGTCCTCGCCTACACGCTGATCCCGATCACCGACCCGGTGATGCTGGTGCTGGGCTTCCCTCTGGGCTTCTTCCTCTCCGGCGTCTTCTCCGGGATGGGCGCCTTCCTGAGCGAGCTGTTCCCGAGCCGGATCCGCGGCTCCGCGCAGGGCTTCTGCTACAATTTCGGCCGCGCCACCGGCGCGATCTGCCCCGCCGTGGTGGGCCACCTCAGCGGCTCGCTGACACTCGGCATCGCCATCGGCGTCGTGGCGGCGGGCGCCTATTGCCTCGTGATCGTCGCGGCGCTTCTCTTGCCGGAGACGGCGGGCCGCGCGCTCGATTCTCGCAGCGCGGATCCGGCCGAGCCGGAACCCGTTGCGGCCCTATGAGACCCGATCGGCACGCGGAGCGGCGGCGATGACCAGCGTGGACCTGAATTCCGACCTCGGCGAGGGCTACGGCGCCTACGCCTGCGGCGACGACGCGGCGATCCTCGGGATCGTCACCTCGGCCAACGTCGCCTGCGGCCTCCACGCCGGCGACCCCGAGATCATGGCCCGAACCTTCGCGCTGGCGAAGGAGCGCGGCGTGGCGGTCGGCGCCCATCCGGGCTTCCCGGATCTCTGGGGCTTCGGGCGGCGGCGGATGCCCTACAGCCCCGCCGAGATCGAGCGACTCGTCGCCTACCAGATCGGCGCCGCGCAGGCGCTCGCCGCCTATGCCGGCCACCGCATCACCTACGTGAAGGCGCACGGGGCGCTGGCCAACGTCGCCGCGGAGGAGCGGCCGGTGGCCGACGCCATCGCCCGCGCGGTCCGTGCGGTGGACCGGGAGCTCGCGCTGCTCGCCATCGCGCTGACCGCCCAGGTGCCGGCGGGCGAGGCCTGCGGCCTCGACGTTCACCAGGAGATTTTCGCCGATCGCGGCTACACGCCGACAGGCCTCCTGATCCCCCGCAGCGAGCCCGGCGCGATGATCACCGATGCCGGCGAGGCGGCCGACCGCGTCCTGCGCATGGTCGAGGCGGGCGCGATCCTCACGGCCGACGGTCAAACGCTGCCGACGCCGATCCGCTCGATCTGCGTCCACGGCGATTCGGACCACGCCGTCGCCACGGCGCGGGCGGTGCGGACCCGGCTGGAGGGCGCGGGCGTCACGCTGGCGCCGTTCCGGCCGTGAGCGCGGCGCTGGACGAGCCCCGCCTCCTCGACGCCGGCGAGGCGGCCCTCGTGGTCGAGTTCGGCAGCACCGTCGACCCGGCGATCAGCGACCGGGTCCTGGCCCTCGACGACGCCCTCGGGGCGGATCCGCCCGAGGGGCTGCGCGAGCGCGTGCCGACCTACCGCTCCCTGATGCTGCACTACGACCCGCTGGTGCTCGACCGCGAGACGCTCGCCGAGCGGGTCCGGGCGCTGGTGGCCGGCGCGACCGCGCGCGCGGCGAGCCCGATACTCTGGACGCTGCCCTGCTGCTACGACGCGCCCCACGGGGAAGACGTCGCGCAGGTCGCCGAGCGGAGCGGCCTGAGCCCGGAGACTGTGGTGTCGACCCACGCGGCCACGACGTTCCGGGTCTACATGTACGGCTTCGCGCCGGGCTTCGCGTATCTCGGCGGCCTGCCGCAGCCCCTGGCAGTGCCCCGGCGGGCGAGCCCGCGGCCGCCGCACCCGCGCAACGCCATCATGATCGGCGGCGGCCTCGCCGCGGTGGCGACCGTGCCGATGCCGACCGGCTGGTACGTGATCGGCGCGACGCCGTCCCGCCTCTACGCGCCGGAGCGCGACCCGAGCTTCTTCGTCGGCGCCGGCGACCTGATCCGCTTCGAGCCCGTGGATGCCGCGACCTTCGACGCCCTCACGGCGCGCGAGGCGGCGGGCGAGCCGGTGGCCCGCCGCGGGGAGGCGCGCTGATGCCCGCCCTCGTCATCGACTCCGCCGGGCCCGGCATCACCCTGCAGGACGGGGGCCGGCACGGCTACCTGCGCTACGGCATCACGGCCGCGGGCCCGATGGACCCGCTGATGCACGCCGCCGCCAACCGGGCGGCGTCGAACGCCCTCGACGCCACCGCCATCGAGATCTCCACGGGCGGCATCACCGTCTCGGCGCAGGACGGCGCCGTCGGGCTCGCCCTGCTGGCGCCGGGCTTCCGCGTCGCGCTGGACGGCGTGCCCCTGCCCGACACGGTCGCGCTCGCCCTGGAGCCCGGCCAGACCCTCGTCGTGCGGGCCGGCGATGCCGGCGCCTGGGGCTACCTCGCGGTCGCCGGGCGGGTCGACGTGGCGCCGGTCCTCGGCTCGGCGGCGACCCATACCCGCTCGGGGCTCGGCGGCCTCGACGGGCGCGGCCTCGCCGCGGGCGACCGCCTCCCCGTCGCCGAGGGCCGAACCCCGGACGGGCCGCCGCAGCGGCTCGTCGCGCCCTGGCTCGAGCGCGACGGCCGGGAGATCCGGGTCGTGCTGGGCCCGCAGGACGACTACTTCGCGCCCGACCAGGTCGAGGCCTTCCTGGCCGGTCCCTGGACGGTCTCGCCGCGGGGCGACCGGATGGCCTGCTTCGTCGACGGCACGCCGCTGAGGCACGCCAAGGGGCACGACATCGTCTCGGACGGCGTCGCCATGGGGGCGATCCAGGTGCCCGGTAACGGCCTGCCGATCATCCTGATGGCCGACCGGCAATCCACCGGCGGCTACCCGAAGATCGCCACGGTGATCGGCCCGGATCTCGGGCGGCTGGCGCAGGTCCGGGGCGGGGCGAGCCTGTCGTTCCGGCGCGTCACGGTGGCGGAGGCGGTCGCGGCGCGCCGCGCCGAGCGCGATCTCCTGCGCGAGGCGATCCCGCGCGAGCCGGTCATCCGCACGGATTTCGCGTCGGACTTCCTGCTCGGCCTCAATCTCGTCGGCGGCGTCACCGACGGCCGCGCCTGAGCGCGGAGCGGCTGCGCAGGGGCGAGCGAGCGTCTAGAGTGCGGGACCGGTCGAGTCCCCGGCCCGAACCCCGACACAGGAAAGCCCGCACGCATGGCGCACGCCGTTACCGCCCCGGGAACCCCGCCCGCCCGCAGCAACGAGCCCCTGAACGCCGATAGCGTGCGCCGCGCCCGGATCGACCTCGCCGCCTGCCTGCGCTGGGCCGCGCGCAACGGCCTGGAAGAGGGCATCTGCAACCATTTCTCGGCGGTGCTGCCGGAGCGGCCCGACCTGTTCCTGGTCAATCCCTACGGCCTCGCCTTCGCGGAGGTCACCGCGTCGAGCCTGCTTCTCTGCGACTTCCACGGCAACGTCCTCGAGGGCGACGGCCAGCCCGAGGCCACCGCCTTCCACATCCACGCCGAGCTGCACCGGCTGAAGCCCCGCGCCCGGGCCGCGTTCCACACCCACATGCCCTATTCCACGGCCCTGGCCATGCTGGAGGGCGAGCCCCTGGTGTGGGCGGGCCAGACGGCGCTGCGCTTCTACGGCCGGATCGCGGTGGACGAGGATTACAACGGTCTCGCGCTCGATTCGTCCGAGGGCCGGCGGATCGCCGAGAGCGCCGGCGAGGCGGACGTCGTGTTCCTGAAGAACCACGGCGTGATGGTACTGGGCGAGACGATCGCGGAGGCCTGGGACGACCTCTACTACCTGGAGCGCGCCGCACAGGCGCAGGTCCTGGCCATGAGCACGGGGCGCGCGCTCAAGGCCGTGCCCGAGGCGATCGTGAAGCGCGTGGCGGCCCAGGAGGCGGCCGGGCGCGCCGAGAGCGCCCGCCTCCACCTGGAGAGCGTCAAGCGGGTGCTCGCCCGGGACGAGCCCGCCTTCCTGGCGTGAGCGTCCGTCAGGGCGCGGCCCGGACCCGGTCCAGCAGCGCGGCGTCGGCGTAACCGTCCGGCGGCAGGCCGACCGACCCCTGGAAGGCGCGCAGCGCCGCCCGCGTCTTCGGGCCGATCTTGCCGTCGACCCCGCCGGTGGCGAAGCCGCGCTCCGTCAGGCGGGTCTGCAGGTCGCGCCGCTCGTCGCCGGTGAGGGGCCGGTCGCCCCGTGGCCAGTCGTGCACCAGGCCCGGGTCGCCGCGCAGGCGGTCCGACAGGAGCGCGACGGTCAGCGCGTAGGCGAGCGCCGTGTTGTAGCGGAGGATCACCGCGAAGTTCGGCTGCAGCAGGAAGGCGGGGCCGCGGATCCCGGCGGGCAGGATCAGGGTCGCCTCGGCCGTGTCCGGCAGGGCGCGGTCGCGGGCGGGCCTCACGCCGAGCGCCCGCCACGCCGCGACGGTGCGGACCGTCGTCTCGTCGGCGAGCGCCGCGTCGAAGGTCTCGGGCAGAACCGCCTCGCTGCCCCATCCCGCGCCGGGCTTCCAGCCGTGGCTGCGCAGGTAGTTCGCCGTTGACGCGAGGGCGTCCGGCACCGAGGTCCAGATGTCGCGCCGGCCGTCGCCGTCGAAATCGACCGCCTCGCGCTGGTAGACGCTGGGCATGAACTGCGTGTGCCCCATGGCGCCGGCCCAGGATCCGGTCAGCCCCGCCGGCATCCGGTCGAGGGGCGCCTGGTTCCAGGCCAGGATTTGGAGCGCCGCCGCCAGCTCGTCGCGCCAGTAGGTCGCCCGGGCGGGATCGCTGCAGCCGAGCGTCGCGAGCGAGCGGACGACCGGCTTCACCACCGCCGGGTTGTCGAGCACGGCGCCGTAGCTCGATTCGACGCCCCAGAATGCCACCAGGATGTGGCGGTCGACCCCGTACTTGGCCTCGATGGCCGCGAGCGTGTCGGCGTGCTCGGCGAGCTTGCGCAGACCGGCCTCGACGCGGGCCGGCGTGACGCTGGCCTCGATGTAGTCCCAGATCGGCCGGACGAACTCGCCCTGGCTCTGGGTCGCGGCGACCACGTCCGGGTCGGGCATGAGGTGGGCGAGCTGCGCCTCGGCGAGGCCCTGCGGCACGGCGCGGGCCGTGACCCAGGCGATCAGGTCGGCCCGGCAGGCCTCGAAGGCCTGCGGCGCGGCCGGCGGCGACGGGTCCGGCCCCGCGGCGAGCGACGGCACGGCCGCGCCGATGACGAGTGCGGCGCCGGTCGCCAGGACCGCGCGCGCGGCGCCGCTCCGGGGCGCGGGCCGCTTCGGCGCGGCGCGATCGTCCATGGGCATCTCCGGTGATCCTGACGGGCGCGGCGTAGCATACCGCGCCGTCAGCGACACCTTCGAGACGCGGTCCGTCGCGGCCCCGGGGCTCGCCGCGGCCGGGCGGCGCCCCAAGTCGCGTCACATCAGTTCGGCGGCCCGGAGACCGACCCGTGATGCATCCCGCTTACCTGACGGCGATCGGCGCGGCCCTCTTGGCCGCCGGACCGGCCAGCGCCCTGGAGGTCACCCGCAGCCGCGACATCCCGGCTCCGCCCGCCGCGGTCTGGGCGCTGGTCGGCGATTTCTGCGCGATCCAGAACTGGCACCCGCAGGTCCAGCGCTGCATCCTGTCGGGCGAGGACGAGGATGACGGCATCCGCGCGCAGATCCGCGGCCTCGTGGTGAAGGGCGGCAAGGGCACGATCGCCGAGGTCGAGACCGCGCGCGACGAGACCGGCATGAGCTACAGCTACAGCTTCATCCAGGGGCCCCTGCCGGTGCGCGCCTACAACGCGACGCTGGCGGTCCGTCGCGACGGCGCGGGCTCCACGGTGATCTGGAGCGCGACCTTCGACGCCGAGGGCATGAGCGATGCCGACGCCGTCGCCGACATCACGGGCGTGTTCGACGCCGGGCTTGCCGGGATCGCCCGGGAGGCGGCCAGATAGCCCCCTGCCGAATCGGCCAGCCGCGCGAAAAATCGCCTGCCGGGCGCCGCGAGGCCTCGCCGCGGGGCCGTCGCGGACCGATGTGAGCGCCGTCGGCGCGACCGAGCGCCCGGCTCGATTCCCAGAGGCAGCCTCAGGAGGCCGAGACCCGCATGCGCCGTCACCGCCACGCCAAGATCGTCGCCACCGTCGGTCCCGCCAGCTCCGCCCCGGACCAGCTCCGCGCCCTGTTCCTCGCCGGCGTCGACACGTTCCGGCTCAATTTCAGCCACGGCCTCCAGGCGGATCACGCCAAGGTCCACGCGGCCATCCGCGCCCTCGAGAAGGAAGTCGGCCGGCCGATCGGCATCCTGCAAGATCTCCAGGGGCCGAAGATCCGCATCGGCACGCTCCAGGGCGGACGGCTCGATCTCCAGGCCGGCGAGACGGTGCGCTTCGTCCTCGAGGGCGCCGACGGCGACAAGCAGGCGATCCCGCTGCACCACCCGGAAATCTTCGACGCCGTCGTGCCGGGCCAGGAACTCCTCATCGACGACGGCCGGGTGCGGGTGCGGGTCACCGGACCCGAGCGGACCTCCATCACCGCCGAGGTCGTCACCGGCGGTCCGATCTCGAACCGCAAGGGCGTGAATCTGCCGGGCACGCTGCTGGACCTGTCGCCGCTGACCGAGAAGGACCGGGCGGATCTCGCCTTCGGGCTCGATCTCGGCGTCGACTGGGTCGCCCTGTCGTTCGTCCAGAAGCCGTCCGACGTCATCGAGGCGCGGGGGATCATCGGCGATCGCGCCGGCATCATGTCGAAGATCGAGAAGCCGCAGGCGCTGGAGCGGATCGACGACATCATCCGGCTCTCCGACGCCGTGATGGTCGCCCGCGGCGATCTCGGCGTCGAGATCCCGCACGAGGACGTGCCGGGGCGGCAGAAGGAGCTGATCCGGGCCTGCCGGCTCGCCGTGAAGCCCGTCGTGGTGGCGACCCAGATGCTCGACTCGATGGTCAATGCGCCCGCGCCCACCCGGGCGGAGGCGTCGGACGTCGCCACCGCCATCTACGACGGCGCCGACGCCGTGATGCTCTCGGCGGAATCCGCGACCGGCCGCTACCCGGTCGAGGCGGTGGCGATGATGGACCGGATCATCCGGAGCGTGGAGGGCCACAAGCTCTACCACTCGATCGTCGCGGCCTCGGAGCCGGGTGAGGAGGAGACGCCGCCTCACGCCGTGGCCACCGCCACGGCCGACCTCGCCGAGGCGGTGCGCGCCGCGGCCATCGTCGCCTACACGGCGAGCGGGACGACGGCCGCCCGGGTCGCGCGCAAGCGGCCCGCGGCCTCGATCCTGGCCCTGACCCCCAACGTCGCGACCTCGCGGCGGCTGAGCCTGCTCTGGGGGGCGCACAGCGTCCTGACGGAGGACGTCGACAGCTACGAGGAGATGACCTCGAAGGCCTGCCACCACGCCCAGGACGAGGGCTTCGCGCGGCCGAACGACGTCATCGTGGTCACCGCCGGCATCCCGTTCCACACGGCGGGCAACACCAACAACATCCGCCTGATGCAGGTCTGAGGCGCCCGATCGGGCGCCGGGCTGGAACGCGGCCCGCGCCTGACCCGTTGTTGGGGAAGCTGCGCCATTTGGGCGCGATACCGGAGGGCCGACCCATGAACCTGATCGGACGCATCGTCACCAAGATCCTCGGCAACGAGAACCGCCCCGTCGACCGGGACGACCGGAACGCCAGCACGGCGACGCCGCTCGGCCGCCTCGTGACGAAGATCCTGGGCAAGTAGGCGCGCCGTCCGCCCGCGCCATTCGCCGCGCGCCCGAGCCGGGCGCGCGGCGGACCGTTAGGCGGTCAGTTCGCGACGGCGCTGGCGGTCGCCTTGAGCACCGGCGCCGCCGGGATCGAGTGCTGCCAGAAGGTGCCGGTCCGGCCCTTCTCGTAACCGGCCTCGTACAGGGCCCGCATGTAGGCGGTGTCGAAGCCCTTCGCGGCGGACGCCTTGGGGCCGTTCTCGTCAATGTAGGTGAGATTGAAGCCGATGCCGTTGGTGCGGGCCAGCGCGTAGGTCGCCGTCAGCGTCGCGCGGGAGCGGGCGCGGCTCGCTGTGGTGAAGGAGCGCTCGACGATCGAGAGCGTGTTGTCCTTCGTCACCTCGAATTCCGGCTCCAGGCGGCCGTTGATCACCACGTAGATCTCGGCCTTGCCGCCGGTGCGGATCCGCCCGTCGCGCAGCAGCAGGGTCTGCGGCAGGGTGAAGACGGGGGTCACCACCGAGCCGTCGACATGCATCTCCTGGAAGCGCGCGTCGCCGGCCGAGACGTCGATGAACTGGGGCGGGAACACCGCCGGGATGCTGGCCGAGGCCGCCAGCACGTCGCGGAACAGCTGGCGGGCGTTGGGCACCCCGCTCGCCGCGATGGCGCCCATGTTCCAGATCACCGCGCGCTGGGAATCGAGGTTCGTCGTGACGACCAGCAGGCGCCGGCCCTTCGCGTGCTCCTCGGCCACGGCCTTGAGGAGATCGTCCGTGACGTAGCGGTCGATGAGGTTGCGCAGGCGCCCGTCGCCGAACAGGCCCGAGCCGAACAGCACGTTGGCCAGGTTCGGCGAGGCCACCAGCTCGCTGGCGACGCCGCTCGTGTAGAACTCGGTCAGGTAGGGGTCGTAGGCCGGGCCCAGGAAGGCGAAGGGCGCGATCAGCGCGCCCGTCGAGACGCCGGAGACCAGGGTGAATTCGGGCCGCTTGCCGGACGCCGTCCAGCCGTTGAGCACGCCCGCCCCGTAGGCGCCGTCGCCGCCGCCGCCCGACAGGGCCAGGTAGGTGAAGCCCTTGAGGCGCCGCTCCGGATTGGCGGCGAGCGCCGCGATCGTGTCCACCGACGCGTCCGCGAAGACGCGCGCGCCGGGGATGCCCGGCACGGTGGCGAAGGCCGCCTGCTCGGCACTGTAGGGGGTCCGCGGAACGCTGCCGCAGGCCGCGACCTGACCCGCCAGCCCGAACGCCACCGCCATGCGCAGGCTGACCTGACGAACACCCATCGTCACTTCCTCGAACCGCGAAACGCGCCCACTCTGCCACACGGAACGAGCTTGGCCGTATCGCCTGTTCCGTCTTAGCCGGCTTCGGAGGAACGATAAGGCCGCGCTGTTGCGGTGGGGTCACGATCCCACGCGATCGGGGCGCAAGCGTGGCCGCTGCGGCCGGCGGCCCGGACGGTGCGGCGCCGTACCGGACACCGGCGGGACCGCGCCGGGGCCGCGCAGGATCGCGCCGGACCCGGCCGACCCGGGCCGGCCCGGGTCATTGCCGGTGGACAGGCGTCGCGGCGGCCCGTGACCGGCGACCGCCCGCCCTTGCAACGTTCGCGAGCGCCGCGCTAGGGTTCCCCCGTGGCCTGGCGAGACAGGGTGTCGCACGCGATGCGGCAGCCGGTGCGCGGGGGCGCGGTCTGCGCGGCGACACGGTCGGCCGGGATAACGGCTCCTGTCGGCTTGGAAGACGCGGACTGGCCTTCGGGAACGCGGCCGAGCCGCAGGGGGCGGAGGGGATGATGGAAGCGGGTCTCGGCTGGACGGACGATCGCGTGGCACTGCTGCGCCGCCTGTGGGAAGACGGGCAGAGCGCCAGCAAGATCGCGGCGCAACTCGGCGGCGTCACCCGCAACGCGGTGATCGGCAAGGTCCACCGCCTGGGTCTGGCCGGTCGCGCCCGCGGCGGCGAGGAAGCCGCCACCGCCGTCCCGCCGTCGAAGACGGTCGAGATCGAGACCGCCATCGCGGTGGTCGAGACGCAGGCGCCCGAGCCGGTCGCGATCCTGGCCCACCGTCCGGCCCCGGACTTCCCGGCGCCCGCGCCGGCCGCGGCGCCCGCGCCCGTGGCCCTCGCGGTGTCGGAGCGCGTCACCATCATGGACCTCCGGGAATCCATGTGCCGCTGGCCCCTCGGCGACCCGACGACGCCGGAATTCCGCTTCTGCGGCGCCCGCTCCATCACCGGCCTGCCGTACTGCACCCACCACGCCGAGATCGCCTACCAGCCCGCCGCCGAGCGGAAGCGCGATCGCCGCGTCGCCTCGTTCCGCTGAGCCGCCGCGCCGTCAGCGCAGCGTCACGCCGGCTTCGCGGAGGACGCGGGCGGTCCCGGGATTGACCCGGTCCGCCGGGACGAGGCCGACGAGGTTCCTCGGCTGCGCTTCGGTGAGTTCCGTCCGCGCCAGCGCCCGGACGATCCGGTAGGCCGTCTCCTCGTCGAGACCGGGCCGCGCGATCACGAAGCTCCAGGACCCCACCGTCGCGATCGGCTCCGCCTGCCCGGCGAAGCTGCCGGCCGGAACCGTGAGGCGCCGCGTCGCCGCGCCGGGCTGCGCGAGGCGCGCGATGGCCGCCTCGGACGGTCCGAAGAAGCGGGCCCCGCCCGGATCCGCGGCCAGCGCGTGGAAGCCCGGCCAATCGAGGCCGCCGCCCCAGAGCGCGTCGGCGCGGCCCTCCCGCACCAGGGCCGGGCCGTCGCCGGCCCGGTCGAGGAGGATCGGGCTGATGTCGCGCTCGGGATCGAGGCCCGAGGCGCCGAGGACGCTGCGGCCCATGACGGTCAGCCCGGACTTGTGCGTGCCGAGCACGACCCTGCGCCCGCGCAGGTCCGCCACCGAGCGGATCGCGCTGGCCGCCGGCACCACGAACAGGCCCGGCGTCGGGTACATCGGCGCCAGGACGGTCAGGCCGCCGCCCTCGGCGAGGGCCGGGTAGGCGTACTCGCCCTGCACGAGGCCGAGATCGACGCGGCCGGCGCGGAGGAGGCCGACATTCTCGGACGACCCGCCGGTGGCGCGCCGCTCGACGGTCAGGGCCGGGTCCGCGGCTGCGACCGCGCCGGCGAAGGCCTCCCCGAAGGCCGGGAAGCCGCCCCCCGGCGTCGCGGTGGCGAGCACGACGCGGAGCGCCTCGGCGGCGCGCGCCGGCCGCGCCAGGACCAGCCCGAGGCCCGCCAGAAGAGCGGCCCGACGAGTCGGCCGAAGAGGGAGGCCCCGTCCGCCCGTCGGGCAGGATGGTCGGGCAGCGCCGGCCGCGGCCGGACGGGCAGGAGAATAGAATTCCATCAGGAACGGGCCGCTCAATAAAGGTCTTCCACCCCGCCGCGAAAGTTCGCCCAATTCCGGAAAGAACTTTCGGCAACGGCACTTAGCCCGATTGCTCCGGCCGCGGCAACGCGATATCGCAGCCTCCCGTCCGGGCCGGTCAAGCCTCCCCACGCGAGGGCGATCCCTTGGCGGGGCCTCTCCCGGATACGACATCTGTCCGATCCGTCACCACGAGCAGGAGTTCCGCGATGGCCGATACCCTCAACGCACCGGCGAAGGTCGGCCACGGCCGTGTCTACGGCTCGATCACCGAGACGATCGGCAACACCCCTCTGGTGCGCCTGAACCGGCTGCCCAAGGAGCACGGCGTCGACGCCGAGATCCTGCTGAAGCTCGAGTTCTTCAACCCGATCGCGAGCGTGAAGGACCGCATCGGCGTCAACATGATCGACGCCCTGGAGGCCTCCGGGAAGCTCCAGCCCGGCGGCACGCTGGTCGAGCCGACCTCGGGCAACACCGGCATCGCCCTCGCCTTCACGGCGGCGGCCCGCGGCTACCGGCTCATCTTGGTGATGCCCGAGACGATGTCGCTGGAGCGGCGCAAGATGCTCGCCTTCCTGGGCGCGGAGCTGGCGCTCACGCCGGGCGCGCAGGGCATGAAGGGCGCGATCGCCAAGGCCGAGGAGCTCCTGAAGGAGATCCCGGGCTCGGTAATGCCGCAGCAATTCTCCAACCCGGCCAACCCCGAGATCCACCGGAAGACCACCGCCGAGGAGATCTGGAGCGACACGGGCGGCCAGCTCGACGCGTTCGTGGCCGGCGTCGGCACCGGCGGCACCGTGACGGGCGTCGGCGAGGTGCTGAAGCCGCGCCTGCCGAACCTGAAGGTCTTCGCGGTGGAGCCGGAGGACAGCCCGGTGATCTCCGGCGGCCAGCCCGGCCCGCACAAGATCCAGGGCATCGGCGCTGGGTTCATCCCCGACAACCTGCACACGAGCATCCTCGACGGCGTCCTGAAGGTCACCAACCAGGCCGCGTTCGAGACCTCCCGGGCGCTCGCCCGGCTGGAGGGCATCCCCGGCGGCATCTCCACCGGCGGCAACGTCGCGGCGGCGCTGGAGCTGGCCAAGCGCCCCGAGTTCCAGGGCAAGCGGATCGTGACGGTCGCCTGCTCGTTCGCCGAGCGCTACATCTCCTCGGCGCTGTTCGACGGGATCGGCTGAACCGGCCATCGGAGCGGCCTTCGGGCCGCTCCCCTACGGAGCACCGATCGAATCGCACCGGGGCGGATCGCGGCGATGTGGATCCGCGCGCGCTTCCGGTCCGCCGGGGACGGACACGATCGTCGCGACCCACGGAATTTTTCATTTTATCACAGTCATACAATTATTTTTCCTTGATCAGTATCTGTCTCTTTTAAAATTTATTCGCAGCACAATACTGAGTTTTGGGCGAAAATTTCGGATCAACACTGCGATCTCCCGTGCCTGGACGCCAGAAAAACTCTCCGCTAACGCCGATCGGCGAACGGACAGCGATTCTCTCATGCGCGGCCTCCTGCTTCTCGTGTTCGGCCTCTGGGCTCAGTCGGCGATGGCCCTGGGCTTCGCGGTCCACGACCTGACCGGGCTGGCCGAGGCCGCCAGACTGGCGCTGGGACCGGCAGCCACCGCGCAGGCGGAGGCCCAACGTCTCGGCCTGCACTGCGCCGCCTGCGCGGGCACCCCGGCGATCGAGCTGCGGATCGGGCGCCTGACGGACGGGACCGAGGCCCGGGTCCGCTCCGGCAGGACGACCCTCGCGGCGCTCGAGGCGCTCTGCGTGCGGCGCAATCCGGATTGCCGGCTCTCGGCCCTGCCCGCCGGCCCGGCGATCGGCTGGTTGAGCGTGTACGCGCTGGACGGCGGCGCGGGTGCCACCGCGGTCATCCTCCGGGACGGCGATCTGCTGACGATCGAGGCCCGGGCATCGGATCGCGGGGCCGCGGAGGATGCGGCGCGGCGCCTCATGCAGGCCGTCCTGCCCCGGATCGTCGGGCCGGAGACCTGAACCGACCGCCTCCGGTCGCCCGGTCCGCGCAACCCTCATCGGCCGCCTCCGTTGTCCCCCGAAGAGGAAGAGAGGCGAGCCATGACAGACCAGACCGGACGACCCGCGCGGGAGGGGGCCGAGGCCCCGGTGGCCGCGAAGACTGAGACGCCGCGCGAGAAGCTCGGCCAGATGGAGGACAAGGCGCGGTCCGACACGGATCTCGGCGAGGCGATCGACCGCGCCACCGCCGCCGTCGGCCAGGACGACGGGAAGCGCTGATGGTCAGGCCGACGAGCGAATCCGGCACGGTCACCCGCAAGCCCGACGACAAGGTCGGTTCGCGCGGGAGCCCGCCCGCCGGGGGCGGCCATCAGACGGCCGATCAGGCGGCGATCACCGACATGGGCTCCGGCGAGGCGCCGCGGACCGAACCGAAGGAGGGATGGGGCGCGGCCGGAGAGCCCGGGCGCGCGCCGCCGGCGGTCGGCGGCTCCTCGGGCGGCCACTCGGACCAGAAGGCCTCGCGGGGTCCGGCCGCCGACACGAAGGTCGCGGACGGGCACTACCGGGCGGAGCGGGAGAATCGGGAATGACCGAGCGTCGCGAGACCGGCGCGCAGCCGGACAAGCCGAAGAACGTCGCCCCCGACGCGGTCAAGGACCCGAACGAGAAGACGGAGGGCAAGCCCGGCCAGGGGACGCCCGCCGGCGGAACGCAGAACGACGAGACCGATCCCGGGGGCAGCTGACGCGACCGGGATGCCGCCGCGGCGGCATCCCCCGCGCGGCGACGCGCGGCTCAGGAGAGACGGAAGGGGATCGGCCCGGAAGCCAGCGGGACGTCACCGGGACGGCAGCCGGTCTCGACGCTGGCGTAGCGGATCGCGTCCTGGCGGCTGCGGAAGATGCCTCCGGCACGCCCACCGGTCTCGACGGCGACCCAGTGACCCTCGCCGTCCTGGCCGACGAGGTATGAGGGCGGCGCGGCGGCGGCCTGCGCGAGCGACGGAAGCGGGTTCAGCGCGACGGGCATCGGTGTCACGGGGTTCACGCGGGCCTCTCGGGTCCGCCCCATCGAAGTATTGCCCCCGGCATAAGGGTTCGATGGGTCCGAGAGCGGCCAGGAATAAGGGCCACATCAGCAACCGGGCCTGAGCGCCCGGTTGCCGGTCGTTCACGTTCGGTGACGGTCGCGCGCCTCAGGCGGCATTCTCCTTCGACCGCTCGGCCCGCTTGCGGTCGTTCGGGTCGAGGATCGCCTTGCGCAGGCGGATCGACTTCGGCGTCACCTCGACGAGCTCGTCGTCCTGGATCCAGGCCAGCGAGCGCTCCAGGGTCATCCGGATCGGCGGGGTGAGGCGCACGGCCTCGTCCTTCGACGTGGTGCGGATGTTGGTGAGCTTCTTGCCCTTGAGCACGTTCACCTCGAGATCGTTCTCGCGGTTGTGCTCGCCGACGATCATGCCCTGGTACACCTTCCAGCCCGGCTCGATCATCATCGGGCCGCGGTCCTCCAGGTTCCACATGGCGTAGGCCACGGCCTCACCCTGGTCGTTGGAGATCAGCACGCCGTTGCGCCGGCCCGGCATCTCGCCCTTGTAGGGCTCGTACGCCTTGAACAGCCGGTTCATGATCGCGGTGCCGCGGGTGTCGGTGAGCAGCTCGCCCTGGTAGCCGATCAGGCCGCGGGTCGGGGCATGGAACACGAGGCGCAGGCGGTTGCCGCCCGACGGCCGCATCTCCAGCATCTCGGCCTTCCGCTCGGACATCTTCTGGACGACGACGCCGGAATGCTCCTCGTCGACGTCGATCACGACCTCCTCGATCGGCTCCAGCAGGCCGCCGGCCTCGTCGCGCTCGTACACGACCCGCGGCCGCGACACGGCGATCTCGAAGCCCTCGCGGCGCATGGTCTCGATCAGGATCGAGAGCTGCAGCTCGCCGCGGCCCGAGACGTAGAAGCTGTCCTTGTCGGCCGCCTCCTCGATCTTGAGCGTGACGTTGCCCTCGGCCTCCTTGAACAGGCGGTCGCGGATCATGCGGCTCGTGACCTTGTCGCCCTCGGTGCCGGCGAGCGGGCTGTCGTTGACGATGAACGACATCGTCACGGTCGGCGGGTCGATCGGCTGCGCCTGGATCGGGGTCTCGACCTGCGGGTCGCAGAAGGTGTCGGCGACGGTGCCCTTGATCAGACCGGCGATCGACACGATGTCGCCCGCCTCGCCGATGTCGATCGGCGCGCGCTCCAGGCCGCGGAAGGCGAGGATCTTCGACACGCGGCCGGTCTCGACGACCTTGCCGTGACGGTCGAGCACCTTGATCTGCTGGTTCGGCTTCACCGAGCCCGCGGCGATCCGGCCGGTGATGATGCGGCCGAGGAACGGGTTGGCCTCGAGCAGGGTGCCGAGCATCCGGAACGGCCCCTCCTCGGTCCGGGCCGGCGGCACGTGCTTGAGCACGAGGTCGAACAGCGGCTCGAGGCCGACCGACGGGTCCGCGTCCGGGCTGTCGGCCATCCAGCCGTTGCGGCCCGACCCGTAGAGGATCGGGAAGTCGAGCTGCTCGTCGGTGGCGTCGAGGGCGGCGAACAGGTCGAACACCTCGTTCACGACCTCGTTGATCCGCGCGTCCGGACGGTCGACCTTGTTGATCGCCACGATCGGGCGCAGGCCGATCTTGAGCGCCTTGCCGACCACGAACTTGGTCTGGGGCATCGGCCCCTCGGCGGCGTCCACCAGCACGATCACGCCGTCGACCATCGACAGGATACGCTCGACTTCACCGCCGAAATCGGCGTGGCCGGGGGTGTCGACGATGTTGACGCGGGTGTCCTTCCAGACGACCGAGGTCGCCTTGGCGAGGATCGTGATGCCACGCTCCTTCTCGAGGTCGTTCGAGTCCATCGCCCGCTCCTCGACCCGCTGATTCTCGCGGAAGGTGCCGGACTGGGCCAGCAGCTTGTCGACGAGGGTCGTCTTGCCGTGGTCGACGTGAGCGATGATGGCGATGTTGCGCAGTTTCATGGCGGCCCGAAACGGGTTGTGCCGGCTCCCTGGCGGCCGCGCGGCGCGGCCGTCCGCGCCGGTTCAGGTACGGAGTCGTGGTGGTTGCGTCGCAATATAAGGACGCGCGCGCTTGGGCAAGGCCGCTGAAGTCATGGGGGCCTCGCGTGACCGGGATTGCTGGGGGAAGATCGGCGTCGGGATCCGGCGCCGAGTGCCCTATATGACGGCGCGATGACACCGCGGCCGGCGGGAATCCGCGCCTATCGGGCTGTATTGGATGAAACCGGATCCCTCGGGTAGCGTATCGACCAGGATCAGGCGTCCGGCTGCGGCGATTCGGCCGTCGGGCCGCCAGGGCGGGCTTTCGTCGGAAGGACACGATGCGCGCGCTTGAGCCGCGGCTGTTCCCGTATATCTGGCGCTACTCCAAGGTCGCGCAGCTCCGGATCTGCGCCGTCGTGCTGGCGTCGCTCCCGTTCTATTTCGCCTCGCTCGACCTGCCGAAGCGCATCGTCAACGACGCGATCACGGGGAAGGCCTACGCGCACGGCAAGGCGACCGCGCCGTTCCTCGAGCTCACCGTCGAGTGGCCCGCCTTCCTGGGCGGCGGCAAGACGCACCTGTTCGAGGGGTTCCAGCTCGACCGGTTCGAGCTGCTGCTCAGCCTGTCGACGCTGTTCCTCAGCCTCGTCCTGATCAACGGCGCGTTCAAGTTCTGGATCAACCTCCAGAAGGGCATTCTCGGCGAGCGGATGCTGCGCCGCCTGCGGTTCCAGCTGTTCTCGCTGATGCTGCGCTTCTCCCCGGAGACGCAGCGGGAGGTGAAATCCTCCGAGACCGCGACGATCATCCGGGACGAGGTCGAGCCGATCGGCTCCTTCATCGGCGACGCGATCGTGGTGCCGGTGTTCCTGGGCACGCAGGCCGCGACGGCGCTGGCCTTCATCATGATGCAGAACATCTGGCTCGGTATCGCGGCCGGCGGCATGGTCGCCGTGCAGATGACCGTGATCCCGCGGCTGCGGCGGGAGATCATCCGTCTCAGCCGCCAGCGCCAGATCGCGTCCCGCGCCCTGGCCGGGCGCGTCGCCGAGGTGCTCGACGGCCTGCAGGCGGTGACGCTGAACGACACCGGCCGCTGGGAACGCGCGGAGATCGGCGGCCGCCTCTACCGGCTCTACGACCTGCGCCTGCGGATCTACCGCCGCAAGTTCGCGGTCAAATATCTCAACAACCTGCTCGCGCAGGTGACACCGTTCCTGTTCTACGCGATCGGCGGCTACTTCGCCCTGAAGGGCCAGCTCGACATCGGCCAGCTCGTGGCGGTCCTGGCCGCCTACCGCGACCTGCCGCCGCCCCTCAAGGAGCTGATCGACTGGGACCAGCAGCGCCTCGACGTCGAGGTCAAGTACGAGACTGTGGCGGCGCATTTCGGCCCGCAGCGCCTCCTGCCGGCCGAGCACGAATCCGAGCGCGCGGCGCCCCGCCTCGGCGGGCCGCTGCGGCTGGAGGGCCTGCAGCTGCGCGATCCGCAGGGCGGCTCCCTGATCGAGGTCGGCGACGCGGAGGTGCGCCTCCCCGGGCAGGTCGCCCTGGTCCCGCCCGGGGCGATCGCGCAGGAATTCGTCCGCGTGCTCGCCGGGCTCCAGTCGCCGCCCGGGGGCACGGTCCGGATCGGCGAGCACGACCTCTCGACGCTGCCGCGCCGCGACCACGCGCGGCGCATCGCCTACGCGGGCGTCCAGCCCGTGCTGTTCCCCGGGACGCTGCGCGACAACGTCCTCTACGGGCTGCGCGTGCACCCGCTGCGCACCAAGAGCCTCGACCTCAGCAAGGCGCGGATCAACGAGGCGGTGAAGACCGGCAACCCCTGCGACAGCGTCGAGGACCCCTGGATCGACTTCAAGCGCCTCGGCGTCCGGGATGCCGACGAGCTCGACGAGCGCCTGCTCGACCTGCTCGGCCGGCTCGACCTCGGCGACGAGCTCTACCGGTTCGGGCTCGGCGCCCTGAGTTCGGTCGCCCACGACACGCCGGTGGGCCAGCGCATGATCGCGGCGCGGGAGCACCTGCGCGAGCATTTCGCCCAGAAGGGTCTCGCCGACCTCGTGATCCCCTTCGCCCGGGGCCACTACAACGAGCAGGCCACCGTCGGGGAGAACCTGCTGTTCGGCGTCCCCCGCGACCCGACGCTGACGGATCCGCGCCGCCTCGCCGGCGTTCCCCTGTTCCGCGACGCGCTGGAGAAGGTGAAGCTCCTCGACGAGCTCGACCGGATGGGCGTCGCCATCGCCAGCAACCTCAAGGACATCTTCGCCGACGTGCCGCCGGGCCACCCGCTGTTCCGGCGGTTCTCGCTGATCACCCCGGACGCGCTGCCCGACTACCTGCGCCGGCTCGCGCGCCTGCCCGAGGACGGGCGGCTGAGCGAGACCGACAGCGTGGCCTTCCTGGCGCTGGCCCTCGCCTATGTCGAGCCGCGGATGCGCTTCGGGCTGCTCGACGAGACCCTGGCCAAGCGCATGGTCGGCGCGCGGGCGGTCGTGCAGGGCTTCATGCACGGCGACGACGGCTGCGACGTCGAATCCTACGACCCGAACCGGATCAACCCGCGCAGCACCGTCCTCGACAACCTGCTGTTCGGCCGCATCGACACGGCGCGGATGCACGGCGAGGCGCTGATCCAGAAGGAGGCCCGCGCGGTGTTCCGGGAGTTCGACCTGGAGCGGCCGATCCAGCGGCGCGGCCTCGAGAAGGAGGTCGGCAACCGCGGGCAGGCGCTCGCCGAGCGCGTGCGGGTGCGGGTCGGCCTCGCGCGGGCGATCCTGCGCGAGCCGGAGATTCTCGTGGTCGACCGGGTGGACGAGCACCTGGAGCGGGGCGTCGACACGCTGCTCGACGTGACCGAGACCGCCCTGCCCCGGGCGAGCCTCGTGGCGAGCCTGTCGCCGGAATCCGACCCGGCCCGGTTCCCCGCGCGCCTGCCGATCCAGAGTGCCGACCGGAGTGCCGAAGCGCGCCTGCGCGCGGCGGCGGAATGACGTAAGCGTGACCGGTCCGCGCGGGGCGCGGCCGGCGGTTTACAGGGCTGCCCGTCTCCGGCACAGGATGGCACCCCATGCCAACATTCTCGGACGCCACCGCGACCCCGGACCGGACGATCCCGAGCCTCGCCGGGACGCCGCGCGTGGTGCCGCCGCACCGCGCCCCGCCCGAGCGCGAGCTGCCGCTGCCCGCCTACCTGCGGTCGATCCGCGACAACGCGCTCGCGGGCTTCCCCCGGCGCGCCTTCGAGGAGCCGGTCACCCGCCGGGGCCTGCTCGGGCGGTCGAGCTTCGTGCTGAACGACCCCGAGGCGATCCGCCGGGTGCTCGTCGAGAATCAGGCGAACTACGCGCGCACCACCGGGACGACCCGCATCCTGCGCCCGATCCTCGGCGACGGGCTCCTGATCAGCGAGGGCTCGGCGTGGCGGCACCAGCGACGCACCCTGGCGCCGGCCTTCACTCCGCGGGCGATTGACGGCCTCGTGCCCCACATCGCCGCCGCCGTGACCGACGGGATGGAGCGCATCGCCGCCGAGGCCGCGGCGGGGCCGGTCGACCTGTTCACGTCCTTCTATCGGCTCGCCCTCGAGATCGCCGGGCGCGCCATGTTCTCGGTGGGGATGGACCAGCACGGCGCCGAGCTGCGCCAGTTCATCGCCGAGTACGCCGAGCGGATGGGGCGGCCGCACCTCCTCGACATCGTCACCCCCCCGGGCTGGCCGGTGCCCCTCGACTGGTCGCGCCGCCGGTTCCGGCGCCGGTGGATCCCGTTCCTCGACCGGATCATCGCGGCGCGCCGGGCGGTCGAGGGGGACAGGTCCCGCTCGGGCGATTTGCTCGACCTGCTCGCGGCCGCGCGCAATCCCGATACCGGCGCCGCCTTCACGCCCGACGAGCTGCGCGACCAGGTCGCCACCATGATCCTGGCGGGCCACGAGACCACGGCCGGCACGCTGTTCTGGGCGGCCTACCTGCTGGCCCTCGCCCCGGAGGTGCAGGAGCGGGTCGCCGCCGAGGCGCGGGCCGCCGACCTCGCCGACCCCACCGGCTGCCAGAGCGACGGGCGGCTGCCGCTCACCCGCGCGGTGATCGACGAGACCCTGCGCCTGTACCCGGCGGCCTTCGTGGTCGTCCGGCGGGCGCTGGGCCCGGACACAGTGGCGGGCCACGCGGTCAAGGCGAGCGACATCGTCATGGTGAGCCCCTGGGTGCTCCACCGCCACCGGTCGCTCTGGCCGGACCCGGACGCGTTCGATCCGGGCCGCTTCCTGCCCGGCGCCCAGGCCCCGCGGCGCTTCGCCTACCTGCCCTTCGGGGCCGGCCCGCGGGTCTGCATCGGCGCGCAATTCGCCCTGAGCGAGGCCGTCCTCTCCCTGGCGCGGGTGCTCCAGCGGTTCCGGCTGGTGCTCGACGAGCGCGAGCCGGTGCTGCCCCAGGCGGTCGTGACGACCCAGCCCGATCGCCCCGCGCGCTTCCGGCTGATCCCCCGCGCGCCGGTCAGCCCCTGATCCCGGTGATCGTCGCCGAGATCGCCCGGGGGTCGCGCATCGGCCAGCGGCCACTCTCCACCTGCGCCAGGAAGTCGTCCAGCAGGCGGTTGTAGGCGTCGGGCTCCTCGACCGAGAGGGCGTGGCCGGTATTGGGCAGCACGGCGAGGGCGGCGGAGGGGATGACCCGCTTGAGCATCAGGCTCGGGGTGAGGCAGGGCCAGTCCTCGTCGCCGGCGACGATCAGGGTCGGGACGGTCATGCGCCCCAGCTCGTCCGTGAGATCGTAGAGCGACGGCCGCCCCTTCTGCACGCCGGCCTGGGTGTTGGCCGAGCCGAGGGCCGAATGCTCGGCGAGCATCCGCCTGAACTCGGCGTGCCCGCGCGGGTCCTTGGTCTCGAACTGCACCCGCGTCGGCCCGACGGCGTAGCGCTCCGCGAAGGCCGCCATGCCGTCGCGGAGGAGCATCGCGGCGGTGGCGTCCGCCTCGGCGCGGAACAGCGCCTGCCGCTCCGGCTCCGCGCCGTAGCCGCAGCCGCCGAGGCACAGCGACAGCGCGCGGTCGGGGTGCCGCAGGCCGAAATGCAGGGTCGCGAAGGCACCCATGGAGATGCCGGCGACGTGGGCCTTCGGCGCGCCGAGATGGTCGAGGACGGCCAGGATGTCGTCGGCCGCGCGCGCCTGCGCGTAGGCCGAGACGGCCTCCGGAACGTCGGAGGGCGGGTAGCCCCGGGCGTTGAACGCGACCGCGCGGTAGCGCCGGCCGAAATGGCGCAGCTGCGCCTCGTAGCTGCGGTGATCGCCGGCGAACTCGTGGACGAAGATCAGCGGCGTCCCCTGGCCGCTCTCCTCGTAGTGGAGCCGTATCCCGTCGTCCGTCGTGGCGCTCGGCATGGCGATCCTCTCATCGGCCTCCCCCGGGTTTCCGAGATGGCGCGACGGGGCGCCCGGTCGAGAGTCGGGACCGGAGTTCGTGGAAGGAACGACGAAGCCGCACCCGGCGGACCGGGCGCGGCGCGTGGATCTCCGTGCCGGCGGGGACGCTCCCCGCCCGGCTCAAGCGGCCTTCTTGGAGGAGGCCGGCTTGACGGCCCCCTTCTTGGCGGCGACCTCGGCGAGCTTCGCGGCCAGCTTGGCGTCGAGCTTGCCCGAGGCACCGAGCGGCAGCTCGATGTCGAGGCCGAGGGTCGAGACACCCTCGCCGCGCTCCAGGGTGACCTTCACCTTGTCGGGCTCCACCGCGACGTGGTTGGCGATCACCGCCAGGATCTCCTCCCGGAGCTGGATCACGAGGTCGGGGCGACCCGACTCCGCGCGCTCGTGGGCGAGGATCAGCTGCAGGCGGTCGCGGGCGACCGCGCCGGAGCTGCGCTTCTGGAACAGTCCCAGGATGCTCACGCCGCCCTCCGCATGAACAGCTTGTCGAGGAAGGACTTGCGCTCGACCGGCAGGCTCATCGGCACGGACTCGCCCTTGAGCCGGCGGGCCGCGTCGGCATAGGCCCGCGCCGGGGCGCAGAGCGGGTTGTTCAGCGTCACCGGGCAGCCGAGGTTCGAGGCGCGCAGCACCTCCTGGCTCTCCGGGATGATCGCGAGCAGCGGGATCGACAGGATGTCGAGCACGTCCTCGGTCTTGAGCATGTCGCCGCGGTCGGCCCGCATCGGGTCGTAGCGGGTGAGGATCAGGTGCTTCTCGATGTCCTCGCCCTTCTCTGCCTTGGCGGTCTTGGAATCGAGGAGGCCGATGATCCGGTCGGAGTCGCGCACCGAGGAGACCTCGGGGTTGGTCACGACCACCGCCACGTCGGCGTGGTGCATGGCGAGCTGGGCGCCGCGCTCGATGCCGGCGGGGGAATCGCAGATCACCCAGTCGAACTTCGCGCGCAGCTCGTCCATCACCCGGGCCACGCCCTCATCGGTGAGCGCGTCCTTGTCGCGGGTCTGCGAGGCCGGCAGCAGGTGCAGGGTCTCGAGCCGCTTGTCCTTGATCAGCGCCTGCGGGAGCTTGGCGTCGCCGTTGACCACGTTGATGAGGTCGTAGACGACCCGGCGCTCGGCGCCCATGACGAGGTCGAGGTTGCGCAGGCCGACGTCGAAGTCGACGACGCACACGCTCTGCCCGCCCTGGGCCAGGGCCGCTCCGAGGGCCGCGGTCGTCGTCGTCTTGCCGACGCCGCCCTTGCCCGATGTGACGACGAGAACCTTTGCCACGCGTCGATCTCCCTTAATCCAGGCTTGCCATTCGGATGTTGCCGCCATCGAGCCAGACCTGGGCGGCCTTGCCGCGCAGGGCCGTGCCCATGTCCTCCGCCGTCCGCACGAGGCGGTCGATCCCCAGCAACTCGGGTTCGAATTTGCGGCAGTAGATTCGTGCGCGCGGGTTGCGCGCGGCTCCGGCGATCGCGCGACCGCGCAGGGCGCCGTAGACGTGGATCGAGCCGCCGGCCAGGATCTCGGCCCCGGAGGAGACGGACCCCATCACGGTCACGTCGCCGGTCGGGTTGATGACGCTCTGTCCGGAGCGGACCGAGCCCTCGACGGTGATCGAGGTGACCACCTGCGGCTCCGGCTCGGCCGGGACGCTCGGGATCTCGATCGTCTCGGACGGGTGCCCCTTGACCAGCAGCGGCGGCAGGCCGTCCACCACCGCGTCGGCCCCCTCGATGCCCAGGACCGCGATGCCGCGGGCCTTGAGCTCGTTCATGAGCGTCTCGAGCGCGTCCGGCTCGGGCTTGAGCTGGGCGCAGTCCAGGATGACGGCCCGGCCTTTCAGCAGGGTCGGCGAGCGCTTGAGCGCCGCGTCGAGGCCCGCGAGCCACTCGGGGAGCGGCGGCTCGGGGGAGAGGGCCAGGGCCTTGAAGGCCCGCCCGCGCAGGCTGAGCGGCCGGGGCGCGGAAGGAGCCGCCGCTGTGGCGGTCTCCGGGTCGATCGGCTCGGGGAGGGTGTCGCTCATGTCCGCCCGTTAAGAGTCCTTACCGGACCATTGACGGCGGGTATGGTTACCGAAGGGTTAAGTTTCTGATCCGGTCGGCAAATTCTGCCGGGATCCTTGTATCGGGGCAGCGGAGGATGGTCTCACGCCCTCGGGCGCGCGTCGCGGGGGGCTCGGCCCCGGTCTCCGTGGGTTCTGCGCGGGCTGAAAGGCCGTTAACCGACGGCCTGAACGCCGGAGCTGCGAAGCCTCTCAACCTCGCTCGAACAGGTTCAGCTTGATCGCGTCCTCCAGCAGCCGCACCTCCACGGCCTGCCCCCGGAAGGCCGGGTCGAGGTCGTCGGCGGCGCGGTAGAGACCGTCGATCGCGACCAGCTCCGGCTCGAACCGCCGGCACCAGATCCGCGCCGTCGGGTTGCCGGCCGCGCCCGCGATCGCGCGGCCGCGCAGGGCGCCGTAGACGTGGATCGAGCCGCCCGCGATGACCTCGGCGCCCGACGCCACGGCGCCCAGCACCGTGACGTCGCCCTCGAGGTGCAGCACGGTCTGGCCGGAGCGCACGGGCGCGTCGAGGATCAGCGACCGCACCGTCTCCCGGGCCTGCGGCTCGGCCGGCGCGGGCGCGTCCGCAGCCGACTCGTCCGGGGCGGCGACCTCCCCCGCGGGCCGTCCGCCCGACAGGGCCGGCGGGGTCGCGGAATCCAGGAGCGACGGCGCCGCGCCCTCGATCCCCAGGATCGGGATGTTGCGGGCGGCCAGCTCGGCGAGCAGACCGTCGAGATCCTCGCGGTTGAGCTGCAATCCGGACAGGTCGAGGATCACCGGCCGGCCGGCGAAGAAGTTCGGGGCACGGCGGTTGAGGGCGTCGAGGTCGCCGAACCAGTCGGCGACCGGGGGGATCGGCGCCAGGACGGTGGCCATGAAGGAGCGGCCGCGGAAGCGGATCGGCGGGCGCGCCGGCTCGGATGTCGGCTGGGTCACGGGCGTGTTCGGTGTGCGCGGAAGGGATCGTCTGCATCCATGGGACGGCGCCGCGCCCGGGGCAATCCCGCGAGGGCCGGTGTGACGCCTTGGCGGGCCCGCGGGCGCGTTTCTGTTGTAGAGAGTGCCGGCAGCCGAGCCGGACCGGACCGTTGAGCAGCGCCACCCCGCACGCCCCCGCCCCCTTCGTCGTCGACGACCTGACCCGCGCCAACCAGCGTCGGGCGGCCGACCCGCGCGCCTCCGCCTGGGTCTCGGCCAATGCCGGCGCGGGCAAGACCAAGGTCCTCACCGACCGGGTGGTCCGGCTGCTCCTCGACGAGGCGCCGCCCGGCCGGATCCTGTGCCTGACCTTCACCAAGGCCGCCGCGGCCAACATGGCGATCCGCGTCTTCCGGCTGCTCGGCCGCTGGGTCACGCTGGACGACGAGACCCTCGCCGCCGAACTCGCCGAGCTCACCGGCGAGCGCGCCGGGCCCGAGCGCCTGCGGCTGGCGCGCCGCCTCTTCGCCCGGGCGGTCGAGACGCCGGGCGGCCTCAAGATCGAGACGCTGCACGCCCTGTGCGAGCGGCTGCTCCACATGTTCCCCTTCGAGGCGAACGTGCCGGCCCGCTTCGTGGTGCTCGACGAGGCCAAGGCCCGGGAACTGTTCGACATCGAGATGGCCAACGTCCTGGCCGACGCCGTCGCGAACGGCGACACGCCGCTCAGCGCGGCCCTCGCGCGGGTCACGCCGGAAGCCACGGGCGACACCCTGCGGGCGGCGATCCGGGCGGCCATGCGAGCGCGGAGCTTCATCGGCGACGCCGCCGGCCTGGAGCGGGCCTTCGGGCGGCTGCACGGGGCGCTGGGGCTGGCGGCCGAGGAATCCGCCGAGCGGATCGAGGCCGCGATCCTCGAGGGCGGTCCCGATTGCCGCCCGGAGGAGCGCGCCGCGCTGGTCGCGGCGCTGCGCACCGGCAAGGCCAACGACGAGAAGCTCGCCGACGCGCTCGAAGCCGCCGAGGCCGAGCGGCTCCGCTCCGCGGACCTTCCCGACCGGGCCGAGGCGCTCGCGCTCTACCGCGCGGTCTTCTTCACCCAGAAGGACGAGCCCAAGGCCGACAGCAGCCTCGGGACCAAGGGCGTGCCGGCCGGCGTCAAGGCGTCGCTGCTCGCCGAGCGGGACCGGTTGGAGCCCCTGTTCGACCGCCTGCGCGCCGCCCGGGCCCATGCCCGCACGCAGGCGCTGTTCCAGATCGCGGCCGAGATCCACCGCCGCGTCGAGGCGCAGAAGGCGCGCCTCGGCGCCCTCGACTTCGACGACCTGATCCACAAGGCGCTGGACCTGCTCGGCCGCGTCGGCGCCGGCTGGGTCCTGTACAAGCTCGACCGCGGCATCGACCACGTCCTCGTCGACGAGGCGCAGGACACGAACCCGGAGCAGTGGGCGATCCTGCGGGCGATCACGCAGGAATTCGCCGCCGGCGAGGGCGCGCGGTCCGGCAGCCGCACGCGCTTCGCGGTGGGCGACCCCAAGCAGTCGATCTACGGCTTCCAGGGCGCGGAGCCGCGGGAATTCGCCCTGACCCGCGCGTCCTGGATCGCGGAATCGCGCTCGGCCGGACTGACCTTCGAGGACGTGCCGCTCACCCTGTCGTTCCGCTCGACCGGCCTCGTCCTGCGCGCCGTCGACGCGGTCTTCGCCCTCGACGCCCACAACGAGGGCCTGTCGTTCGAGGACACGGTCCGCACGACCGTGCACGCCAGCGCCCGGCCGGGCGCGCCCGGCGCCGTCGAGCTGTGGCCGATCGCCGAGCCTGAGCCGGCCGCGGAGCCCGATGCCTGGACCGCCCCCGTGGACGCGCCCGAGACCAGCGCTCCCGCGATCGTCACCGCCCGGCGGGTGGCGCAGGCGGTGCGCGCCTGGACCACCGCGGGGGACGCGACCGGCCGGATCTGGCGCCCCGGGGACGTCCTGATCCTGGTCCGGAAGCGCGGGCCGGCCTTCGAGGAGGTGATCCGCGCCCTGAAGGGGCTCGGCGTCCCGGTCGCCGGGCAGGACCGGCTCGAGGTCTCCGCCCACATCGCGGTGGCCGACCTGGTCGCCGCCGGCCGGGCGGGCCTCCTGCCGGCCGACGACCTGACCCTCGCCACCGCCCTCAAGACGCCGCTCGTCGGCCTCACCGACGACGACCTCGTGCGGATCGCCGCCCGCCGCGACCTCGCCGAGACCCTGGAGGATGCCCTGCACCGCCACGCCGCGGCGGGCGACGCGGCCGCGCGGCGCGGGCTCGAGGCCCTGTCGGGCTGGATCGCCCTGGCGGGGCTCCACGGCCCGTTCGGCTTCTACGCCCGGCTCCTCGGGCCGCAGGGCGGCCGGGCCAAGCTGGTCGCCCGCCTCGGCGGCGAGGCCGGGGACGCGATCGACGTGTTCCTCGCCGCCGCCGCCCAGGCCGAGACCGGCGAGGACGCCCCGTCGCTGGGCGGCTTCCTCGCCCGCTACGTCGGGGCCGAGGCCGGCCACACGGTCAAGCGCGACCTCGAATCGGGCCGCGACGAGGTCCGGGTCATGACGGTCCACGGCGCCAAGGGCCTGGAGGCGCCGGTCGTGGTGATCCTCGACGGGTGCGAGCCCCTCGGCCGCAACGACCCGCCCCTCCTGCCGCTCCCGGCGACGGAGATCGCCCTGCCGCCGGTCTGGTCGGGCGGGCGGACGCAGGACTGCGCCGCCACCGACGCGGCGCGGGCGGCCCTGCTCGCCAAGGCCCGGCAGGAGCACAACCGCCTGCTCTACGTCGCCATGACCCGCGCGGCCGACCGGCTGATCGTCGCGCCCTTCCGCGGCCACGAGCGCGAGACCGAGGCGGCGTGGTGCCGGATGATCCAGGCCGGCCTGGAGGCGGCACTCGGCGCCGGCCGGGCGCTGGAACTCCCCTACGGGCCCGCGACTCTCTGGCAGGACGGCGCCCCGCCGGATTCCGCCCCCGCCGCGGGTGCCGCGTCGGCCGGAGCGGAGGCCGGGCCGGAGCCCGACTGGCTGCGCGGCCCGGTGCCGCCGGAACCGACCTCCGAGGCCCTGAACCCCTCCGGCGCCCTGCAGGCGGCGGACGGAACGCGCGTGCCGCCGCCGCGCCTCGCCGACGCGCAGGCCCGGCGCCGCGGGATCCTGACCCACGCCCTGCTGCAGCACCTGCCCCGGGTCGAGCCGGACCGCCGGGAGACGGCGGGGCGCGCCTTCGTGCAGGCCCGGGCGCCCGGTCTGCCGCGCGCGGCCGCCCCCGCGATCGTCCGGTCGGTCCTCCGGATCATCGACGCCCCCGACCTCGCGCCGCTCTTCGCCCGGGACGCCCGCGCGGAGGTGGCGCTGTCGGGGCGTGTCCGTGCCGGCGGGACAGAGAGGGTGGTCCAGGGGCGCGTCGACCGCCTCGCCGTGACGGCGGACATGGTGCACCTCGCCGACTTCAAGACCGGGCGCCCGCCCGAGCCCGGCGCGCCGCTGCCCGCCGCGGAGGCCGGCCAGATCGCCCTCTACGCGCGACTCCTCGCGCAGATCTACCCGGGCCGGACGATCCGGCCGATTCTCGTCTGGACCTCGGGGCCGGTGATCCGCGCCCTCGATTCCGACGACGTCACGACGGCCCTGGACCGGATCGGCATCGAGGCGTGACCCGTGCCCCCGGGCGCGTGCCCGGGGGCTGTCCGCATGCGCCAGCGCACGTCGCGGCGCGCCGATTCACCCAGAGAGCCGTGCGTCCCGGGCACCCCCGCCCTCCCCCGGAGACCGGACTTCTTGACCGGGCGCCGGGCCGTCGCCAATTCTGACCGGACCGCGCGGGCCTCTGCCCGTTCGACGCCGCCCGACGGGCGGCGGATTCCGAAAGGTGACGTTATGGCGACGGTGAAAGTAACCGACGCGAGCTTCGAGCAGGACGTTCTCAAGTCCGCCGAGCCCGTCGTGGTGGATTTCTGGGCGGAGTGGTGCGGCCCCTGCCGTCAGATCGGCCCGGCCCTCGAGGAGATCGCGACCGACCTGCAGGGCAAGGTGAAGATCGCCAAGGTCAACGTCGACGAGAACCCGCAGATCGCCGCCCAGTACGGCATCCGCTCGATCCCGACGCTGCTGCTCTTCAAGAACGGCGAGCGCGTGGACCAGAAGGTCGGCGCCGCACCGAAGGGCGACCTGTCGCGCTGGATCGGCGCCCAGACCGCCTGACCCGCCGTCACGGCTCCGAACGACAAAAAGAAAGCCCGGCCGCGAGGCCGGGCTTTCTCGGTTTCGAGCCCAAGTTTTTTTGTTTCGGGATCCCGATGCGTTGCCCGGGATCCCGTATTCCGTCTCAGTACGAGCCGAACTTGTAGTTCAGGCCGGCGCGGACGACGGCGAAGGCGTTCTCGTTCCGGCTGGCGCCGGCGAGCGAGTACACCGGCACGAGGCCGACCGGGGAGATCGCGGCGCCGACCAGCGGCGCCTGGGCGCGGCCGTTGTTGTTGTCGAGGTTCACGTACAGACCTTCGACCTTCAGCGTGACGGCCGAGGAGCGGAAGAAGTTCAGGAACGAGTCGGTGGGCAGGGCGTACTCGACACCGCCGCCGACCGTCCAGCCGGTCTTGAAGTCGTTCCGGCGGCCGGCGAAGTTCTGCAGGCCGACGCGAGCGCCGTCATCCGTGCCGGTGGCGTAGGCGAAACCGCCGGTGGCGTACACGAGGGTCCGGTCGAAGGCCCAGCCCAGACGACCGCGGACGGTGCCGAAGAAGTCGATGGTGTTGAGCGTGCCATTGACCGGGATGAAGCCCGGGTTGATCGCCACGGCGTTGGTGGCGAAGCGGGCGCGACGGCCGAAGTCGAGGTACTGGGCGTCAGCCTCGAAACCGATCACGGCGCCGGAGCCCGGGGTCAGCTGCCAGTTGTAGCCGACCTGGCCACCGCCCGAGAAACCTTCGCGGCTGTCGTTGCTGTAGACCAGCGACGAGCCGTTCGGCAGCAGGGCCTGGTAGGGGACGAGACCGCCCGGAACCAGAGCGACCGGGTTGCCGGGCGTCTGGACGAAGCCGCGGGTGGAGTTGCTGCTGGCGTCGAACGCGTAGCCGGCGTTGATACCGAAGTAGGCGCCGGTCCAGGTGAACACCGGAACGGGGGTGAACACCGGCGGCGGCGCGGCGCGGCGCGGCAGGTCGGCGGCCGAAGCGGCAGCCGTGAGCGCGGTGAACGCCGCGAGAGAGGTGAGAAGCTTCTTCATTACTGTGATCCCCAGCATAAGCCCGATCGAGGCTGAAACTATGCGATCGGGCCCCGCGAGGATGTAGCTTAGCTGCCACAGCGGGAGGAAAGCGTGGCCGTGGACGGGTGTCCGTCCGGGCGATTGCGGCGATTCGACGGATTTTCGAATGCAGAATCCGGATTTCGCAGGTCTCCGGTTCCCGGCCACTTGATACAGCGGCCGCGCGCGGCGCTCCCAGACTGGAGACGACTCAGACCGGCGGCGTGTCGTTGGCGGCGAGAACCATGCCGGCCAAGTAGAGCGACCCGCAGATCAGGATTCGCGGCGGGCGCTCGAAGGCGATGTCCCGCACGAGGGCGAGGGCCGCCTCGATGCTCGGCGCCGCGTAGGTCTTGAGGCCGACATCCTCGCCGATCCGGGCGACCTCCTCGGCCGGGCGCGCGGCCATGGTCCCGGTGATCGGGACGGCCACCAGGGCCCGGGCCAGGCCCACGAAGTTGCGCAGGAACCCGTCGGCGTCCTTCGTGCCGAGCAGGCCGACCACGAGGACGAGCGGCACGTCGCTCTTCTCGCCGAGATCCGCCATGGCGGCCGCGAGGATCCGGCCGCCGTCGATGTTGTGGCCGCCGTCGAGCCACAGCTCGGTGCCGGGATCGAGCTGGGCAGCCAGCCGGCCGCGGCCGAGGCGCTGCAGCCGGCCCGGCCACTCGACCTCGGTCAGGCCCCGCTCCAGGGCCGCGATCCCGATGTCGCCGAACCCCGCGGCGCGCAGCGCGGTGATCGCGGTTCCGGCGTTGACCAGCTGGTGGCGCCCGGCGAGGCGCGGCCGCGGGAGGTCGAACAGGTCGGTCTCGTCCTGGTAGACGAGCCGGCCGCGCTCCTCGTGCACGGAGAAGTCCTGGTTGCCCACCAGCACGGGCCCGGCCCCGACGGCTTCCGCGCGCCGGCAGAGGACGGCGTCGGCCTCGGCGTAGTCCTGGGCGGCGATCACCGCCGGGCAGCCGCGCTTGAAGATCCCGGCCTTCTCGGTCGCGACCGACTCGACCGTGTCGCCGAGATACTCGGCATGGTCGCGGCCGATCGGCGTCACCACCGCGCAGGCCGGCCGGTCGATGACGTTGGTGGCGTCGAGCCGGCCCCCGAGGCCGACCTCCAGGAGCAGCACGTCGGCCGGGCTCTCCGCGAAGAGCACGAATGCCGCGGCCGTGGTGATCTCGAACATCGTGATCGGCTCGCCGGCATTGGCGCTCTCGCAGCGCGCGAACGCGTCGGCCAAGCGGTCCTCGTCCACGAAGTGCCCGCCGCCGATCCCGCCGATGCGCATCCGCTCGTGGAAGCGGACGAGGTGCGGGGAGGTGTAGACGTGGGCGGCCAGGCCCCCGGCCTCCAGGATCGACCGCATGAACGCGATAGTCGAGCCCTTGCCGTTGGTGCCGGCCACGTGGATCACGGGCGGCAGGCGGCGCTCGGGATGGTTGAGCCGCGCGAGCAGCCGCTCGATGCGCCCGAGCGACAGGTCGATGGTGCGGGGGTGGAGCGCCAGGAAGCGCGCCATCAGGGCGTCGGACGAGGCCATCGCCGGGCTCAGGCCGCCTCGGAGGCCGCGGCCGGCGCGCCGGCCTGGGCCGCGTTGGTCAGGAGGCTGCAGAGACGCGTGATCGTCTCCTTGAGCTGGTGCCGGTGGACCACCTGATCGACCATGCCGTGCTCGCGCAGGTACTCCGCCCGCTGGAAGCCGTCGGGCAGCTTCTCGCGGATCGTCTGCTCGATCACCCGCGGTCCCGCGAAGCAGATCAGCGCGCCGGGCTCGGCGAGGTGGACGTCGCCCAGCATCGCGTAGGAGGCGGTGACGCCGCCCGTGGTCGGGTTCGTCAGCACCACGATGTAGGGGAGCCGGGCCGCGTTGAGCCGGCGCACCGCCACGGTGGTCCGCGGCATCTGCATCAGCGACAGGATCCCCTCCTGCATGCGCGCGCCGCCGGAGGCCGCGAACAGCACGTACGGCGTGCGCTTCTCCAGCGCCGTCTCGGCGCCGCGCACGAAGGCCTCGCCCGCCGCCATGCCGAGCGACCCGGCCATGAAGCCGAACTCCTGCGCGGCCAGCGTCATCGGCAGGCCGCCGACCCGGCCGAAGCCGATCTTGAACGCGTCCTGCAGGCCGGTCTTGGCCCGGGCCTCCTTGAGCCGGTCGACGTAGCGCTTCTCGTCGCGGAACTTCAGCGGGTCGGGCGTGACCTCGGGCAGGGCCACGTCGATCCACGTGCCCTCGTCGAACATCATCTTCAGGCGGGCCTGGGCCCCCATCTTCAGGTGATGCTCGGAGCCGGGAATGACCCAGTGATTGGCCTCCACCTCCTTGTGGAACACCATCTGCCCCGTGTCCGGGCACTTGACCCAGAGGTTCTCGGGCGTCTCGCGCTTGAACAAGGTCTTGATCCGGGGGCGCACCACCTCCGAGATCCAGTTCATCGGTTCGACCATCGACTTGCGTCCGTCCGCTTCAAGCCCGCGCAGATATCAGGTGCGGCGCGCTCCGCCGCCAGGGGTGCCGGGTCCGCCCGTCAGGCGGCCCGCCCGACGCCCGCCGACCGCACGCCCGCGGCGAGTTCGCGCACCAGCTCCGTCACGGCCTCGACGCTTCCGCCCTGCGCCCGGCCCTCGCCGTCGAGGGAGCGCACCAGGGCGTCCACGAGCGCGGAGCCGACCACGACGCCGTCGGCACCCTCGGCGATCGCCGCCGCATGGGCGCCGGTCTTGACGCCGAACCCCACCACAACGGGCAGCTCGGTGTGGCGGCGGATGCGGGCGACCGCCTCGGAGACCTTGCCGAAATCCGGGGTCGCCGTCCCGGTGATGCCGGTGATCGACACGTAGTAGACGAAGCCCGCCGTGTTCGCGAGGACGGCCGGCAGGCGCCGCTCGTCGGTGGTGGGCGTGGCGAGGCGGATGAAGGCGAGGCCCTTGCCGAGGGCCGGCAGGCACAGCTCGGAATCCTCCTCGGGGGGGAGGTCGACGACGATCAACCCGTCGACGCCGGCCGCCAGCGCGTCGTCGAGGAAGCGGTCGACGCCGTAGGTGTGGATCGGGTTGTAGTACCCCATCAGCACGACGGGCGTGGTGTCGTTGCCGGCGCGGAAGCGGCGCACGAGGTCGAGGGTGCCCGACACCGTCTGGCCCGCCTTGAGCGCCCGCAGGCCGGCCGCCTGGATCGCCGGGCCGTCCGCCATCGGGTCGGTGAACGGCAGGCCGAATTCCAGGATGTCGGCGCCGGCGCCCGGCAGCGCCTTCAGGACCTCGAGCGAGGTCGCGGGATCGGGATCGCCGGACATCACGTAGGTGACGAGGACGGACCGGTTCTCCGCGCGGGCGCGGGCGAAGGTGGCGTCGATGCGGCTCGGCATGGTCGGTCGATATTCGCTTCTGCAGGGCCGCCGACGGCCCGGGATTGCCCCCGCGCTACACCAAAGGCACCGGCCCGTGAAGCGGGCGGGGCTGCCGCGACCGCGGGCGAAAGCGTCCCGGAGGCCCGGCCGCCCGCGAGACGCGGCCATGCGCGCAGGCCGGTTGCCGGGACGGCGGCGCCGGCCTAGCCCTCGCCCATGCCCGAGTCAGCCCTCCCGTCGCGCCCCCTGGCGGCGCTCCTGTTCGACATGGACGGGACGATCATCAGCTCGATCGCCTCCGCGGAGCGGATCTGGTCGCGCTGGGCCGAGGCGCACGGCCTCGACGCGGCCTCCTTCCTGCCGACGATCCACGGCGTGCAATCGGTCGAGACCATCCGGCGGCTGAACCTGCCGGGCGTCGATCCCGTGGCCGAGGCCGCCGCGATCACCGAGGCCGAGATGGCGGACGTCGACGACATCGTGGCGATCCCGGGGGTGCGGGCCTTCCTGGAGGCGCTGCCGCGCCACCGCTGGGCGATCGTCACCTCGGCGCCCCGGCGGCTGGCGGAGCGCCGCCTCGCGGCGGCCGGCATGCCGGTCCCCGACCTGCTGGTGGCCGCCGAGGACGTGGAGCGGGGCAAGCCGGCGCCGGACTGCTTCCTGCTGGCGGCCGAGCGCCTCGGCGTCGCGGCGCCGGACTGCCTCGTGTTCGAGGACGCCCCGGCCGGCATCCGGGCGGCCGAGGCCGCGGATGCGGCCGTCGTGGTCGTCACCGCGACCCATCACGAGCCGGTGAGGACCAATCATCCGACGATCGCCGACTACACCGGGCTGCGCGTCGCGGCGGCGCCGGAGGGTATCCGGGTGACACGGACCGCCTGAGCCTCTCCATCCCGGCCGCGGATCCGCTGGCGGCCGGCCCCGCCCGGTCGTATCGCCCGCCTGCGCCGCGCGGATCGCGGTGAAGGGACACGGCCATGGTGACGATCAGTCGACGCCGCGCGCTCGGGGCGGTCGCCGCCGGCGCCGCCGCGGGCCTCGGCCCCGCCGCGGCCGCCGAGGCGCAGCCGGCCCCGCTGTTCCCGCTGCCGCAGGCCACCATCCCGATCCTGGGCGAGGCGCAGGTCTTCCCGGTCCGCCGGATCTACTGCATCGGCCGGAACTACGCGGCCCACGCCCGCGAGATGGGCTCCGACCCGTCGCGCGAGCCGCCCTTCTTCTTCCAGAAGCCGGCGGATGCCGTGCAGGTCGTCGCGGGCGGCGTCGCCGACCATCCCTACCCGTCGCTGACCCAGAACTACCACCACGAGATCGAGCTCGTCGCCGTGCTGAAGTCGGGCGGGCGCGACATCCCGGCCGCGCAGGCGCTCGACCACGTCTACGGCTACGCCACCGGCCTCGACATGACCCGCCGGGACCTCCAGCGCGGCATGGGCAACCAGAAGAAGCCCTGGGAGATCGGCAAGAGCTTCGACCAGTCCGCGCCGATCACGCCGATCCTGCCCGTCGCCCGCGTCGGGCATCCGACGCGCGGCCGCATCCGGCTCGCCGTGAACGGCACCGTGCGGCAGGACGCCGACCTGTCGGACATGATCTGGTCGGTCGCCGAGCAGATCGCCGAGCTGTCGCGGGCCTTCGAGCTGAAGGCGGGCGACATCGTCTTCTCGGGAACGCCCGAGAATGTCGGGCCGGTCGTCCGCGGGGACGTGCTCGCCGGCTCGATCGAGGGCCTGCCGGACCTGTCGATCCGCATCGTGTGATCGCGCGTCGTGTGATCCCCCGCGGAGATCCGGTCGCGGTGGGGCGTTGACTTTCCCTGCCGGCGTCGCGGCTTTATCCGGTACGGATCCGCGGGGCAGGAGCAGCGCGCGTATGACCAAGCCCGACGGCGTGCCGCCGCACCTCTTCGAGACCGCCGAGGGCCGCCGTCTCGTCGAGGCCCGCTCCGATCCGGCGTGGCGTCGCTGGGGACCCTACCTCAGCGACCGGCAATGGGGCACGGTGCGGGAGGATTACAGCCCGAAGGGCGACGCCTGGGACTACCTGCCCCACGACCACGCCCGGTCCCGCGCCTACCGATGGGGCGAGGACGGGATCGGCGGCTTCGGCGACCGCCACCTGAACTGGTGCCTGTCCCTGGCGCTGTGGAACGGGCGCGACCCGATCCTGAAGGAGCGGCTGTTCGGCCTGACCAACCAGGAAGGCAACCACGGCGAGGACGTCAAGGAACTCTACTACTACCTCGACGGGGTCCCGACCCACGCCTTCATGCGGATGCTGTACAAGTACCCGCAGGCCGCCTTCCCGTACGGGCGTCTGGTCGAGGAGAACGCGCGGCGCGGCCTCGACGACCCGGAATTCGAGCTCCTCGACACGGGCCTGTTCGACGCGGGCCGCTACTTCGACGTCGAGATCGCCTACGCCAAGGCCGCGCCCGACGATATCCTGATGCGGGTCACCGCCACCAATCGCGGCCCGGACGCCGCGGACCTGACGCTGCTGCCGCAGCTCTGGGCCCGCAACACGTGGTCGTGGAAGCAGGGCACGCCGAAGCCGGAACTCATGGCCGGGTCGGAGGGCTCGGTCTGGGCGCGTCACCCCGAGATGCCGCCCTTCCGCTTCTTCGCAGAGGGCACGGGCGACCTGCTGTTCACCGAGAACGAGACCAACACGCACCGGCTGTTCGGCAGCGGCCCCGCCGAGGGCTTCTACAAGGACGGGATCGACCGGTGCGTCGTGGGCGGCGACCGGGCCGCCGTCAACGCCCTGTCCGGCACCAAGTGCGCCGCCCGCTACGACCTGCATCTCGGCCCCGGCGAGACGCGGACCGTGCGTTTGCGCCTGCGCGCCGAGACCGCGCCGGGCGCGCCCTTCACGGATTTCGACGCCGTCTTCGCCGCCCGCGAGGGAGAGGCCGACGACTTCTACGGGGCGCTCCAGGCGCCGATCGCCGATCCCGAGATGCGGCTCGTGCAGCGGCAGGCGCTCGCCGGCATGCTCTGGTCGAAGCAGCTCTACCATTACGACGTGCGCGAGTGGCTCGCCGGCGACCCGGCGCAGCCCGCGCCTGCGCCGGAGCGGCGGCACGGCCGCAACAGCGACTGGTCGCACCTGCGCGCCAACGACATCATCTCGATGCCGGATGCCTGGGAGTATCCCTGGTTCGCGTCCTGGGACCTCGCCCTGCAGGCGATCGTGTTCGGGCTCATCGACCCGGACTTCGCCAAGAACCAGCTCCTGCTGCTGGTCGACGAGGCCTACACCCACCCGAACGCCGCGCTGCCGGCCTACGAGTGGGGCTTCGGGGACGCCAACCCGCCGGTCCACGCGCTGGCCGCCTGGCGGGTGTTCGAGCTGGACCGGGCGCTCACCGGCCAGCCGGACCACGCCTTCCTCAAGCGGATCTTCAACAAGCTCACCCTTAACTTCACGTGGTGGGTGAACCGGAAGGATTCCGACGACCGCAACCTGTTCCAGGGCGGCTTCCTCGGCCTCGACAATATCGGGATCTTCGACCGGTCGAAGCCGGTAGGCGACGGCGCCACGCTGACCCAGTCCGACGCGACGGCCTGGATGGCGACCTACGCGCTGAACCTGATGCGGATCGCCATCGAGCTGGCGCTCGACGACCCGACCTTCGAGGACATGGCGGAGAAGTTCTTCGAGCACTTCCTCCTCATCGCCGGAGCCACGGGAGCGGGCGTGTGGGACGAGCCGGACGGCTTCTTCTACGACGTCATCGAGACGCGCGACGGGCAGCGCCTCCCGATCCGCGCCCGGACCATGGTCGGCCTGATCCCGATCTTCGCGGTGGCGGTGATCAACGAGTGCGACCTCGCGCGGCTGCCGTCCCTGCGCAGCCGAATGGTGTTCTTCCTCAAGAACCGCCCGGACCTCGCGACCCTGGTCTCGCGCTGGAACGAGCCCGGCGAGGGCCAGACGGCGCTGCTGTCGCTGCTGCGCGGGCACCGGCTGAAGGCGCTGCTCCACCGCGCCCTCGACCCGAACGAGTTCCTCTCGGATTACGGGCTGCGCGCCGTGTCCCGCGTCTACGCGGACGAGCCGTTCTGCTTCGCCTGGGACGGGCGGGACCTGGGGCTCGCCTACGAGCCGGCCGAGTCGCGCTCGCGGCTGTTCGGCGGCAACTCGAACTGGCGGGGACCGGTGTGGATGCCGGTCAACTACTTGCTCATCGCCGGGCTGAACCGCTTCCACGACTATTACGGCCCGGATTTCAGAGTCGAAGCGCCGACCGGGTCGGGCCGGACCTACGCGCTCCGGGAGATCGCCGCCCACCTGTCACGGCGGCTGATCAGCCTCTCGACCCGCCGCCCGGACGGGCGCAGGCCGGTCTACGGCGACAGCCGGATCGAGCAGGAGGATCCGCATTTCCGCGACCACGTCCTGTTCTACGAGTACTACCACGGGGACAGCGGCCGCGGGGTCGGCGCGTCGCACCAGACCGGATGGTCCGGGCTCGTGGCCCTGCTGATCCAGGAAGTGGCGACCGCCGCCGCCGAGGCGCAGAACCCGGGCTGGCCGTGAGAACCGGTCGCCGGGCTCGCGCGCCGGCGACCGACGCCCATTTACTCCGCGGCCTGCTGCATCCGCAGGCGCTGGCCTTCGCCGATCTGGCGGGAGATCGTCGAGCGGCGGGCGCTGTAGACCGCCGAGACCAGCGGGTAATCGACGGGCAGGCCCCACTTGGCCTTGTAGGCCTCGGGCGTGAGGCCGCGCATCGTCAGGTGACGCCGCAGGGCCTTGTAGGGCTTGCCGTCCTCGAAGCTGATGAGCGTGTCCGGCCGGATCGAGGCCCGGATCTGCGCCTCGGTCGGCCGCCGGACCTGCGGCTCCGCGGGCTGGTCCAGGGCGGTGATCGAGCGGTGTACCTCGGAGAGCAGGTCCGGCAGCGTTCCCGCCGGGACACTGTTGCGCGTGACGTAGGCGCTCAGGATCTTTGCGGCGAGTTCGACGCTCGGCGATGTCATCTGCATGGTCGTCACCTCGATTCTACGTGTTTCGGATGTGGCTCTCGTCGGTTTCCGTCGGGCTCTTCGCCGCCGACGGCCGGTGCATGTCCCTGAGACGTTCTCGGCCTCGGCCGGAGGCGGCGGATGGCCTCATTATGGGCCAGTCCGCCGCCGCTACAACCGAGCCGCGCATTTATCGCGCCGATATTTCTACTTAGGATTGAGATTTAGGGTCAACGACGAATCAACGGGCGCGTCGTTGTTCCGGCTCAAGTGCGGTATTGAGGACTCACCTGCCCAACCGGGCGCGTTGGAGAACGCGAAGACATGGAGGCCCTGGTCGTCGGAGCCGGCGTCGTCGGACTCGCCATCGGGCGGGCACTCGCGCTGCGCGGGCATGCCGTCATCGTGGCGGAAGCCGAGGACGCCTTCGGAACGGGGGTCTCGTCCCGCAGCTCGGAAGTGATCCACGCCGGCATGTACTACCCGGGCGGATCCGAGCGCGCGCACCACTGCGTCGAGGGCGCCCGCCAATTATACAACTTTTGCGCGAGTCATGGCGTCCCGCATCGCGCGTGCGGCAAGCTGATCGTCGCGTCCGACGACGCGGAGGCCGAGAAGATCGCGGCGATCCGACGCCAGGGCGAGGCCAACGGCGTCCCGGGCCTCGAACTCCTCGACGGACGCGCCGCCCGGCAGCTGGAGCCGAATCTCGCCTGCACGGTGGCGCTGCACTCGCCACGCACCGGCGTCGTCGACAGCCACGCGCTGATGCTCGCCCTGCTCGGGGCGATCGAGGATCACGGCGGCGCGCTCGCCCTGCGCACCCCGGTCGAGGGCTTGGCACGGCGGGACGGGCTGTGGCGGGCCGCGTTCGGCGGCGCCGAGCCCGGCACGATGGCCTTCGACGCGGTGGTCAACGCCGCGAGCTTCGGTGCCCCGGCCCTGGCCGCCGGCACGGAGGGCTACCCGGCCGAGCGCGTCCCGACGCTGCGCCTCGCCCGCGGCAACTACTTCGGCTGCACCGGCAAGCCGGCCTTCTCGCGGCTGATCTACCCGGCGCCGCGGATCGACGGCGGCCTCGGAATCCATCTCACCCTCGACCTCGCCGGCCGCACCCGCTTCGGGCCCGACGTGGAGTGGGTCGACGGGTTCGACTACCGGGTCGATCCCGCGCGCGCCGAGGCCTTCTACGGCGCGATCCGGCGCTACTGGCCCGGCCTGCCCGACGGGGCGCTGTACCCGGACTACGCGGGCCTGCGGCCGAAGCTGACCGGGCCCGGCGAGGCGGCGGCCGACTTCCGGATCGACGGGCCGGCCGAGCACGGCCTGCCGGGGATCGTCCACCTGTTCGGGATCGAGAGCCCCGGCCTGACCTCCAGCCTGTCGCTCGCCGAGGCCGTGGCCGACCGGCTGGACGCCTGAGGCCTCAGAACAGCAGGTGCTCAGAACAGCAGGTGCAGCGCCAGGGGCGCGAGGATCGCCGTCAGGAAGGCGTTGAGCCCCATGGCGATGCCCGCGAAGGTGCCGGCGACCTCGCTGACCTGGAAGGCGCGGGCCGTCCCGATGCCGTGGGCCGCGAGCTCGGCCGCGAAGCCGCGGGCGCGCATGTCGCGGATCCGCAGGAGGTTCATCATCGGCGTCACGAGGATCGCCCCGATGATGCCGGTGAGGATCACCAGGATCGCCGTGAGCGTCGGGTCGCCGCCGAGCGCCTCCGCGATGCCCATCGCGACGCCCGAGGTCACGGATTTCGGGGCCAGCGAGACGAGGATCGGCTGCGGGATGTCGAGGAGGCGCGCGAGGCCGATCACCACGGCGAGGGTGGTGGCCGAGCCGGCGGCGAGGGCCGCCAGCATCGGCGCGAGGGCGCGCAGGACGGTCGCCCGCCGCTCGTAGAGCGGCATCGCCAGCACCACGGTGGCGGGCCCGAGCAGGAAGTGGACGAACTGCGCGCCCTCGAAATAGGCCCCGTAGGGCGTGCCAGTGACGGCCAGGACCGCCCCCACCAGGACGACGGTGATGAGGACGGGGTTGGCGATCGGGTGCCGGCCGGTCACGGCGGCGATCCGGTCCGCCAGGACGTAGGCGGTCAGCGTCACCGTCAGCCACAGGAGCGGCGTCTTGGCGAGGTAGACCCAGAGCGAGAAGTCGCCGGCCACCCGTCAGGGCTCCCCGTCGGTCCCGCGCCGCTCGACCAGCGCGGCGACGGCGCGGAACACCAGGACGGTGACCAGCAGCGACAGGGCGGTCGAGACGACCAGCACGAGGGCCAGTTTGGCGCCTTGCGCCCGCAGCAGGTCGAGGCGGCCGACGACGCCGACGCCCGCGGGGACGAACAGGAGCGACAGGTTCATCAGCAGCCCGCGCGCGGTCGTCTCGAGCGTCCCGTCGGTCAGCGGCTTCGGCAGCACGCGCGGTAGGCCGAGGCGGGCATTGTCGCGCAGCAGCAGGAACGCGAACATCAGGCCCATGCCGATCACCGGCCCCGGGATCGGGACGCCCGCGCCGCGCGCGAGGGCTTCGCCCAGCAGCTGCGCGAGCAGGATCAGGGCCAGGCTGGCGATCATCGCGGGCGGCCGGGACTACGCGGCCGCGACGCCCTGCTGTCCGCTGCGGCGGGCCGCCGCGATGGCGGCCTCGTCGAAGCCGAGCAGGCGGCCGAGGCGCTCGACCAGCGCCTCCTCGAACTCGTCGACGTTGCCGTCCGCCGCCGCCACCGACCACGCCATGGTCAGCAGCTCTTCGCGCTCGGACCGGTCGGCCTCGTGCGGGATCATCTCCACGAGGCTCGCCACGTCGCGCACCTCCGAATCCATGGCGGCGGCGCGCTCGATCAGCGCCCGCGCCGCATCCGGACCGTCGGCGTAGTGGCCCTGCACGAGGCGCGAGAGGCGCTCGCTCTCGGCCGGCGCCAGGATGCCGTCGACGCGGGCGACGTGGACGAGGAGCGCGGTGGCCGCGAGATGCGTCTCGTCCACGGTCTCTTGCGTGCCGACGCCGAGAGCCTCGGCCGCGTAGGCGCGCAGGCGTGCGATCAGGGACATGGCGGCTCCGGGGGATCGTGCACCGCAACAGTTCGGGCCCCGGCGGCGCGCCGTCAAGCACGCCGCCGCACGTCGCGCCGGACCGTGTCCCGGTTGCATCGCCGGCGCGGCGCTCACCGGCGCGCTGCGGCCTCCGCCCCCGTCACCAGCGGCGCGAGGATCGCCTCGGCCGCCCGGACGGTCGCCGGCCCGGCCTCGGCGGGCGTGCCGGCGCGGAAGGGCGGCGCCGGGGCGTACTCGGCGACGAGCTGCGCGGTGCGGGCGTAGGTATCCCCGCGCAGGCGCGCGGCGAGCGCCAGCCCGAGATCGAGCCCCGCCGAGACCCCGGCCGCGGTGACGCGGTCGCGGTCGAAGACGACGCGCTCGGCCACCGGACGGGCGCCCAGGAGCGGCAGCACCGCGTCGCGCACGCTCCAGTGGGACGTCGCGCGGTAGCCGCGCAGCAGGCCCGCCGCCCCGAGGATCAGCGACCCGGTGCAGACGCTGGCGATCCAGCCGGCCCGCGCGGCGCGGTCGCGCAGGAAGGCGAGGAGCGCAGCGTCGCCCATCTGTGCGGGGGTGCCGTCGCCTCCGGGGACGAACAGGACGTCGAGGTCCGCCGGGCAGGTCGCGAAGCCGTGGGTCGCCACCAGGACGAGGCCGGTGTCGCTCGTCACCGGCCCGGGCTCCGCGCCGACGAGGTGGAGGCTGCCGGGGGCGAGGCCGGCGAGGAAGGTCTGCGGCCCCACGAGATCGAGCGCGGTGAGGCCCGGATAGACCAGCATGGCGATCCGGACGGGCCGATCCGGCGGGATCGGCGCCGGATCGCCGGCGCCGGCGGCCAGGGCCGGACGGAGCGGCGCGGCGAGGGCTGCAGCGAGCGCGGCGGCGACGAGATCGCGGCGGCTGGCGTCCGGCGCGGTCACGGGCGCGCCGGGCGGGTCACAGGGCCCAGGCCGCGTCGCGGTAGGCGCTGTCCCAGAACTGCCACTCGAGCCGGGTGGCCTGCGTGAACGCCCGGTGCATCCGCGCGCGCTCGGCCTCCGACGCGTCCCGCGCCGCGCAGTCGGTGGCGGCGATCATGGCCGCGACCGCTGCGGCGAAATCGTCGCCCGCGTAGGTGTCGATCCAGGCGCGATACGGGTTGTCGGGCTGCGCGCGGGCGAAGATGTCGTCGCCGACCGCCTTGTAGATCCAGAAGCAGGGCAGCAGGGCCGCGCAGAGGACCGCGTAGGGCTCGGCGTAGGCGGTGGCCGTGAGGTAGCTGACGTAGTGGTCGCAGGCCGGAGTCAGGGGCGTGGCCGCGAAGGTGTCCGGCCCGATGCCGTAGTCGCGGAAGAAGCCGCCGTGGAGGGCGCGCTCGACCACGATCGCCTCCTGCGCGGCGCGGGAGAACTGCACGATCGTGTCCGGATCCGGCGCCTTCGCGGCGGCGAGGCTCAGCGCCCGGCCGAAGCCGATCAGGTAGTGCGCGTCCTGCACGATGTAGTGCCGGAACCGGTCCTGCGGCAGCGTGCCGGCGGCGAGCTCGGCGTTGAACGGCATCGACCGGATGGTCTCGTAGGCGGCGGCGTTGCGCGCCCAGGCCTCCCAGGAGAAGGCGTCGTCAGGTCCGGGGGATGCCACGGCTTAGCCCTGCCGCTGCGCGTGGGTGACGGCGACGTGGATCAGCTCGGCGAGGGTGCGCACGCCGAGCTTCTGGCGCATCTGCGAGCAGGCGTTCGTCACGGTCTTGTAGCTCACCGACAGGTCGGCCGCGATGGCTCCGTAGGAGCGGCCCTGCGCGAGGCGCGCCAGGATCTGCTGCTCGCGGGGGGTCAGCTGCGATTCCGGCGCGCGGCGGGCGTCGGCGCGCAGCATCGCCACCTCGGTGGCGAGGCGCCGGTCGAGGTAGACCTCGCCGACGCGGACCTTGGCGAAGGCCTCGAACAGCTCGGCCGAGGCGTGGTCCTTGAGGACGTAGCCCAGGGCCCCCGCCTCGAGGGCGCGGGCGACGATCACCGGGTCGTTGTGCATGCTGAAGACCAGGATGCGCGTCTCGGGCGCGACCGCCCGGATCCGCCGGATCAGGCCGAGCCCGGCCATGCCGCTGCCCTGGAAGGTCAGGTCGCAGATCACGACCGGCGGGCGGAGCCGGTGGAAGATCCGGTAGCCGCCGACGACTGTCGTCGCCTCCGCGATGGTCTCGACGCCGGAATCCTCCAGCACGCGTCGACAGCCCTGCAGGACGATGGGGTGATCATCGATGACGAGAACCGGCAGGCGCGTGGCGGCGGCGTCGATCTGGGATGCGATGGCGTTCATGCGCTCGGCGCGGTGTTGTTCTCGTCGCCCCGGTCGGGCGGAACGGGGATCGTGATCCGGACGATCGCCCCGGGGCCGGCATTGTCAAGGGCGAAGGTGCCGTCGAGGGCCTCCACGCGCTCGCGCATCCCCGACAGACCGAGCCCGGTACCGTGTTCCGGCGGGATTCCGGTGCCGTTGTCGCGGATGGTGAGGTCGATCCGGCCGCCGGTCTCGGCTGCCTCGGCCTCCACCCGGGTCGCGGCGCCGTGCCGCACGGCGTTGGTGGCGCTCTCCTGAACGCAGCGGAACACCGTGAGGTCGACGAGGTCGCCGTAGCCCCGGGCCAGCCCCTCGAAGCGGCCCGCGAAGGTGATGCCGGGATGGCGCTGCTCGAAGCCGCGCAGGAGTAGGTCGAGGCAGGTCGCCAGGGGCGCCTGCCCGAGGCCGTGCGGCCGCAGGCGGTTCAGGAGTTCCCGGTTGACGGTCTGGACCTGCCCGACGATCGCGCTGATCTCGGCCGCCCGGGCGGCGAGCTTCTCGCGGCTCGGCTCGGCCGTGCCGGAGGCGATGCGGCCGATCGAGGCGGCGTTGGCCTCAAGGGCGAACAGGCACGGACCAAACTCGTCGTGCAGCTCCAGGGCCGTCCGGCGGCGCTCGTCGTCCTGCGCGGTCAGGAGCTGGCGGTTGAGGCGGCCGTTGGCGGCCCGGACCTCGCCCAGGGCCTCGGCGACCTTGTTGAACCGCTCGGCGATCACGGCCAGCTCCCGGGCGCCGGGCGGCTCCAGGCGGGCGGTGTAGTCGTGGTGCTCCAGCTGGGTCAGGCCGGCGCCGAGCCGCCGCAGCGGCGCGAGGATCCGGCCCAGCGCGATGTAGAGCGCGATCAGCATCGCGGCGTTGATCGCCAGGGTGGTCAGCGAGAGCGCCCGGGCGTAGCCCCAGATCTCGTCGATCTCGTCCATCGGCTGCGTGGTGATCTGCGCCGTGCCGAGCCGCCGCCCGTTGACGACGATCGGAAGGGCGTGGCGCTCGATCGGCGGCATGATCAGGTCGGCGAACCAGCGCGGCGCCTCCCGGTCGGCGCGCGGCGGCGGCAGCGGCCGGCCGACCTCGTCGCCGTCCGCGTCGAGCACAGCGACCCGGACGTGCCGGAGGACCTTGAAGCGCAGGTCGAGGGTCTGGAGCAGCGTGTCGGGCGCGGCCGTGTCGGACAGGCGGATCGTGTCGGCCACTAGCGACTCGACGGTCGCGAGCGACGCGCGGGTCTCGACGCGCACGGCCGACCGGGCGTTCAGGACGATGACCGCGCAGGAGATCACGGCCGCGAAGGCGTCGATCAGCAGGACCACCGCGACGAGCCGCGCGCGGGTGGACCACGCCGACCAGGGCCAGCGGCGGAGCCGGGGAGCGTCCGGCGCTTCGGCCGTCTCGGTACGCGGGGACAGGTTCGGGCGGGTATCCACGCGCTGACGCATAGCGACCGCGCCGGCGAAGTCCATGGCGCCCGCCGCGGGCGGCCGGCGGAGTGGCGACCCGGACGTGCTCAGGCCGCCCCGCCCCCAGTGCCGCGGACGGGGCGAACACCGATTCTTAAGCGGCGTGGCGTAATCTTGTGGATAGCCGCGCCAGGACTGGCTGGGCAGGCAATTCGGACCGACATCATTGCGCCGTATTGCAGCTCCTCTATCGCCACCAGAGTCGAACCAGCTTCGAATCCTCGGAGTGTGGCGGCCGGTGAAGGGGAGCCCGGTCGCGCGCGGCGTGTATCGTGTCAGAGACCCCGGCCTATGATCGATCTCAACCTCGACCCGTCCGAGACCCGGCCTGACCGGACGCCGTCGGCCAAGCCCGGGCCGTCGCTGAACCTCAAGGTCGTGCTGTTCAGCGTGGCCGGCGCGAGCGCGCTGGTCGGCTTCGGCGTCGCCGCCTCGACGGTGATGGCCGGCCTGGCGGCGCCGACCCCCGTGAAGATCATCGCGTCCCGGCAGGCCGCGGACTGGCCGGAGCTGAAGGACGGGCTGCCCGCCATCAAGGGCTCCGTCCAGGCGGCGGCCGCCCCGGCGCAGCCCGCCAAGCCGGAGACACCGGCGCTCAGGATGGTGTCGCTGCCGGAGGCGTTCGCGGCGATCACGCCCGCGCCGACGCCGCCCGCGCCCGACGCCCCGCGGCCGGCGGCCCCGCGGCCCGCGAAGGTCGCCGCCGCCCCCGTCGCGCCGACGCAGCGCATCCCGGTTCCGACGCCCGTCACGCCGGTCGCGGCCGCGCGGGAAGTCGCGCCGCTGGCGCCGGGCCGCACGGCCGCGCTTCAGACGCCCCGCGCCTCCGAGACGGTCCGGGCCCGCGAGCTCGTCGAGCCGGCCGCGCCGAAGCCGGTGGCGGAGAGCACCGAGCGCGCGGAGAAGGCCGAGCGTCCCGAGAAGAAGGAGCGGGCCGAGAAGACGGAGCGCTCCGGGAAATCGGAGAGGACGGAGCGCGCCGAGAAGATCGAGCGCCCCGAGAAGCCCGTGCCCAAGGCGGCGACCCGCCAAACGCCCGCGCCGACGCGGACCGCCGATAAGGCGAAGGGCGCCGCCACCGCGACCGTTGCCCAGGCGGAGCCCGCCGAGGCTGAGGATACCGAGGTGCTCGGCATCAAGCTCCCGTCCCTGGCGCCGGCCGGGCGGAAGCTGAAGGAGAGCGTCGACGCCCTCGGTGACGCCGTCAAGAACGTCTTCTGATCCGCCGCGGCGGCCCCGCTCACGGGGCCGGACGTCTGCCGGGGCCGGCGCTCAGGCCCGGCCCGTCTGGCGCCCGGCCTTGTCGCCCTTCGGCCCGGTGCGCTCGGCCTTGCGCTGGTGCTTGCCGGCCCGCGGGCTCGCGAATCCCTTCGGCCCGGCGGGCGGGCCCCGGCGCTCGGCCGGCGCCCCATCGCCCGCGAGCGCTTCGACCTGGATCTCCGGCGAGCCGTTGCGGGCGAAGGATTCGGCGAAGCGCGCCGCCGCGTTGCCACGCACCTCGAACTTGGTCTCGCGGTCGAAGATCCGGATGGCGCCGATCTCCTGGCGCCCGATCCCGCCCCGACGGGTCAGCATCGGCAGCAGCCGGCGCGGGTCGGCGTTGTCGCGGCGGCCGAGGTTCAGCCGGAACCAGACCGCCGGGCCCATGGCGGCGATCCGCTCCGGGTCCATCGGGTCGTAGGGCGGACGCTCGCCGCGGGGCGCGCGGCCCTCGCCCGGATCGCTGACCTCCTCGGGGGCCGGCAGGCGGGTGCGGTACACGCGGGCCAGGAGCGCGGCGAGCTCCTCGGGGCTCTTGCCGGCGAGCAGCGTCTCGGCCAGCGCGACGTCCTCCTCGGCCGGCGGCTCGGCGAAGAGCGGGTCGGAGAGCATGCGCTCGCCGTCGAGCCGGCGGATCTCGTCGGCCGAGGGCGGTCCCGACCATTCGGGGCTCACCTTGGCGATGGCGAACATCTGCTCGGCCCGGCGCCGCCGGGAATTGGGGATCAGCAGCACCGAGGTGCCCTTGCGGCCGGCGCGGCCGGTGCGGCCGCTGCGGTGCTGGAGCACCTCGGCGTCGTGCGGGAGATCCGCGTGGATGACGAGGCTGAGCGACGGCAGGTCGATGCCGCGGGCGGCCACGTCGGTGGCGACGCAGACGCGGGCGCGGCCATCGCGCAGGGCCTGGAGCGCGGCGTTGCGCTCGCCCTGCCCCAGCTCGCCCGAGAGCGCCACCACCGAGAAGCCCCGCTCGGTCAGGCTGGCCTGGAGGTGCCGGACGGCGTTGCGGGTGTTGCAGAAGACGATCGCGGTCTTGGCGTCCGCCTCGCGCAGAAGGTTGAGCACCACGTGCTCGGTCTCCCGCGGCATGATCCGCACCGCGCGGTAGGCGATGTCGGCGTGGCCCTTGGTCTCGCCCTTGATCGCGAGCCGGAGGGCCCCGCGCTGGTAGCGCTCGGCCAGCGTCTCGATCGCCTTCGGCAGGGTCGCGGAGAACAGGTAGGTGGCCCGCTCCGCGGGCGTCGCCGAGAGGATGAACTCGATGTCCTCGCGGAAGCCGAGATCGAGCATCTCGTCCGCCTCGTCGAGGACCACGGCGCGCAGCGCCGTCGGGTCGAGGTTGCGGCGCTCGAGGTGGTCGCGCAGGCGGCCCGGCGTCCCGACCACGATGTGGGTGCCGTCCGCGAGCATCCGGCTCTCCCGGCGCGGATCCATGCCGCCGACGCAGGCCGCAACCCGGCCACCGGCCGGGCCGTAAAGCCAGGACAGCTCCCGCTGGACCTGCAGGGCAAGTTCCCGGGTCGGGGCGATCACGAGGGCGAGGGGCGCCGCCGGGGGCGGCAGATGCTCGGCCTCCCCGATCAGCATGCTGGCCATGGCGAGGCCGTAGGCCACGGTCTTGCCGGACCCGGTCTGGGCCGAGACGAGGAGGTCGCGGGAGCCGGCGGCGGCTTCCAGCACGGCGGCCTGGACCGGCGTCGGGTCGGCGTAGCCGCGGTCGCTCAGGGCCCGCGCGAGGGGGGCGGGCAGGGTCGGGAAAGGCAAGCTTCGGGAACTCTCAACGGCCGTGCCGCGCCCGGCAGCGCGCCATCGCGCGGCGGGGGAATCAGGCGCCGGACTTTATTCGGGTGCCGGGAAGGTAACGCCAACCGGGCCGACTGACCACTCCCGTCGCAGCATGGGGCGGTTGCGCGCGCTCGATCCGGGATCCGGCCCGCCTCATCGGCGCGCGAATGGACCCGCGGCCGATCGGCCGTCGACGCCGACACTGGTCCGACGACCTGCTAAGGCTCCCGTGAATCGCGCACGTCGAGGCCCGACGCGAACCGAGCGGAGTACACGTTCATCATGATGGCAGCCCTGCGGGTGGCGGTAGCCTGGGCGACGGTTCTCGCCTTCACGTGGTTCGGCAAGGACTGGCTCGGGGACCTGTCTCAGCCGCTGTTCGCGGGGGGCCTGTTCGCGTGGCTGCTCGCCGTGATCGTCTGGGCCGCCTTCGGCGTGGTGCACGAGGCCGAAGAACTGGCACACCGCCTCGGCGAGCCCCTCGGGACGCTGGTCCTGACGCTGGCGATCGTCATCATCGAGGTGGCGCTGATCTCCGCCGTGATGCTGTCGGCCAAGGACGCGCCGACCCTCGGTCGCGACACGATGTTCGCGGTGCTGATGATCGTGCTGAACGGCGTCGTCGGGCTGGGCCTCCTGGTCGGCGGCCTGCGCCACCACCAGCAGCGGTACAACCTCCAGGGTGCCTCGGCCTTCATGGCGGTGATCATCCCGCTCACCACGATCGCGCTGATCATCCCGAACTTCACCAGTTCCACCAGCGACGGGACCCTGACGACGCTTCAGGCGGTCACGTTCTCGGTGTTCACCCTCGCCCTCTACGGCGTGTTCCTGCTCATCCAGACCGGGCGCCACAGCGAGTTCTTCATCGACGCGGAGATCCCCGAGGCGACGGAGCCGCCGCACGGCGCGGATCCGGTCTCGGGCGGCAGCGTCGCCAAGCATGTCGGCCTGCTGCTCGCCAACGTCCTGCCGATCGTGATCCTGGCCAAGAGCCTCGCGGTGATCCTCGACCACGGCATCGCGGCGCTCGGCGCGCCGACGGCGCTGGGCGGCGTGCTGATCGCCGCCATCGTGTTCACGCCGGAGGGGATCTCGGCGCTCAAGGCGGTGGCCCGCAACGAGCTCCAGCGGGCGATCAACCTGTGCCTGGGGGCGGCCACCTCCACGGTCGGCCTCACCGTGCCGGCGATCCTGACCATCGGGCTGCTCACCGGCCAGACCGTGGTGCTCGGCCTCAATCCGACCGAGATGACCCTGCTGGCCGTGACGCTTATCCTCAGCGCCCAGACCTTCTCGGGCTCGCGCACCACCGTGCTGGAGGGCGCGGTGCACCTCGTGCTGTTCTTCGTCTACCTCGTGCTGATCTTCAGCCCCTGATTCGGCTTCCGGCGGAACGCTTCGGTCGGCGCAACCCGCTCCGTCATCGCGAGCGCAGCGAAGCGACCCGGGGCGGCGCGACGTTGGAGAATGTGGCGCACTCTGGATTGCTTCGCTTCGCTCGCAACGACGACAGAGCCGAGATCCTCGACCGGAAAGCGCCAGGCCTCGTTCAGGCGCCGAAGCGCTCGGTGCGGATCAGGCCCGGCGCGACGCCCTGCGCCAGGATCAGGTCCGAGGCCGCGGCCACGAACCGGTTCGAGCCGCAGAGGAACACCTTCCCGGGCGCCCCGATCCGCGCCAGCGCGTCGGCGACGAGGTGCGCGTCGATCCGCTTGCCGCCGGGCTCGCGCGTGGTGGCGAGATGCAGGGAGAAGTTGGGATCCGTCTCGGCGAGCCGCTCCAGCTCGGCGACCGCGATCGCCTCCGCGCGGGTGCGGGCCGAGTAGATCAGCGCCGCCGGGATCGCCCGCCAGTGCTGCGCCCGCCGCCGCAGCATCGCCAGGAGCGGCACCACGCCGGACCCGCCGCCGCCCAGGAGCAGCGGCCCGCCGTCGGACCCGTCCCAGGAGAACGATCCGCCGATCGGCCCGCGCAGCTCGACCCGGTCGCCGACCTCGGCGCAGTGCGAGAACCAGCCCGAGACCTCGCCGTCCGGCAGGGCCTCGATCATCAGCTCCAGGGTGCCGCTGCCGTCCTGCGCCGAGGCGATGGAATAGCTCCGCTGCGCTTGGTAGCCGTCCTCGGCGGTGAGCCGGACATCGACGTGCTGCCCGGCCCGGTAGGACTCGGCGAGGCCGCAGCGCAGCCGGACGCTCTTCACGTGCGGCGTCACCGGCGCGATCGCGGTGATCTCCGCCTCGTGCCAGCGGAAGACGATGGGCTCGAACGCCGGGTCAGTCACTGTGTCCGTCACCGCGTCAGTCACCACCTCAGGAACCGCCTCAGTCACCGATGTAGCGCTGCTCACGCCAGGGATCCCCGTACATGTGGTAGCCGCGCAATTCCCAGAAACCGGCCGTGTCGGTCTGAGTGAACCGCAGGCCCTTCACCCACTTGGCGCTCTTCCAGAAATAGAGGTGCGGCACGAACAGCCGCGCCGGGCCGCCGTGATCCGGATGGATCGGCTGACCCTCGTAGCGCGTCGCCACCAGGGCGCGACCGCCCACGAGGTCGGCCACCGGGACATTCGTGGTGTAGTCGTCGTGGGATTCCGCCAGGAGGTAGCCGGTCGGTGCCGTGATCCCGGCATCGGCCAGGATGTCGTCGAAGCTGACGCCCTCCCAGGTCGTGTCGAACTTCGACCACTTGGTGACGCAGTGGATGTCGCCGCGCCAGGTGGTGCGGGGCAGCGCCTCGAACTCCGCCCAGCTCCACGCCTTGATCGGCCGGGATCCCTCGCGCAGCGTGAACCGCCACGTCGCCATGTCGACGGTCGGGTTGGGGCCGATCTGGAGGATCGGGAAATCGTCGGTGAGATATTGACCCGGCGGCAGGCGCGCGCCGGTCTCGGGCGGCTGCCTGCGTCCGACGAAGCCCCGTGTCACCATGACGGTCGCCGCTCCTCTCGCTCGCCCTCCGGCTCGCCCCCGGGTTTGGTGCGGCGGAGCACCTCACGTCAAGCCGGCACGTGCGGCCGAACAAACGCCCCAAAGCTCGGGTGTGCTAGCAGCTCTGTGCCGATTGATCGGCACGAATCGCCTGCTTTCAGGGGGATGTCATGAAGTACCTTCTCGCGACGAGCCTTGTCGTCGGGAGCCTCGCCACGCTCGCGCCGGCCGCCCAGGCCCGCGACGGCATCGGCGCCGGCGGCGCGGCCGCCCTCGGCGTGCTCGGCGGCCTGGCCGTCGGCGGCGCCATCGCGTCGGCCAACAACGGCTACTACCCGGGCCGCCCGGTCTACCGCGCCCCGCCGCCGGTCTACGTCGAGGAGGATTACGGCCCGGTCTGCCACTTCGAGCGCCGCCGGACCTACGATGCCTACGGCGACGTCTACATCCGCCGCGTCCGCGTCTGCGAGTAGGCGGCTTCCGGAGTCGCCTCTGCGGCGGGCGCCGGTTTCAGGCGCTCGGCGCAGGCGATCCCGGCCAGCACCAGGGCCAGGGCGACCCCTTCCGTCGCGCCGAACGGCTCGCCGACCAGCAGGACGGCGAGGATCGCGCCGAAGATCGGCACGAGGTTGACGAACAGGCCGGCGCGGTTCGGGCCGATGATCTCGACGCCGCGCATGAAGAAGAGCTGCGCCAGCAGCGACGGCCCGAGGCCCACGAAGGCGACCATCAGCCAGCCCTCGCGGTTGGGCCAGACGGCGTGGCCCGTCGCCCACTCGACGGCGAGCGGCGGCAGCGAGGTGACGAAGGCCGCGACCGCCATCGCGGCGAAGAACACCAGGGCCGGCACCTTCGGGCGCGTCGGCAGGAAGATCGTGTAGCCCGCGTAAAGCAGGCAGGCGCCGAAGACGAGCACGTCGCCGCGGTTGAACGCGAGGGTCGTGAGCACCGACAGGTCGCCGTGCGTGGCGGCGAGGCCGGCGCCGACCAGGGTCAGCGCCACGCCCAGGACCTGCCCCGGCGTGACCGGCACCCGGTAGGCGAGCCGGTTCAGGACGATCACCAGCACGGGGATCGCCCCCTGGAACAGGGCGAGGTTGATCGCGCCGGTATGCACACCGGCCGCGTAGAACAGGCAGTTGAAGGCCGTGTAGCCGAGGCCGCCCATCAGCAGGATGCGCAGCCAGTGCGGCCGCAGGAGCGGCCACGCGGCGGCGAGCCGGCGCGCGGCGAAGGGCATGAGCACCAGGCAGGCGACCGCCCATCGGAGCGTCGTGATGACCTGGGGCGACACGTGACCGGGCGCCCAGCGGCTGGTGACGGCGTTGCCGGCCCAGAGCAGCGCCGTGACGGTCAAGAGCAGGTAGGCGGGCGCGGCCGGGGAAGCCCGGCGCGCGCGCCCGGTCGTCAACGGCGGCGGAACTGACCGCCGCGCACCGGCGGGCGGGGTCCGGACGAGCGCTCGTCCTTGTGGCGGAACACGAGGCGGCCCTTCTCAAGGTCGTAGGGCGACATCTCGACCGTCACCCGGTCGCCCGCCAGCGTCTTGATGCGGTTCTTCTTCATCTTGCCGGCCGTGTAGGCCACGATCTCGTGGCCCTGGTCGAGCTGCACGCGGTAGCGCGCATCCGGCAGGATCTCGATCACGAGACCATCGAACTGCATCAATTCTTCTTTCGCCATGCACCTTCTCCAGTCGGACCGTCCGGCAGCAGGCGTTCCGGCAATGCGTGTTCGGCTGTCATCGAGCTCGGGAAACGCCGCAGGGCGCGGATCCGATCCGGTGGACCGCCCGCGCCAGCTCAGCAGCACCGCCCGCATGTAGTCCCCGCGGGAACCGGCCGCAAGTCACGGACACCGAACACGTTCCGTCATCGACACGATTTGCCGGCTCTCAGGGCTCGGCGTCGTTGCCGGCATAGTCGAGGCGACCGTCCGGCGTCCGGCGCCAGATCCGCAGGGCGATCGGTGCTCCGGCGCGGTCGCCCCGCGCGTCGAAGGCCACCGATCCGAGCAGCGTCCGGGACGGCCCCGTCCGCACGGCCTCGGCCACCTTGTGGCCGTCCGCGATGCGGCCGGTCCTCGGGTCGGCGGCGCGGGTGCGCTCGGTCGCCTGCGCCAGGAGCTCCACGGCCGCGTAGGCGTTGGCCGCGACGCTCTCCGCCTCGGGCGAGCGCGGCACCGGGCGAGCGCCGCGGATCTCGGGCAGGCGCGGCGGATCGGGAACCAGGGTCATGACCGTCCCCTCCCCGTCCCCGTCGACCGCGGCGAAGGCGGGGTCGAGGATGCCGTCGCTCGCCACCAGCGTCGCGCCGAGGCCGGCCTCGCGCATGGCGCGGAGCAGGGTCGCGGCCTCGGGCGCGAGGCCGCCGAAATACACCGCGTCGGGGCGCGCCGCCTTCAGCCGCGCGACGAGGTCCGCGAGGTCGCGGGTGCCCCGGGGGAAGCCGTCGAACAGCACCTCCGGCGTGCCGGCCTCCTTCAGCCGCGCCGCCACCGCGTCGGCGAGGCCGCGGCCGAAGGTCGAGCGGTCGCTGAGGATCCCGACCCGGCGTCCCGCGAAGGCCTTCGCCAGGTAGGCCCCGGCCGCCCGACCCTGCTGGGCGTCGCTCGGTCCGAGGCGGAACAGGTTCCACAGACCCCGGCCGGTCAGCGGCCCGTAGGACGCCCCCGGCGCGACCATGACTGCGCCCGCGTCCTCGTAGACGGGCGCCGCGGCCGCGACCGCCCCGGATTCAAGCGGTCCGACGACGAGGCGCACCCCGTCGGCGGCGAACTTCTTCGCGACGGCGACGGCCTGCCGGGCCTCGCCGCCGTCGTCGGCCGGGACGAGGACCCAGCGCGAGCGGCCGCCCGCGGCGCGGTTGAGATCGGCCACCGCCTGCTCGGCGCCCTGCCGGAGCCCCTGGCCGAAGGCGGAATCCGGACCGGTCAGCGGCGCCGACAGGCCGATCCGCACCGGTGCCTGCGCGACGGCCGGGGCGGCCGCGAGGAGAAGGGCGAGGAACGGGAGGAGGCGACGGATCATGGCGGCACTCTAGGACCGTCTCCGCCCCGACCGGAAGGGCGCCGCTCCCGGATCGCCCGGACTATCGTCGGGCGCAGCGTCGCGCAGATCGTTGAGCGGATCGGGACGCTGATGCGCGCGGAAGCGCTGGCGGGCGAGCGCGATGTGCGGAATAAGGGCGTCGGCCCGGCCCGTCGCCGGGCGTGCCGGCGCCCCTCCGCGCGTCGCCGGCCGAGACCCTCTGGGACGATTGACGATCATGACCTCGCTGTTCGCCGGCATCCAGGACGCGCCGCTCGACCCGATCATGCGCCTGTTCGAGGCCTTCAACGCCGACCCGAGCCCCAAGAAGCTCAACCTCGTGGTCGGCGTGTACACGGACGCGGACGGCAAGGTGCCGCGCCTGCGCGCCGTGCAGACCGCCGAGAAGCGCTGGATCGAGAAGGGCCTGCCGAAGACCTACCGGCCGATCGAGGGCACCAAGCCGTTCCGCGACGCGGTCCAGGAACTCCTGTTCGGCAAGGGCGCGCCGATCCTGTCCCAGAACCGGGCCGCGACGCTCCAGAGCATCGGCGGCACCGGCGCGCTGAAGACCGGCGCCGACCTGCTCGCCAAGCTCTACCCGAACGCCACCGTGGCGGTGAGCAACCCGAGCTGGGAGAACCACAAGGCGCTGTTCAGCCAGGCCGGCTTCACCGTGGTCGACTATCCCTACTTCTCGGCCGAGACCGGCGGCGCCGACTACCCGGCCATGAAGGCCTATCTCCAGGATCTGCCGAAGGGCTCGATCGTGGTGCTGCACGCCTGCTGCCACAACCCGACCGGCGCCGATCTCGGCCTCGACGAGTGGCGGGACCTCGTGCCCCTGATGGCCGAGCGCGGCCTGATCCCGTTCCTCGACATCGCCTACCAGGGCTTCGGCAACGGCCTCGACGCCGACGCCGAGCCGGTGCGCCTGTTCGCCGAGTCGGGCCAGGAATTCCTGGTCGCCTCCTCGTTCTCGAAGTCGTTCTCGCTCTACGGCGAGCGCGTCGGCGCGCTCACCATCGTGGCCGAGAACCCGGCCGCGAAGGCCAAGGTCGAGGCCTTCGCCAAGCGGCTGGTGCGGGCGAGCTACTCGAACCCGCACACCCACGGCGCGGCGATCGTCGAGATCGTGCTCACCGACCCGGAGCTGCGCGCCGACTGGGAGCGGGAACTCGGCGAGATGCGCGACCGGATCCGCGCCATGCGCGAGCGGATGGCCGACAGCCTGCAGCAGCGTCACCCGGAGCGCGGCTTCGACGCCATCAAGGCGCAGAAGGGCATGTTCTCCTACACGGGCCTGAGCCCCGCCGAGGCCACCCGCCTGCGCGAGGACCACGAGGTCTACGCCCTGGAGACGGGCCGGATCTGCGTCGCCGCCGTCAACACCCACAACATCGACCACGTCATCGACGCGATCGACGCGGTGGTGAAGGGCTGAACCGGGTGTCGGCCACCAAGCGCGTCTGCCGATTCAACGTCTGGATCAATCCGGTCTTCGACGCGCGCCTGGGGGCCGAGCCCGACATCGACCTGCAGGTCGGCGACCTGCAGGGACCGGAGGACGCGCTCGCGGCGCTGCTGGCGCGGGCCCACGTCCTCCACGTATCGCCGGCGCGGGACGAGCTGCCGCGCCGCTGGCACGTGACCGACGCGCTGCTCGCCGAATGCCCGAATCTGCTCGCGGTCTCGTCGGCCGGGGCGGGCTTCGACACGGTGGACGCCGCCGCCTGCACCCGGGCCGGCGTCGCGGTGGTGAACCAAGTGGGCGGCAATGCCCGCTCGGTGGCGGAACTGGCGATCGGCCTGATGCTCGCCGTCTCGCGCAAGATCTGCGTCTCCGACCGCCTGCTCCGGACCGCGCGCGGCTTCACCCGCGAATCGCTGATGGGCCACGAGATCGGCGGCGCGACCCTGGGCCTCATCGGGATCGGTCATACCGGCCGGGAGGTCGCCAAGCTGGCCCGCGGCTTCGACATGCGGGTCCTCGCCCACGATCCCCTCCTCCCGGACGCGGAGATCCGGGCCCGCGGCGCGGAGCCGGTGGACCGGGCGCGGCTGCTCGCCGAGTCCGACATCGTGTCCCTTCACTGCCCCCTCGACGACACCACCCGGGGCAGCTTCGACGCCGCGTCCTTCGCGGCGATGAAGCCGGGGGCGCTGTTCATCACCACCGCCCGGGGCCGGGTCCACGACGAGGCGGCGCTCGCCGCCGCGCTCACCGCCGGCCATCTCGCCGGCGCGGGCCTCGATGTCTGGTCGCCGGAACCGCCGTGCCTCGACGCGGCCCTGCTGCAGCTCGACACCGTGGTGGCGACCTACCACACCGCCGGCGTCACCCACGAGGCGCGGCGCAACGTGGCCGCCTGGGGGGCCGAGCAGATCGTCGGCCTGCTCCGGGGCGAGACGCCGCCGCGGCTCGTCAATCCCGAGGTCTGGCCCACGGTCCTCGAGCGCCGGGCGCGGCTGCTCGGCGGCGCCTGAGCGGGAACAGGTCCCGCTCCGCCCTTTCTGGGCGGCGCGCGAACCGGTCACGATCGCTCGGACGACGCGAGAGGCGTCGTCTGTGCAGATGCCCCGCGACCCGGCGTGTTGAGAGCCCGTGCGCCGGAGCGACCCTCCCCTTCCCTCACCGCTCGAACCGGCGACGACGGCGTCTTCGCGCGCTTCGTGCGGGCGCACCGTCGATCCCGATCAGATTGTAGTTATTCAAAATCTAGTCTGGAGGCTCCGCCGGCGATCAAGCTTGACCGTGAATGTTTCCGCACCGTATCTGGCGCCACTCGAAACAGAATGGTCGACATCGTGGTACGGCGTAACTGTGCAAGGTCTTGCACGCGGGCTTCGCGCGGCGTTTCCGGGCGCGCAGCCAGAATCTCCCTCTTCCTCGCTCCGGTATTGCTCCCGTCTCCAGGCTGGGCTCAACTTGCCATTGACAGTTCCCAGGAAGTCCAGCTGGAGGAGCTGTCGGTGGCGGGGACCGGCGACGGGACGTCCCGCGTCGACGGTTACCGGGCCACGCGGGCAGTGAGCGCCACGCGGACCGACACGCCCGTCCGCGAGGTGCCGCAGACCATCGTGGCGGTGCCGCAGGAGGTGCTGGAGGACGCGGCGGCGACGCGGATCGACAGCGCCCTCGACCTCGCGGGCGTCGGCCGCGGCAACAATTTCGGCGGTCTCGGCCTGACCGAGTTCACGATCCGCGGCGTGGCGACCGGCGAGTATTACCGCAACGGGTTCCCGATCAACCGCGGCTACCCCAACAGCCCCGACATCGTCTCCATCGAGCGCATCGAGGTCCTCAAGGGCCCCTCGGCCTTCCTGTACGGTCGCGGCGATCCCGGCGGCACCTTCAACATCGTGACCAAGCAGCCGCTGGCGGCGCGCTCCCTCACGGTCGGCACGCAGTACGGCAGCTTCGGCGCCAAGCGGAGCACCTTCGACGCCACCGGCGCCCTCGATGAGAGCGGGCAGGTGCTGGCCCGCGTCACCGGCGCTGTCGAGGACAACGGCAGCTTCCGGGACTTCGTCACCAGCGACCGCTACGCCCTCGCCCCGGTCATCGCCTGGAAGCCGACGACGGACACGACCGTCACCCTGGAGGGCGACTTCGTCAGCACGGCGCAGACCTTCGACCGCGGCATCGTCCCGCTGGGGGGCAACGTGCGCGCCCTGCCGCGCAGCCGCTTCATCGGCGAGCCGGGCCTGCCGCCGGCCCATGTCGACAACGCCCTCGGCCAGCTGCGCGTCGAGCACCGGTTCGACCAGGACTGGGTGCTGAACGTCGGTGCCCAGGTTCTCGGCGGGAACCTGTCGGGCTACGGGGTCGGCGCCATCGGCCTGCTGCCGGATGGCCGGACCCAGCGGCGGACCCTGGAATGGCGGGACCTGACGTGGTCCGACCTCGACCTGCAGGCGAATCTCGCGGGCAAGTTCGAGACCGGCCCGTTCCGCCACACGCTCCTGCTCGGGCTGGAATACGACAGCTACCGCTACCGGGAGGTGTTCAACCGCTCGAACGTGGCGACGAACCCGTTCCTCCTCGACCTGCTGGCGCCGCGCTACGGCCAGCCGCTGCCGCCGATCACCGCGCAGGTCACGAACTTCCTGCAGAAGACCGAGAGCTACGCCGGCTACGTGCAGGACCAGATCGACCTCACGCCCCGCCTCCACGCCCTCCTGGGTGTCCGGGTCGAGGACCTCGGGCTGGTCTCGACGAACAACCTCACGAAGAGCACCACCAGCCTCCAGGGTCTGGTTGCGACGCCGCGCTTCGGCCTGCTCTACGACCTGACCGACACGGTCGCGCTCTACGGCAACTACGCGCGCTCGTTCCGGCCCAATATCGGCACGGATCGCAGCGGCCGGCCCTTCGCGTTCGAGGAGGGTGAGGGCTACGAGGCCGGCGCGAAGGTCAGCCTGCTCGACGGGCGCCTCGACGCCACCGCCGCCCTGTTCGAGATCCGGCGCTCCAACGTCCTGAGCACCGATCCGGTCGACCCGAACTTCAGCGTGGCCACCGGCACGGTGCGCAGCCGCGGCTTCGACCTGACCGCCGCCGGCTACCTGGCCCCGGGCTGGCGCGTGATCGGGACCTACACGCGCGTCGACGCGGCCGTCGCCCGCGACAACACCCTGCCGGTCGGCACGCGCATCGCCAACGTGCCCGCCAACAGCCTCGCGTTCCAGACCGTCTACGAGTTCCAGAGCGGCGACCTGAAGGGGCTCGGCCTGGGCGGCGGCCTCGACTTCGTCGGCCGGCGCGCCGCGGGGACGGCGCTCGCGACCTTCAACCTGCCGCAATACACGCTGGTCAACCTGATCTCGTACTACCAGATCGCGCCGGGCGTGCGGATCTACCTCAACGTCGACAACGTGTTCGACGCGACGTTCTACGACCGCGCGTTCCAGAACCGCTACGCGACGCCGGGGCAGCCCCGCACGATCATCGGCGGCGTCGCCGCCCGGTTCTGAGGCCCCGGCGCTACGCCGCTGCCGCCCGCATCCAGCCGAGCCCTGCCTCGGTGCCGGCCGCGGGATGGTACTCGCAGCCGACGAAGCCGGAATAGCCGACCTCCTCCAGGGCGGCGAAGATCGGGTCGAAGGCGATCGTGCCGGTCCCCGGCTCGTGCCGCCCGGGATCGTCGGCGATCTGGACATGGGCGATGAGCGGCGCGTGCGCGCGGATCAGCGCCGCCGGGTCATGGCCGAGGCACACGCAGTGATAGGCGTCGAACAGCAGCTTGACGTTGTCGCGGCCGATCGCCCGGATCGCCTCGACCGCCAGCAGCGGGTCGTCGATCGCGTAGTCGGTGATCGAACCGGGACCGATCGGCTCGACGATCACCGTCATGCCGCGCGCGCCGGCGGCGTCGGCTGCGAAGGCGAGGTTGTCGAGATAGGTGTCCCAGAGCCGCGCCCGCTCGACTCCCGCGGGCCGGACGCCCGCCATCGGGTGGACCATCCGGCAGCCGAGCTGCGCGACGTAGTCCAGGGTCGGCTCGATCGTGGAGCGGAAGTAATCGATCCGGTCGGGCAGCGCCGCGAAGCCCTTCTCGCCCTTGGCGGCGTCCCCCGCCGGGAAGCCGGTCTGGACCAGCGGCACGCCCGCCCGCTCCAGCCAGCCCGCGACCTCCCGAGCCGGCGTCGCGAACAGGTTGGGATGCTCGACCGCGCGGAACCCGGCACGGGCCGCGGCCGCGAAGCGCTCGGCCAGCGGCAGCTCCGTGAACAGGAAGCCGCAATGGCCGCTGAGACGATCCTTGTAGGCACCGAGCTTCATGGGTCAGGCGCTCCCGCCGGTCTCGATCATCGCCCGCATCCGGTCCACCGCCGCGTGGGGCGCGGTCAGAACCGGGACGTCGACGGCCTTCCGCACGGCCTCGGCCGCGCGCGAGGTGGAGAAATGCGCGAGCATGATCGCGTCGCAGTCGCGCAGGTCCGGCGCCCGCTCGGCGATCAGCCGGTTGTGGGTCTCGGCGTCGCCGGCGCGCAGCCGCGCCATCGCGTCGTCCACCAGGACCGTCCGCAGACTCGCCGGGCGCCCGGACTCGGCGACGAACTCCTCGAACTCGTCCGTCATCGTGCCGACCGAGGGCCCGAAGGTCGCCAGCATGCCGATGCGCGCGCCCTGCGCGATCGCCGCGCGGAACATCGCCTCGTTGGGCTTGAGCACCGGGACCGGTACGGTCTCGATCAGCCGGTCGATGGCCGGACCGAAGGCCGAGCAGGTGATCAGGATGCCGTCGGCGCCCATGTCGTGGCCGTAGCGGCCGAACCGCACGAAGCGCTCGATCATCGTCTCCGAGATCGCGCCCGGCTCCCTCGCCCGATCGAGGGACAGGCCGTCGTCGAGCAGGTTGACGGTCTCGGCCTCCGGCCAGCGCTCGGCGAAGGCGGCCTGGATCGGCGCCATGGCGACCGGCGTCGCGTGCAGGAGGACGATGCGGGGAGCCATGCTGTGTTCCGGAGAGTCTACGGAGCCGGACGGGGCCGGTCCGCATGTTGTAAGCGATTTCAACTGGGTGGCAAGATAGCGCAGGTCAGGCGTCGGCACGCCGCGGCGGAGCCGTGCTGGCGCGCAGGATCAGCTCGGCGTCGATCTCGGTGAGACGGACCATCGGCCGCCCCTGGATCCGGGCGATCAGGTGGTCGCCGGCGGCGTGGCCGATCTCGGCGGAGTGGATGCGGATCGTCGTCAGCGCCGGGTCGAGGAAGGGCGCGAAGTCGGAATCGTTGTGGCCGATCACCGACAGGTCGCCGGGAATGGAGAGCCCCCTTGCCCGCGCCTCGATCATCGCCCCGAAGGCGATCTGGTCGGTGCCGCAGATGATCGCGGTCGGGGGCGGGCCGCCGGCCAGCATCTGGCGGAACCCGTCGCGGCCGCCGCCGATCCCGTAGGAGATCTCGATGTCGTGCTCCGGGGCGAGCCGCAGGCCGCGGGCCGCGAGCGCCGCCGCGATGCCCGTCACCCGGGCGCCGCCGCGGTCGTTGTCCTTGCGCAGGCCCGAGATCACCCCGATCCGGCGATGGCCGAGATCCATCAGGTAGTTGGCCGCCCGGGCCGCCGAGGCAGCGTTGTCGAAGCCCACGCAGGGGCGCTCGCGGGACAGACTGAAGGTCTGCACCATCGGGATGCCGGCGCGGGCGATCCGGGCGTGGAGGTCCGGGTGGTGGATGTCGCCGACCAGCATCAGTCCGTCGACGCCGCGCTCCAGCAGGAAGGTCGCCTCGCGGAGCTCGTCCTCCAGGTCGTAGCCGGCATTGGCCGCCACCAGGGTGTAGCCCGCCTGCCGCAGCCGGTCCTGGAAGCTCGACAGGACGCGCACGAAGGCCTCGTTCTCGATGTTCGGCACGACGGCGCCGACGGCCATGAAGCGGCGCGTCGAGAGCGCCCGGGCCGCCCCGTTGGCGACGAAGCCGAGATCCTGCGCGGCCCGCATCACCGCCGCGCGCTTGTCGGCCCGGACGCCGGCGGAGCCGTTCAGCACCCGGGACACCGTCGCAGTCGAGACGCCGGCGCGGCGGGCGACGTCCCGGGCAACCGGGCTGCGCGTCGGCGGCTCGAGGATCTCCTCCGGCAGGTCCAGCACTGAGATCGATCCTCCTCCCGAACGGCCCCGCGGGGCAGCGCGTCGGCCCCGGATACGCGACGCGGCGATGCCCGGCCAGCAGAAGCGGGCCGAACCGGCAGTATATTGACACCCCACCCGACCGCTGGCTATCTGAAAGCGCTTTCAAGAGGCTGCTCGATCGGGCGGCCCACAGGAGGATCCGATGGCGACGCTCGACCGGCCGGCCTCCGGACTGGGAGCCCCAGAGCGCGCCGCGCCGACCGTCGGCGGCGCGGACGCCGCGGCGCCGGGCATCGCGGCCCCGCAGGCCATCATCACCAGCCTGAAGCGCAGCGACGCGGTGACGCCCTACCGGTTCCGCGACCTGCTGGCCCTCGACGATTTCGAGCGGCACGCCCGCAAGCTCCTGCCGCCGATGATCTTCCAGTACGTGGCCGGCGGGGTCGAGACCGGCTCGGCCCTGGCGCAGAGCCGCGGCGCCTACGCCGACTACGCCCTGGTCCCCCGCCTGATGCGGGACACCTCGGCGCGGGACACCGCCACCACGCTGTTCGGCCAGACCTACGCGGCGCCGTTCGGGATCGGGCCGCTGGGCGGGGCCGCCTTCATCGCCTACCGGGGCGACCTCGTGCTCGCCGAGGCGGCCCGGCGGATGAACCTGCCGATGTGCCTGAGCGCGTCCTCGCTGATCAGGCTGGAGGACGTCCACGCCCAGAACCCGCAGGCCTGGTTCCAGGGCTACCTGCCGGGCGACCAGAACCGGATCGACCGCCTCCTCGACCGGGTCGAAGCCACCGGCTACCGGACCTTCGTGGTGACCGCCGACACGCCGACCCTCGGCAACCGCGAGCACAACATTCGCAGCGGCTTCTCCATGCCGATCAAGGTCACGCCGAAGGTGGCGTGGCAGAGCGCCACCCACCCGCGCTGGCTGCTCGGAACCGTCGCCCGGACCTTCCTCAAGCACGGGGCCCCGCACTTCGAGAACACCGAGGCCGAGCGCGGGCCGCCGATGATGTCCCAGGGCGCGGTGCGCAACACCATCGCCCGCGACCAGCTCTCGTGGAAGAACCTGGAGGCGATCCGCAAGCGGTGGTCCGGCAACCTGCTGGTGAAGGGCCTGCTGGCGCCCGAGGACGTCGACATCGCGCGGGAGTGCGGCGCCGACGGCGTGATCCTGTCGACCCACGGCGGCCGCCAGCTCGACTACGCCGTCGCCCCCCTCGACGTGCTGCCGGAGATCGCCGCCCGGAAGGGCGGGCTGAAGATCATCGTCGACAGCGGCATCCGCCGGGGCACCGACGTGATGAAGGCGCTGGCGCTGGGCGCCGACTTCGTCCTGCTCGGCCGGCCCTTCATGTTCGCCGCGGCGCTCGGGGGCGCCGCGGGGGTCGAGCACGCGATGCGGATCCTCAAGGAGGAACTCAACCGCGACATGGCGCTGATCGGGGTGAATCGCCTGTCCGAACTCAATCCCGACTTCCTGCGCCGCACCCCGCGGCGGGCCTGAGCCGATGGCGGGAGGATCGACCGTGATCGGCTTCCCGGACACGCGCGGCGCGCCGGCGAGCGGCAGCGGGACAGCCGCCCGGGGCGCCGGGGCCGCCGCGCCCGGGCGCCCGGCATCCCTGCACCGTCGATCCCGCCGGCTGTCCCCGCAGCCCCGTCCCCGATCCGGATGCTCCGCATGACCGACCCCGCCCCCCGCGGCCTCGCCTTCGTGGGCTGCTTCACCACCGAGCGGCGCCGGGCGCGCGGCCGGGGCATCGACATCTACCGGACCGGTCGCGACCTCGGCGACTGGACGCATCTCGGCCGGGTCGAGAACCTGACGAACCCGTCCTTCCTGGTGACCGACCCGGCGCGCGCGATCCTCTACACGGTCCAGGGCGACGGCGAGGCAGCGAGCGCCTTCGCGCTGGAGCCCGACGGCACCCTGCGTGGCCTCGGCAGCGCCGCCACCGGCGGCACCAACAGCGTGCACCAGGCCCTCGACCCCGGGGGTCGGTTCCTGATCGTGGCCAACTACGCCAGCGGATCGGTCGCCCTCATGCCGGTGCGCGCCGATGGCGGCCTGGAGCCCGCGTGCCAAGTGCTGCCGCTCCCGGGCGAGCCGGGCCCGCACCGAACCGAGCAGGCCTGCGCCCACCCGCACCACGTGGTCCTGTCACCCGACGGTCGCCACGTCATCGTCCCCGACAAGGGCCTCGACCGCGTCTTCGTCCTGAAGCTCGCGGGTGAGCGGCTCGCCATCGTCTCGGAAACCGCCATGCGTCCCGGCGCCGGCCCGCGCCACATCGCGTTCCACCCGCATGAGCCGCTCGCCTTCCTGGTCAACGAGCTCGACTCGAGCGTCGCCACCTGCCGGTGGGACGCGGACGCCGGAGCGCTGACGCCCCTGCACCTCGTCTCGACCCTGCCGCCGGACTTCTTCGGCGCGAGCACCGCCGCGGCCATCGCGGTCACGCCCGACGGACGATTCGTCTACGCGTCGAACCGCGGACAGGACGGGATCGCGCGGTTCCGGGCGGACCCGGCCGGGCGCCTCGAACCCGCGGGCTGGACGTCCTCCGGCGGCCGCGACCCGCGCTTCATGGTCCTGGCACCGGACGGAGGCCACCTGCTCGTCGCCAACGAGCAGGGCGACTGCCTCGTCGCCTTCGCCATCGATCCCGAGAGCGGAGACCTCACTCGGACCGGTTCGCGCCCGAGCCTCAGTCCCTGCACGATCGCGTTCCTGTAGGAGGCGCCGACGCGTTCAGGCCCGCGCCGCGCGCGGGCCCGACCATGCCCCTCGAAGGGGCAAGAGAGGCGGAACCGGCGGCGGTCGAGCCGTGACCTCTGACCGCCGGGCCGCACCAAGCAAACAAGAAAAGAAAATCATGAATATTCTGGAGGATGCCCATGTTCGCCAAGCGTTACAGGTTCCTGATCGCGTTCCTGCTGTTCATCGCCGGTATCATCAACTACATGGACCGAGCCGCGCTCGGCGTCGCCGCGCCCTTCGTCAAGCAGGACCTGAACCTGTCGCCCTCGGAGCTGGGGGTGATCTTCAGCACGTTCTTCTTCGGCTACGCGCTGTTCGCCTTCGTGGGCGGGCAGCTCGCCGACCGCTATGGGCCGCGCAGCGTCTACAGCTGGGCGGCGGCCTCCTGGTCGGTCCTGTGCATGCTCACAGGGGCGGTGACCGGCTTCGCCCAGATGTTCATCGTCCGCGCCCTGTTCGGCTTCGCCGAGGGGCCGATGAACTCCACCACGAACCGCACCATCACCACGTGGTTCCCCCGCGAGGAGACCGCTCGGACCATCGGCTTCACCTTCTCGGGCCAGACGGTGGGCAGCGCCATCGCGGCGCCGGTCGTCGGCCTGCTGGCGATCCAGTACGGCTGGCGCGTGGCGTTCGTGGCCATCGGCGCCGTCGGCCTGCTGTGGGTCGTGGCGTGGCGGATGCTGATGACCGACCGGCCGCAGGACAACCCGCGGGTCCATCCGGAGGAGATCGCCCTCGTGGAGCGCAGCCGGGCGGTCACGCACCTCGCGCCCTCCGACCATGCCCGCTCGCTGAAGGAGTACCTGTTCCTGCCGAGCACCCTGTCGCTCGGGCTCGGCATGTTCGCGGTGAATTACACCCTCTACATCTTCCTCTCGTGGCTCCCGAGCTATCTCACCGACGCGCTGCACATGCCGGTGAAGGAGATGGCGCTCGTGGCGTCGATCCCCTGGGCCTGCGGCTTCGTCGGCTATGTCGGCGGGGGCGTGGTGGCGGACTTCGTCTACACGCGCATGGGCGACAAGCTCGCCGCGCGGAAGATCACCACGATCGTGCCGCTCGCCATCGCGGGGGTGGCCCTGATCATGGTCAACGCCGCGACCAGCACCGCCATGGCGGTCTCGCTGATCGCGCTCGCCGTGCTGATGCTGACCAGCTCGGTGCAATCCTGCTGGGCGACGATCCACGAGCTGGTGCCCGAGGCCCGGGTCGGCGGCGTCAGCGGCTTCATCCACCTCCTGAGCAACATCTCGGGCATCATCGGGCCGACTGCCACGGGACTGGCCGTGCAGTATCTCGGGGGCTACGCCAGCGCCTTCGTGATCGCCGCCCTGATCGCGGCGGCCGGCGTCGTCGCGATGGCGATCTTCGTGCGGCGGCCGCGCAACCCGGCGGAAGCCGGCCCCCTCACCGCGGCCAAGGCCGTCTGACCGAGGCTGTCCGATCAAGTCCGCCGGAATCTGGAGCAGCGTCCCATGAGCCCCGAGACCGTCCCGCCCAAACCCGTCCTCCTGACCGGAGCCTCCGGCGCCCTCGGGCGCGTCCTGACCCGCGCGCTCGGCGCGCAGGGCTGGACGCTCCGGCTCACGGACCGCGTCCCCTTCCCCGACCCGTTGCCGGAGGGGGCGCGGTTCCAGGTCGCCGACCTGGAGGACGGGCCGGCGATCCTCCGGCTGGCGGAGGGCTGCGGCACGATCCTCCATTTCGGGGGGATCTCGGTGGAGCACCCGTTCGAGACCGTGATCGGCCCGAACATTCGCGGCCTCTACCACGCCTACGAGGCGGCCCGGCGCGAGGGCGCCCGGATGATCTTCGCCTCGTCGAACCATGCGATCGGCTTCCACCCGCGGTCCGAGGTGCTGGACGACGATTGCGGCCTCGCGCCCGACGGCTATTACGGCCTGTCCAAGGCCTACGGCGAGCTGATGGGCGGCCTCTACCGCGACAAGCACGGGGTCGAGAGCGTCTTCCTGCGGATCGGCTCGTGCTTCCCGGAGCCGACCGACGCGCGGATGCTGGCCACGTGGCTGTCCTACGCCGACCTGACCCGGCTGATCACCCGCGCCACCCTGGCCCCGGACCTCGGCCCGACGGGCTCGGTGGTGATCTGGGGCGCCTCGAACAACAGCCGCATGACCTGGTGGCGGAAGGACGGGCGCGCCGTCATCGGCTGGACGCCGCAGGACAGCGCCGATTCCCACGCGGCGGCGCTGGAGGGGAAGACCAGCGGCAACCCGGTGGTGGAGCGCTACCAGGGCGGCGGCTTCACGGCGATCGACTATTCCCGCGCCGCGCCGCCGCGGTGACGGACCGCTTCTTCGGCGCGCGGCCGCCCGACCGCTCCTCCCGAGACGAGAGACTGGACACACGATGCCGAACGAGCGACCCGAGATACGCCTCAAATGCGCCCTGGTGGTGCGCGGCGCCTTCGACGCCCACGTCGTCCCGGCCTTCGAGGCCGCGGGGGGCCGGACGGCGATCCACTGGGCGCCGACCACGGTCATCATGAAGACCCTCGCCGAGGGCGAGACCGCCGACGCGGTGCTCGTCCTGTCGGATGCCATGGATCGGCTCGTCGCCGAGGACCGCGTCGAGCCCGAGAGCCGGGTCGACGTGGTGCGCTCGCGCTACGGCATCGCCGTCAAGGCCGGGGCTCCGCATCCGGACATCGCGACCGTCGAGGCGCTGAAGCGCACCCTGGTGGAGGCGCGGTCGGTGGCCTACTCGCGGACCGGCGCCAGCGGGATCTACTTCGCCGGCCTGCTGCCGCGGCTCGGCCTTGCCGACGCGGTGAACGCCCGGGCGACGATCATCCCGCAGGGCTTCACGGCCGAGAAGCTGGTCTCCGGGGAGGCCGACATCGCCGTCCAGCAGATCAGCGAGCTGATGGTCGTGCCCGGCATCGAGGTGGTCGGCCCCCTCCCCGACCCGGTGCAGGAGATGACGACCTTCGCGGCGGCGATCCTGCGCGGCGCGACGGACCGGGACGGCGCGGCCCGATTCCTCGCCGGGCTGACGACGCCGCAGGCGGCCGAGGCCTATCGGACCAGCGGGCTGGAGCCGGCCTACTGACGGCGGCCGACGCCCCCGACCGCGCGCATTCCGGCCCCGCTCTGCGCCGCTTAAGTTGAAGCGGCGGGGTGGGACCGGGGTTCGCGACCGCAAAAAAGTCCTTATGCTCGTGCTGTCCGGACGCCCAATCCCGTCCGACCGGATCGCTCCATTCATGCTGAAGACAGCCTTCGTTGCCGCCCGCGACCGCCAGCGGCTGTCGGAGATCGCGACGATCCTCATCGGCTTCGGCGTCACCCGCGTCGTGGACCGGCTCGGCCTGCGCTACCTGCCGCTCCTGCCGCGCCGGCAGCCCCGGGTCGACGTCACGCGCCTGTCCGAGCCGGAGCGGCTGCGCCGGGCGATCGAGGCGCTCGGGCCGACCTTCATCAAGTTCGGGCAGGTGCTGGCGAGCCGGCCGGACCTCCTGTCGCCGGCCTGGACCGAGGAGCTGCAGAAGCTCCACAGCCAGGTCGTGCCGGTGACGTGGGAGCAGATCGGCCCGCAGCTCGAGCTCGATCTCGGCGCCTCGCCCATGGAGGTGTTCGCCGAGTTCGACACCAACCCGATCGCCTCGGCGTCGATCGCACAGGTCTACCGGGCGCGACTGCACTCGGGCGAGGACGTCATCGTCAAGGTGCTGCGGCCGAATCTGCGCAAGATCATCGAGGCGGATCTGCGCCTCATGGCGCACGGTGCCCGCATCGTCGAGAACGAGTGGCCCGACATGGCCCGCTACCAGCCGCGGGAGCAGATGCGCCACCTCGCGGAGGGTCTCAACGGCGAGCTCGACCTGCTCAACGAGGCGCGCAACTGCGAGCTGCTGGCCCAGATCTTCGAGGACCGCGACGACATCGTCTTCCCGAAGATCCACTGGGAGTACTGCTCCGAGCGGGTGCTGGTGCAGGACTTCATCCACGGCATCCCGCCCAACGACGAGGCGGCCCTCCGCGCGGCGGGTATCGACAAGAAGCTGCTCGCCCAGAAGGGAACCGACGCGTTCCTGCAGATGGCGCTGATCGAGGGCGTGTTCCACGCCGACCCGCATCCCGGCAACATGCTGGCCCTGCCCGGCAACAAGATCGGCTTCATCGATTTCGGGATCATCGGGCGGCTGTCGCAGCGGCGGCGCTCGCAGCTGCTCGTGCTGATTGGCGCCATGCTCAAGCAGGACGCCGACGGCCTCATGGCCGTGCTCCTCGACTGGACCGGCACCAGCAACCCGGACCTCACCCGCCTCCAGGTCTCGGCCCAGTCCTTCGTGGAGAGCCACTCGTCGATCCCGCTGAACCTCGGGCTGGTGCTGACCGACTTCATGAACATGGCCCGCGAGAACGACCTCGCGATGCCGACCGACCTCGCCATTCTGTTCAAGGGACTGGTCACCGCCGACGGCGTGATGCGCCACCTCGACCCGAATTTCGACCTGTTCGCCGCCGCCGGTCCCACAGTCCGGGCGAGCATGCAGACGCAGTTCTCGCTCTCCGCCCTCAAGCAGAAGGCCGAGGCCCTGGGCGTCGGCCTCTACGGCGCCGCCTCGGAGCTGCCGACCCTGATCCACCTGATGCTGGTGCGGCTGAAGCAGGGTCGCGTCACCGTCGAGATCGAGGTGAAGGGCCTCGACAAGGTCACCCGCGGCATCGAGCGCGCGGCCGCGCGGGTCGCCGTGGCCCTGGTGGTGGCGGCCTTCGCCACGCAGCTCGCACCCCGCCTCATCGATCTCGGCACGCCCGTCTTCGTCTCGATCGGATTGATAATTTTTATCCTCGGGATCGGCTGGCTCGTGCTGCTGATGCGAAACAAGTAACCGTCTTCGCACCCGCACAGGGCTCCAACATAAGTTTTCATCCGCAGGCGAATACCGAGCTGATTTGATAATCCTGCGCGCCATGCTAGCGTGAGACATCCAACGATTCGCTCGGCTGCGGGCGGGGAACCGGCACCAGAAGCGGTCTGAACCGCCGGTGCGGCCCTGCCATCGACATCCGTTGCCGCGCCGCGCGGTCGGGGAGCTCCGACGGCGCGCCGCGCACGGGCGCCCCGTCGGGATGACGAGGGGGGCGGGCGATGGAAGTGGACATCGTACGGCCGCGGATCGACGGGGCGGAGCGCCGCGTCGAGACGCTCGAGGCGGAGAACATCCGCCTGCGCAGCCTGCTCAGCCAGGCGACCGCCCAGGCCGACTGGGAGCGGCAGCGGAGCCGGCGGCTCGGCCGAATCATCGAGACGGCGAGCCGCGTCGAGGCCGGTCGCATGGCGGCCGAGCGGGTCGAGGCGCCCCGCGGGCCGTCGCCCCGCGAACCGGCCGGACTCGGGCTCGAGGCGAGGCCGCGCCCCTCCGGCCGCGCGCGCGCGATCGGCCTGCCGCAGGCCCCGAACGATTACCTGGAACTGCTGGACCGCGACGGGCGCCTGATCACCGCCAGCGAGGATGGGCCGGCCCTGTCCGCCGCCGGGGACGAGGCGGACGCGATCGGCCGGCCCTGGATCGACGCCTGGACGCGCCCCGAGGACCGGGAGGCGGTGGCCGAGGCGCTCGATCGGGCCCGGGTCGGCCGCCCGAGCCGGTTCCAGGCCCAGTCGGAATCCGGCGGCGCGCTCCGCTGGTGGGACGTGGCCGTCACGCCGATCGGCGCGGCGCCGGACCGGCCCGAGCGGATCCTGGCGGTGTCGCGCGACATCACCGACCAGAAGCTGTCCGAGGCGCGCCAGACGCTGTTGATGCAGGAACTCGCCCACCGGATGAAGAACACCATGGCCATGGTTCAGGCCGTCGCGACGCAGACCATGCGCAACGCGCCGTCGCTGGAGGCAGCCGGCGAGGCCCTGGCCGCGCGGCTCCTGGCGCTCGCGAAGGCGCACGACGTGCTGCTCCAGGGCTCCTTCACCCGGACCTCCCTGAGTGGCCTGGTCGAGGGCGCCGTGTCGCTCCACGGGGACGGCGTCGCGGGCCGGTTCCGCATCGCCGGTCCCGAGCTGACGCTCGGACCGCGCCACGGCATGACCCTGGCGCTGATGCTGCACGAGCTCGGAACCAACGCGGCCAAGTACGGCGCGCTGTCGGTGGCCGCCGGCTGGGTCTGCATCACGTGGAACGTGGCCGAGGCAGAGGGCGGCCAGACCCTCCGGTTCCGCTGGGAGGAGAGCGGCGGACCGCCGGTCACGCCACCGACCCGCACGGGGTTCGGCACACGGCTCATCGCCCGCAGCCTCGCCCACAGCTTCGGCGGGACCGCCCGCATGAGCTACCCGCGCGAGGGGGCGGTGCTGACCTTCGAGGCGCCCCTCGACGCGGTGATGGTCGCCTGATCCCGACGCGGCCGCGCGGCCCTAGGCGCTCAGCCGGGTCTCCGCCTGCAGGTCCCGCAGGGCCGCGACGGTCCGGTCGCGCAGGGTCCTCAGGTCGACCAGCGAACGGGTCAGATCGTCGCCCGACAGGGCCGATTCCTCGAGGCCGCGGCAGGCCCGGGACAGCTCGGCGCAGCCCAGCATGCCGGACATCGAGACCAGTGTGTGCGCCTCGCGGCCGTAATCGTCGTTCGCGCGATCCGGTCCCTCGAAGGCGGTGGTCAGGCTGACGACGAACCGATCGAGGATGCGGACGAGCTTTTCCGTGCCGATCACGGCCGTCAGTTCCTCGAGCGCGTCCCGGTTCACCAGGGAGTGCGACACCGTCGGTCTCCAAGTACGGATCCGCGACAGCGATCCGAGAGAGGCGCGCAACCGAGGCGCCGCCCAACGGCCCAGTTTGCAGCGAAGTGTTTACACCGCGTTGCGTCAGCTTTTCAACGAAGCGTGACCGTTCCCCAGGCTCCGCAGGGTTGACCCGGGTGCATGGATCGGCCGTCGCGACTGGCCGAAGCTTCGCGATGGTCGTTGCGAATCAGTTCGGGCTCTCCTAGCCTCGTGCTCCTGTCGCGCTCGTACCAGGGAGGGAGCTGCATGATCGCTGTGTTTGCCACCCTCCGAGCAGGATTCGTCGGCGCCCCCGCGCGGGTCGGCTAGCCGCTTCCCGCTCTCGCCCGGCCCTGCCGCCCGGCGCCTCTGAACCCGATCCTGCCTGATCTCGCCGGCGCGCATCGTTCGCGATGGGACGCGGCGTCACCCGGAGCCGACGCTCGCCCGCGTCGGGCACTCGCATGTCTCTGTCGTCTCCCCGGAAGGCGGACGCGGTCCGTCGCGTCCTGGCCTTCGTCGTCCGCAGCTGGCGCAGGCGCTGGCCCCTCGTCGCCGGTCTCACCGGCGCGATCACGCTCGCCACCCTGGCGGAGGTGCTGCTGCCGCTCTTCGCGGGCCGCTTGGTCGACGCGCTCTCCGGGAGCGACCGACGCGCGGCGCTGGACGCGGCCTGGCCGGCCTTCCTGGCGATGACCGGGCTCGGCCTCGCCACCGCGCTGCTGCGGCACGTCGCCTGGAGCCTCGTGGTGCCGCTCTCCCTGCGCACCATGAGCGACATCGTCGGCAACGGCTTCGCCCGGGTCCAGCGCTTCTCGACGGAGTGGCACGCCAACACCTTCTCGGGCTCGACCGTCCGGAAGATCTCCCGCGGCATGTGGGCGATCGACGGGCTCAACGACACGCTGCTGCTGTCGCTCCTGCCCGCGCTCGTCGTCCTCGTGGGCACGGCCCTGGTCCTCGGCCTGCACTGGCCGGCCCTCGGCGCGACGGTCGCGATCGGCGCGGGCGCCTATGTCGGCGCGACCGCGCTGCTCGCGACCCGCGTCATCGCGCCCGCGGCCGCGCTCTCGAACGCCCTCGACACCCGCCTCGGCGGCGCGCTGAGCGACGCGATCGGCAACAACGCCGTCGTCAAGGCCTTCGGCGCGGAGGCGCGGGAGGAGGCGCGGCTCGGCCGGCTGCTGGCGAAGTGGCAGCGGCGGACCCGGCGCACGTGGATGATCGTCACCTGGGGCGGCACCGGCCAGCTCGGGCTGCTGCTCGTCCTGCGCACCGCCATCGTCGCCATCGCCCTGTGGCTGTGGTGGCGGGAGCGGGCGAGCCCGGGTGACGTCGCCTACGTCCTGACCGCGACCTTCGTGGTGCACGGCTACCTCCGCGACATCGGCGGCCACATCAACCACCTGCAGCGGGCCATCAACGAGATGGAGGAGCTGGTCGCCCTGGAGGCCGAACCCGTCGGCGTCGCCGACCGGCCCGGCGCGGTCCCGCTCGCGGTCGCGGGCGGGGCGATCCGGTTCGAGACCGTGCGCTTCCACTACGGCGACCACACGCGGCCCCTCTACGACGGGCTGACCGTGACGATTACGGCCGGCCAGCGCGTCGGGCTGGTGGGGCGCTCGGGCTCCGGCAAGACGACCTTCGTCAAGCTGATCCAGCGGCTCTACGACGTGTCGGGCGGGCGCGTGACGATCGACGGGCAGGACGTGGCGTCGGCGAGCCAGGCGAGCCTGCGCGCGCAGGTCGCCATCGTGCCCCAGGAGCCGGTGCTGTTCCACCGCTCCCTGGCCGAGAACATCGCCTACGCCCGGCCCGGCGCCTCGGCGCAGGAGATCGAGCGGGCGGCGCGCCTCGCCAACGCGCACGACTTCATCGCGCGGCTGCCGAAGGGCTACGCGACGCTGGTGGGCGAGCGCGGGGTCAAGCTGTCGGGCGGCGAGCGCCAGCGGGTGGCGCTCGCCCGCGCCTTCCTGGCGGACGCGCCGATCCTGATCCTCGACGAGGCGACCTCGAGCCTGGATTCCGAGTCGGAAGCGCTGGTGCAGGAGGCCATGGCGCGGCTGATGCGCGGACGAACCGCCATCGTCATCGCCCACCGCCTGTCCACGGTGCGGGCCCTCGACCGGATCCTCGTCTTCGACCGCGGTCGCATCGTCGAGGACGGGCCTCACGCCGCCCTGCTGCGCCGCCCGAATGGGGCGTACCGCGCCCTGTTCGAGCGGCAAGCCGACCTCGCGGAGAGCGCGTGAGGATCCTGTTCGTCTGCGGCCGGGCGCGTGCCCGCAGCCCGACCGCGGAACAGATCTTCGCGCGGCTGCCCGGCATCGAGACCGCCAGCGCGGGGGTGTCACCCGACGCCGACGAGCCGGTGGACGCCGATCATCTCGCCTGGGCGGAGATCGTCGTCGTCATGGAGCGCGCGCACCGGCGCAAGCTGATGCGCCGCTTCGGGGCCGCCCTGCGCGGGACCCGCCTCGTCTGCCTCGACATCCCCGACGTGCACGACTTCATGGCGCCGGCGCTGGTGGCGCTGCTCGACGCGCGCGCCGGCCGCTTCCTGCCGCGCTGAGACCCGCCGCGCCGACACCCGCCACGACCGGCGGCGCATTGCCGTTCTTTAATCTTCCGGTCATGCGACCAAATGGTGGCTGATCTATTATCTGAACACGGAATGAATAAGGCCAATGCAGATGAAGGCCTTATCTCCGGCACTAGAGGGAGATATTACTATGTCCTATCGCAAATCTATGGCTGCGGCTCTCGTGCTCACCACAATCCTCGGTGGAACCGCCTACGCGGCGGAGCAGGCCGTCCAGACCAATGGCACGCAGATCAGCGCGAGCCAAGCGGCGGTCGACAAGGATGTCGGCAAGCTCTCGAAGGACGGCGCACAGGGCTTCAGAGATCTCCAGCTCACCCGCCTCGCGATCTTCGAGGCCAATCCCGGCCAAGCCAAGGACATGATCGCCAAGGCGCAGGCCGCCTTCGCCAAGGCCAAGACCGACGACGCGGTCTTCACCAAGGCCGAGGCCGACCTCAAGTCGCCGGCCGACATGGCCGCCCACAAGGCGACTGCGCCGAGCGACAAGGCCGACACCAAGGCCGATACCAAGACTGCCTCCAAGGAGCAGGTGGCCTGGGTCCCGGTCGACGCGCAGCTGACCCTCGGCGACGACTTCGTGGCCACGCCCGCCAAGGCCTCCGCGGTGACCGAGGCGAACAAGAACCTCGCTCAGGGCGACCAGAAGGGGGCCCTGGAGAAGCTCAAGCTCGCCCATGTCGACGTCAACTTCACCATGGCGGTCCTGCCCCTGAACAAGACCATCACCGACGTCGATCAGGCCGCGACGCTGATCAATCAGGGCAAGTATTACGAGGCCAACGCCGCCCTGAAGACGGCCCAGGACAACATGCGCTTCGACGTGATCGACGCGATCGCGGTGCCCCAGAAGGCGGCCGCCGCCACGGCCGACAAGGGCGCGCCGCAGGCCACCGGCACGACGGCGGGTGCCAAGACCAGCAAGTGACCGAACGCCGACGACGGCCGCGCCTGACGGATCTCGGGCGCGGCCCGGTCGGCGCACAGGAGGGAGGGTCGCGTGCGGCGATTCTGGATCTCGACCATCCTGGGACTCGAACTCCTCCTCGGCGGGACCCTGGCGGCCTCCGCCCGGACGGCGGGGGTTCCGGACTTCAACATCCGGGCGATCTGCGCGCCGGAGCACCGGGCTGGATCGACCGCCGTCGACCGGGCGAGCTACCGCGGGTGCCTCTCCGACGAGGCCGCCGCGCGGCGCACCCTGATCAAGCGCTGGGCGACGTTCGACGTGGCGGAGCGCCGGACCTGCGCGACGGAGAGCCAGATCGGCGGCACCCCGTCCTACGTGGCGATGCTGACCTGCGTGCAGCTCGGAAGCGACGCCCTGCCGATCAACCCGTCGGGCCAGCCCTGAGCTGAGATCATCCGCGCGACGGATCGCACGCCCGTGATCCGCGCATGAGGAACCGGCGGCATCGCCAAGACGTCCTGCAATGTCGATTGAGTGGAGGAGGCATCATGTTCAAGACTACGGCGCGCGCTGCTCTTTGCCTGGCCTGTCTCTGGTCGGTCACGCCGGCCCTGGCGGCCCCGAAGGAGATGCCCCAGGGCAAGCGTGACGAGATGTCGATGAAGGACACCAAGCACGAAGTGGTGATGCAGCGGAAGGAGAATAAGGAAGCCAACAAGAACGTCGACAGCCTCATCACGAACCGCAAGTGAGCGCGCGCGCCGACGACTGATCGATCGTACGTCCGAGCGGGGTGCCGGACGCGGCGCCCCGCTCCCGGCGGTCCCGGGCCCGGCCCGGGGCCGTAAGCGCGCGTCGGCCCGTCACCGTGGGACCCGCGCAGTCTTCGCGTGGTCGGGGACCGGACAATGGCTTAGGAACGGGGTCCGGGCGCGCGACGCCGCCGCAGGAGCCACCGCCATGCCGGGTCGGACACCGCCGTGACGGCCTACAGCCTGCGCGCCCGGCTGCTCGCGCTCTGGGTCCTGCTGGTCGCCTCCGCGGCCGCCACCGCCTACCTGATGCTCGGCGTCTACGACCAGTCGACGGGCGTCCAGGTGGCGCAGGCCGATCTCGCGGTCGGGCGGGCCTGCCGCGAGATCATCGACCGGTACGCCGCTCTGGTCCGAGCCCGCGGCCCGAGGATCGCGGAGGCCGATCTCGTCGGCACCGTGTCGGCCGCGCTGACGCGCTTCCCGGGGATCGAGGGCGGGATCTGGAGCACCGCGCGCGGGTCGGTGGCTTACGCCTATCCGACCTACGAGGGATCCGGGCCGAAGACCGACTTTCCGGCGGCCGAGCGCGACGCCATCGCGGCGCTGAACGCGCAGGCCCTGCGGGTCGACCACGCGGCCTCGGAGCGGCGGCCGAGCCGGACCCAGGTTCTCATGCTCCAGGCCTGCCCGCTGCACGGGCCGGAGGCCGGCCTGACCGCGTGGTCGATGACGCGCGCGCACGTGAACGACGGCCCCACCTACACGCGCTTCCTCGCGGGCCTGGGCTTCCTCGCCGCGACGGTGCTCGGATCGGCCGCGTTCCTGAGCTGGTTCCTGTACGGGTTCTCGGGGCGGATCGCCCGGCTCGAGGCCGCGCTCGCCGCGCCGCGTCCGGACGGCCAGGACCTGCCCCATCTCGACCGCACCGGCGAGCGCGAGCTCGACCGGCTGGTCGACGCCCTCAACGCCGCCAGCGGGCGGCTGCGGGAGGCCCAGGCCCGGATCGTGGCGACCGAGCGCCTCGCCGCCGTAGGCCGTCTGGCGGCGAGCATCGCCCACGAGATCCGCAATCCCATCGCGGCGATGCGGCTGAAGGCCGAGAACGCCCTGGTCAGCGGCGATCCGCACCGCGCCGCCGTCGCCCTCGAGACCGTTCTCGGCCAGATCGCCCGGGTCGACACGCTGCTGCGCGACCTCCTCAACCTGACGCAGGCGCGGCCGCTCAACCGGATGCCCACACCCGTGGCACCACTCCTGGCCGAGTGTGCGGGCCTGCACGAGGACCTGGCGCGCGCGCGCGCGGTCCGGATCGCGGTCGAGGCCGACAGGCTGCCCGCCGCGGACCACCCGCATCTCGACCGGGCACAGGTCGCCCGCGCCGTCGACAACCTGCTGCTGAACGCCCTGCAGCACGCGCCGCCGGGCGGGCGGGTCCGCCTCGGCGCCGAGCGGGTGACGGTCGACGGCGCGCTGCGGCTGCGCCTCAGCGTCGCCGACACCGGCGCCGGGGTCGACCCGGCGATCCGCGCCAGCCTGTTCGAGCCCTTCGTCACCGGCCGGCCCGACGGGACCGGCCTGGGGCTCGCGATCGTGCGCGAGATCGCCCTGGCGCATCGGGGCGAGGCGAGGCTGGTCGAGGGCGCGCCGGAGACCACCTTTGTCCTGGATCTGCCATGGCAACCATCCTGATCGTCGACGACGACAGAGCCCTGCGCGACGGGCTCGCCGAGACGGTGACCGATCTCGGGCACACCGCGCTCCCGGTCGCCTCCGGCTCGGAGGCGCTGGCGCGGCTGGGCGAGGGTCCGGTGGCGGCGGTGCTCCTCGACCTGCGCATGCCCGGAGACCTCGACGGCATGGCCACGCTGGAGCGGATCCGGGCCCTGCCGGAACCGCCGCCCGTCACGGTCCTGACGGCCTTCGCGAGCCCGGCCAACACGATCGAGGCGATGCGCCTCGGGGCGCACGACCACCTGACCAAGCCGATCGGCCGGGCCGACCTCGCCGCCGTCCTCGACGCGATGCTGCGCGACGCCCGCTCCGATCCCGTCGGCGCCGCGCCGCCGCCGGACCATCCGGTCCTGATCGGGTCGAGCGCGGGCATGCGGAAGGTCCAGAAGACCATCGGTCTCGTCGCCGACAACGCGTCCACGATCCTGGTCCAGGGCGAGACCGGCACCGGCAAGGAGGAGGTCGCCCGGGCCCTGCACGCCTTCTCGCGGCGGCGCGCGCGGCCGTTCGTTCCGGTGAACTGCGCGGCGATCCCGGCCGAGGCTCTGGAGAGCGAGCTGTTCGGCCACGTGCGGGGCGCCTTCGCGGCCGCGACCGCCGACCGCGCGGGCGCCTTCCACGAGGCCCAGGGCGGCACCCTGTTCCTGGACGAGATCGGCGACATGCCGGCGGCGATGCAGGCGAAGATCCTGCGGGTGATCCAGGACGGCGTCGTGACCCCGCTGGGGGGCCGCCCTGCCCGGGTCGATGTCCGCCTCGTGGCGGCGACGCATCGCGACCTGCCGGCGCTCGTCGCCGCGGGCGGGTTCCGCGCCGACCTGTACTACCGTCTGAACGTCGTTCCGATCACCCTGCCGCCCCTGCGCGAGCGCCTGGCCGACATCGTGCCGCTCGCCGAGCACTTCCTGGTCCCTTCGGGCAAGCGCCTGAGCGGCGGGGCTGCCTCGCGCCTGCTCGCCTACGAGTGGCCCGGCAATGTCCGCGAGCTGCGCAACGTCGTGGAGCGCGCCGCCATGCTGGTGCGCGGCGGCGTGATCGCGGCCGAGGCCATCGATCTGCCGACCGCGCGACCCGACCGCCGCGGCGAGGACGGCGCGGCCGACTGGCTCGCCGGCGACCTGCCCGGGGCCGTGGCCCGCCTGGAGCGCACCATGATCGCGGCCGCGCTCCGCGAGGCCGACGGCAACCGTGCCCGGGCCGCCCGCCGGCTCGGCATCCAGCGGCAGCTCCTCTACGCCAAGATCGAGCGCTACGGCCTCGGCGCGCCGGGCACCGACCTGTCGGAAGAGACGACAGACACTGTCGGGAATCCCGACGCTTCGGCGGGCACCGACACGGCCTGAGGCCCGTGCGGGCCGGAGAACCGTTCACATCCCGCGTGAGGCCCGCGCCGCGCGGGAACCGATGGCGCGCGCGGGCGTCGAGCCCCGCGTGCGACGGCGCGGCCCGGATCGGGGCAGCGCCGTCCGTCGGTCGGGGGATCGCGGCAGGATGAACAGCATCGAGACGGGCGCCCGCGGCGCCGGCGGCCGGGCACCCTCGGCCAAGGCCCTGCGCGGCCTCGACGCGCTCAACTTCTTCCTCGCCGACGTGCGCGACGGCCTCGGCCCCTACCTCGCCATCTACCTGATCGCCGTGCGCGGCCCCGACCAGGGCTGGAACGAGGCTACGACCGGCCTCGTGATGACCATCGCGGGCATCCTCGGCCTCGTGGCGCAGACGCCCGCCGGCGCGCTGATCGACGCCACCAACCACAAGCGCGCGGTGGTGATCGGCGGCGCCATCGCGGTGACGGCCAGCTGCCTCGTCCTGCCGTTCATCACGAACTTCTACCTCGTCACCGCCACCCAATCGATCGCCCACGTCGCCGGGACGATCTTCCCGCCGGCGCTGGCCGCGATCACGCTCGGCCTCGTCGGGCCGAAGATGTTCGCCAAGCGGATCGGCCGGAACGAGGGCTTCAACCACGCGGGCAACGCGGTCTCCGCCGCCCTGGCGGGCGGGCTCGCCTACTTCTTCGGGCCGGTGGTCGTGTTCTGGCTGATGGGCATCCTGGCGGCGCTGTCGATCGGCGCCATGCTGATGGTGCCGGCCGACGCCATCGACAACGACCTCGCCCGCGGCATGACCGAGGCGGAGGAGCAGGCGCAGGAGAAGCCCTCCGGCCTCGCCACCCTGCTGCAGAACCGGGCGCTGCTGATCTTCGCGGTGCTCTGCGCGATCTTCCACCTCGCCAACGCGGCGATGCTGACCTCGGTGGGCCAGCTCCTGACGCACATCTCGGGCAAGGACCACGCGACCTCGCTGATCGCGGTCTGCATCGTGGCGGCGCAGTGCGTGATGGTGCCGGTGGCGATCTTCGTGGGCGCGAAGGCCGACGTGATCGGCCGCAAGCCGATCTTCCTCACCGCTTTCGGCATCCTGGCGCTGCGCGGCGTCCTCTACACGCTGTCGGACAACCCGTTCTGGCTGGTGGGCGTCCAGCTCCTCGACGGCATCGGGGCCGGCGTCTACGGCGCGCTGTTCCCGATCGTCGTCGCCGACCTGACCCGCGGCGGCGGCCGGTTCAACGCGGCCCAGGGCGCCGTGGCGACGGCCCAGGGCATCGGCGCCTCCCTGAGCGCGACGCTGGCCGGCGTGATCATCGTGTCGGCGGGTTACTCCACCGCCTTCCTGGCGCTGGCGGCCATCGCGGCGCTCGGCTTCGTCCTCTACTTCGCGCTGATGCCCGAGACCCGCGACGCGGTGCGCGCGGGCAGCGAGCCCGAGAGCGGCGCCGGCATGCCGCCGGCCGTGCCGGCGAGCGCCTGAGCGCCGCGATCGGATCCGGAGGCCGGGCTCAGGACGCGGCGGCCAGCTCCGGCGCGGCCTGGCTCGCCACGGATTTGCCCGGTCCGAGTTGGCCCGGCACGGTCGCCTCCGGCGGGGCCTTCCGCGAGACGTAGTAGATGTCGACGGCGCGCCAGAACGCGCCCTGCTCTTCCGTCGAGCGGCGCGCGAGAGAGGTCTCGAGGATCGACATCGCGGCCCGCGCGGGCTCGCTCCGCTCGAGTTCCTCGAGCAGGCCGGCGAGATGCAGCATGGGATCTATCTCCGAGCGGACAGCAACCCCCATCAACGCCCGAGCTTGCGTAACGATCCGTCGCGCCCTGCGCGTCGGCGCCCTGCATGATCCTTGCCTCGAGCCGGGGCGCGGCTACCATCCCCGCGTCGAGTCCGACTCGCTCTCCCGTCAACCATCGAGGATCTCCGATGTTCTCCTGCCGAAGCGGCGCGGCTCTTCCCCTGCGCGGAGCGGTCTTCGCCCTGGCCCTGGCCAGCGGATTCGGGGCGGCGCCCCTCGTCGCCCGCGAGATGCCCGAGGCCGGCACGGCCGCCGCGGCGAAGAAGCCGAACGTCGTGATCCTCGCCACCGGCGGGACGATCGCGGGCGCCGGCGCCGACGCCGCGAACAGCGCCACCTACACGGCCGCCAAGGTGCCGGTCGACAAGCTGATCGCCGCCGTGCCGCAGGTGAACACCATCGCCAACGTCCGCGGCGAGCAGGTCTTCCAGATCGCCTCCGAGAGCTTCACCGACGCCCAGCTGGTCCAGCTCGGCAAGCGCGTGTCCCAGCTCCTGAAGCAGGACGACGTCGACGGGATCGTCGTCACGCACGGGACCGACACGCTGGAGGAGACCGCGTTCTTCCTCGACCTCGTGGTGAAAAGCGACAAGCCGATCGTGGTGGTCGGCTCGATGCGGCCGGGCACGGCGATCTCGGCCGACGGCGCCCTCAACCTGCTCGACGCCGTCACGGTCGCCGCCAGCAAGGAGGCGATCGGCCAGGGCGTCACCGTGACGATGAACGACTACATCCAGTGCGGCCGCGACGTGAACAAGCGGACCAACATCGTGCCCAGCGCCTTCTACAGCCAGTGGGGACCGCTCGGCATGGTGGTCGAGGGCAAGACCTACTTCTTCCGCTCGCTCACGAAGCGGCACAACATGAGCTCCGAGTTCGACATCGACCAGATCGACAGCCTGCCGCTGGTCGGCATCGTCTACGGCTCGGGCAACATGATCCCGGGCGTCTACGACGCCGAGCTCCAGGCCGGCGCCAAGGCGATCGTCAACGCCGGCACCGGCAACGGCTCGGTCCCCGGCTACCTCGTCGACAAGCTGAAGGAGATCCGCTCCAAGGGCGCCATCGTGATCCGCTCGTCGCGGGTGCCGGACGGCTTCGTCCTGCGCAACGCCGAGCAGCCCGACGACAAGTACGACTGGGTGGTCGCCCACGACCTCAATCCCGCCAAGGCCAAGATCCTCGCCGCCGTGGCGCTCACCAAGACCAGCGACACCAAGGAGCTGCAGCGCATCTTCTGGGAGTACTGAGTCCGGGAGCGCGCCGGGTCTCCGAGGTTCGCCCCCGTCCTGCAGCATGCCTCGAACGAGCGCTTCGAGGCGTGGCGACGTCGGGCGTCCGGGCAAAGGCGGGCGGTCACCGTCTTTGCGGGCGCGGCGAAGCACTCCAGGGTCGCGCTGCCCTGTGTCACTTCGCTCCGCTCGTGATGACGATGCGGGCGGCATCGGTCGAACGCGACAGCGACCGCGGCCTCGGACTTGGGGGTTTCCTGAGCCGGCGGGCAGACCTCATGTCAGCGCCGGCGCCCGCCCCGGGTTACATCCCGCGGCGCACCCCTTAGATACCGGCCACCGACGCGGGCGCGCGGCCGATCCCGACTCGCGGCCTCGGCCGCGCGCCCGTCGGCACCGAGCCTGGAGGAACGAGCATGACCGAGCTTCATCCCGAGGTCGCGGCGGTCACCGAGCGCGTCGTGGCGCGCTCCCGCGAGACCCGGCGCGCCTATCTCGACCTGATCGCCCGCGAGCGCGAGGCGGGGGTCCGGCGCGGTAAGCTCGCCTGCGGCAACCTCGCCCACGGCTTCGCGGCCTCCGGCGAGGACAAGGCGGCGATCCGCGACGAGCGGACGGTGATGAACATCGGCATCGTCACCGCCTACAACGACATGCTCTCGGCCCATCAGCCGTACGGGCGCTACCCGGAGCAGATCAAGCTGTTCGCCCGGGAGCGCGGCGCCACCGCGCAGGTCGCGGGCGGCACGCCGGCCATGTGCGACGGCGTCACGCAGGGGCAGAGCGGCATGGAGCTGTCGCTGTTCTCCCGGGACACGATCGCGCTCTCCACCGCGGTCGCGCTGAGCCACGGCATGTTCGACGGCGCGGCGCTGCTCGGCATCTGCGACAAGATCGTGCCGGGCCTGCTGATCGGGGCGCTCCGCTTCGGCCACCTGCCGACGATCCTGATCCCGGCCGGGCCCATGCCGTCGGGTCTCGCCAACAAGGAGAAGCAGCGGATCCGCCAGCTCTACGCCGAGGGCAAGGTCGGCCGGGCGGAGCTGCTCGAATCCGAGTCCGCCTCCTACCACGCGGCCGGGACCTGCACGTTCTACGGCACGGCCAACTCCAACCAGATGATGATGGACATGATGGGCCTGCACATGCCGGGCGCGTCCTTCATCAACCCCGGCACCAAGCTGCGCCAGGCCGTGACCCGGGCGGCGATCCACCGGCTCACCGAGATCGGCGGCGCCGGCAACGATTACCGGCCGCTGGGCCTCTGCGTCGACGAGAAGGCGATCGTCAACGCCGCGGTCGGCCTGCTCGCAACGGGCGGATCCACCAACCACGCGATCCACCTGCCGGCCATCGCGCGCGCGGCCGGCATCGTCATCGACTGGGAGGATATCGACCGCCTGTCCAGCGCCGTGCCGCTGATCGCCCGGGTCTACCCGAACGGCGCCGGCGACGTGAACCACTTCCACGCCGCGGGCGGCATGAGCTTCGTGATGGCGGCCCTGCTCGACGCGGGCCTCCTGCACGACGACATCCTGACCGTGTCGGGCCAGACGCTGCGCGACCACGCCCGCGACCCGAAGCTCGACGGCGAGGAGCTGGTCTTCGAGGACGCCGTGCCGGAGAGCCTGGACGACACGATGCTGCGCCGGCCCGGCAACCCGTTCCAGCCCGACGGCGGCATGCGGCTCGTGAAGGGCAATCTCGGCCGGGCGACGTTCAAGACCAGCGCGGTGGAGGAGCACCGCCGCACCATCGAGGCCCCGGCCCGGGTCTTCTCCGATCAGGACGAGGTGCTGAAGGCGTTCAAGGCCGGTGAGCTGGAGCGCGACGTCGTGGTCGTGGTCCGGTTCCAGGGCCCGAGGGCCAACGGCATGCCGGAGCTCCACAAGCTCACGCCGCCGCTCGGCGTGCTGCAGGACCGCGGCCACAAGGTCGCCCTGGTGACGGACGGCCGGATGTCGGGCGCGTCCGGCAAGGTGCCGGCCGCCATCCACCTGAGCCCCGAGGCGCTCGGCGGCGGCCCGATCGGGCGGATCCGCGACGGCGACGTCGTCCGCCTCAGCGCGGCCGACGGCCTGCTGGAGGTGCTGGTCGACGAGGCGGAATTCGCCACCCGCCCCGAGGCCGAGGCGCCGGAGCCCGCGCAGGGCACCGGGCGGGAGCTGTTCGCGTTCATGCGTCACGGGGCCGACACGGCGGAGCGGGGCGCCTCCGCGATGCTCGCCGCCGCCGGCCTCTGAAACCGAGAGGGAGTTGCCGACCATGAACGATCTGACCAGCATCGACGCGCTGATGCGCTCCGTGCCCGTCATTCCGGTCCTGGTGATCGACGACGCGGCGCAGGCGCGGCCCATCGCCGAGGCCCTGGTGAAGGGCGGCCTGACCGCCCTGGAGGTCACCCTGCGGACCCCGGCCGCCCTCGACGTCATCCGGGAGATGACCCCGGTCGAGGGCGCGGTGGTGGGCGCCGGGACGGTGCTCAACCCGCGCGATCTCGAGAAGGCCCTGGCGGCGGGGGCCGAGTTCATCGTCTCGCCGGGCCTCACCGAGCCGCTGACCGACGCCGCCAAGGCCAACGGCGTGCCCTACCTGCCCGGCGTCGCGACGGCGGCCGACATCATGCGCGGCCTCGACCACGGGCTCGACCGGTTCAAGTTCTTCCCGGCGGAGGCCGCGGGCGGGATCAAGGCGCTGAAGGCGCACGCGGCGGTGTTCGGCGCGGTGCGGTTCTGCCCGACGGGCGGGATCACCGAGCTGAGCGCCCCGGACTGGCTGTCGATCCCGTCCGTGCTCTGCGTCGGCGGCAGCTGGGTGGTGAAGCCCGGCACGCCGGATCCGGCGGCGATCGAGCGGGCGGCCCGGGCCGCCGCGGGGTTGCGCAAGGCGTAAGCCTCACGACCGACGTCCTTGCGAGCGGAGCGAAGCAATCCAGGGTCGCGCCACATCTCCAGGATGTCGCGCTGCCCTGGGTCACTTCGCTGCGCTCGTGATGACGGAGAGGGCGCGGCCCCGCCCCGCAGAGCGGTGGGAGCTGTTGCAGCCCCTCACTCCGCCGGCAGCGGCTGCCTCTGCACCCGCGGGACGAAGACACCGCTCTCCGGCTCGAGCGCGATGCGCCGGTCGTGGAAGGCGTCCAGCGTCGAGCGGTGACCGATCGACACGATCGTCGTGCCGGGGAGCTGCTCGCGCAGCATCCGGTAGAGGGCGGCCTCGGAGGGCTCGTCGAGGGAGGCCGTCGCCTCGTCGAGGAACAGCCATTCGGGCTTGGCCAGCAGCGCGCGGGCGATGGCCAGCCGCTGCTGCTCGCCGCCCGACAGGCGCCGCTCCCAGGTGTCGCTCTCGTCGAGATGGTCGACGAGGTGGGGGAGCTGGGCGGCCGTCAGAGCGTCCCGGATCGCCGCGTCCGAGAACTGGTCGGTGGTGTTCGGGTAGACAACGGCGCCGCGCAGGGTCCCCTGCGGAATGTAGGGCCGCTGCGGCAGCAGCAGGGCCGACTGCCCGGCGGGCACGTCGACCCGGCCCTTGCCGAACGGCCAGATCCCCGCGATCGCCCGGAACAGGGTCGACTTGCCGGAGCCGGAGGGGCCCGTGACCAGGGTCGCGCCGCCGCGCGACAGGGTCAGCGCGTCGGCGGTGACGATCGGCTTCCCGTTCGGCAGGGCGAGGACGAGGCCGCGCGCGGTGACGTCGCCGGTGGTCTCGTTGCCCTGGACGAGACCGTAGCCCGCCGATTCCAGCGCCTCGGCCTTGGTCATCGCCCGGCGGAAGGAGCCGAGACGGATGGTGTTGGCCTTGTAGGCCGCGAGCGTCGTGTACGAATCCACGAAGAACGACAGCGAGCTCTGCACCTGGCTGAAGGCCTGGGACGTCTGCTGGAGCGCGCCCAGCGTGATCTTCTTGGCGAAGAAGGACGGGGCCGCCAGCACCATCGGGAAGATGACGCTCGCCTGCCGGTAGCTGAACGTGAAGGCGATCAGCTTGATGCGGCGGAAGATGATCCCGACGTAGTTGTCGATCACGCTGTGGAACAGGCTCGAGAGCCGCGAGGCCTCCGCCCGCTCGCCGCGCAGCAGGGCGATCTGCTCGGAGTAGATGCGGTTCCGGGCCAGCGCGAAGCGGAAATTCGCCTCGACCTGCTCCTGCCGGAAGTCCAGGCCGATGAGCGGCCGGCCGATCAGGTGGGTGAGCCACGTGCCGACCACCGCGTAGGCGATCACCAGCCAGACCAGGAAGCCCGGGATCACCGTGTCGGTGAACGGCACGACGAAGTCGCGCGACAGGGTCCAGAGGATCACGATGAACGAGACGAGCTGCGCGGCCTGGCTGAGGAGCCGGATCGACAGCGTCGTGGTCTGCACGATGAAGCTGTTGACGTCGGCCTGGATGCGCTGGTCCGGGTTGTCCGCCTCCTCGTCGGTGAACGGGATCCGGTAATGCGTGCCGTTGCCGAGCCAGCGCTCGTACAGGCTGTGGGTCAGCCACGTGCGCCAGCGGATGAGCAGCGAGGAATCGACGAACAGGTCGAACATGCCGATGGCGATGTTCAGCGTGGCCAGCGGCACGAACACCCAGAGCAGCTGGTACCAGAACGCGTTCGCGTCGTATTCCTGGAGCGAGTTGTAGATGTCGCGGTAGAAGAAATTGAACCGCAGCGTCAGCGCCACGTCGGCGAAGTTCACGAAGATCGACAGCGCCACGAGGTTGCGGCCGATCCGGCCCTCGGTGGTGCCGAACCAGCGGAACAGGCCGATCTCCTTGGTCGGCTTGTCGCGATTGGCGAAGTACGGGTCGGCGATGTTGGTGATCGCGCGGATCGGCTCGAGATGCGAGATGCCGAGCACGATGGCGGCGAAGACCACCGCGCCGGTGGCGGCGAAGGCCGGCGGGAGCAGCGCGGCGATCACCGGCGGCAGCAGCCCCATGGCGGCGATCGTCTTCGATCCGGCGAGCAGCAGGTAGCCGACGCCGTAGACCGAGACGAAGACCTTCAGGTAGGCCGAGATGCCGTTCGCGGCGATCAGGATGCCCGCCATGGCGAAGCCGGCGAGGGAGACGTATAGCGGCGGGCTCGGGATTCCGGGAAACGCCAGCAGGATCAGCGCGGCCAGGGCCGTGAGCACGGCCTGGATGCCCAGTCCGGTCCTGAGTGCTGCCACCGTCGATCCCCCATCCGTGCGCGCCCGCCCGGGGCGCCGCCGGCGGCCTTGGCCCCGGCAGATGGCCAGATAGTGGCACTCGGCCCGCGCTGTCGCGTGAAACTTTGGTCACGTTCCGGCGGTGCGGCGATTTTCGCGGGCGCCGCGGCTACCAGTTCCACTCCTCGAAGCCGGGCTCGCGGCAATGGTAGCCGATCGGGCATTGCGGGTTGTCGCGCGTCGGGGCGAAGCGCAGCTCGGCGATCTCCGCGCCGCTGCACTGACCGGGATTGCTGACGAACCGCTCCGGCGCCGCCCCGGCGGCGATGATCACGTCGCCCTCGTTCTTCACCAGGGCCATCGCCTCGGAGCAGGTCATGCGGGCCGTCATCGAGCCGCGCGGCGGCCGCGACTGCGCACGGGCCTCGACCCCGGCCGCGACGGCGGCGAGGTGGGCGAACAGCAGAGCGAGGGCCAACGGCCTCATCGGTTACGGGTTCCGGTACACACCCGGGAAGAAAGCCCGCGGGTCTGGCGCCATCCTGCACAAGCGGGCCGCCCGAGACTGTCACCGGAATGCGCCACCGGGCCGCTTTCGCCGTCGGACCGCCGCAATCGGCGGATTAGGAGATTCCGGGATCGCCGGAAGCAGCAGTAGATTTGTGGTCGTGGACGCCTGCGCGGGCGGCCCCGGCACGACGGCTGGACCGGCCCCCCGGCACGCGTCTCCGGCGCCCCGCGTGCCGGCCGACCGGCGCCGGAGCCAAGGGACCCAGCGATGTCCGCTCTCTCGATCCTCGACATCTCCGCCGTGCGCGCCGCGCCCGTCTCCCGCGAGCCCTACGCCTACACGCTCGGCAGCAACGTCCTGAATCCCGACGCGATCGACGACATCCGGCGCGACTTCCCGGACATCGCCAAGCCCGGCTACCTCACGGTCGACGAGATCACCCTGAAGGGCCGGTTCAAGGCGCTGATCGACGAGCTGGAGAGCGACGCCTTCTCGAAGATCCTCGGCGAGAAGTTCGGCATCGACCTCGTCTCCTGCCCGCGCCTGACGACCATCATGCGCCGCAGCCACCTGAAATACGGCTCGATCCACACCGACGGCCCGTCGAAGGTGCTCACCCTGCTCGTCTACATGAACGACGCCTGGGACGCCCCGGCGGCCGGCCGCCTGCGGGTGCTCTACGACGGCCGCAACTACGAGCCCTTCGCGGTGGAGGTCCCGCCGACCATGGGCACGATGTTCGCGTTCCTGCGGGCGGACAATTCCTGGCACGGCCACGAGCCCTTCGAGGGCGAGCGGCGCGTGGTCCAGGTGGCGTGGCTCAGGGACGCGTCGGAGCTGGAGCGCAAGCGCAAGCGCAACCGCACGGCGCAGTTCCTGAAGGGCATCTTCGGCCGCTGAGCGGACGAGAGGGGGGCAGACCATGGGGGCGGTCGTTCTGGCGGATCCGGGCGACGGGGCGCGTTCCGGCTCCTGGCGTCGCTTCGCCTTGCCGACCCTCCTCGTCCTCGGCTGGGTGGGCCTCTTCGCCTACAGCGCCGCCTACCTCACCGAGGACCTGCCGTTCCGCCCGTCCCCGCCGGAAGCGAGCCCGTCCGCGGCGAGGTCCGCCGCGCCGCGCCCCGCGCGCCGCGTCGTGATGCTCGACGAGCCCGACCCGCTCACCGCCCCGGCCGAGCCGCCCGGCCAGACCGCCATGGCGGCCTCGCCGGCGCCGGCGGCCCCGCAGAGTGCCGCGGCGCCGCCCGCGACCACGGCGAATGCCCGCCCCGCCCCGGGCGCCGCTCCGGCCGCCGCCGTGCCCGCCGCCGAGTATGTCGGTGTCTGGGGCCCGACGCCCGAGGCCTGCGGAGCGCGCTCGCGCCGCCGCGGCTACATCCCGGCCACGATCACGCAGGACCGCGCCCGCGCGGGCCGCACGCTGTGCCTGTTCCACGACGTGCGGCGAAGCGGCGGCGCCTGGGTCACGGCCGCCGAGTGCAGCGATCGCGGCCGCCACTGGTCGTCGCAGGTCCGCCTGCAGGTGGATGGCGAGCACCTGACCTGGTCGAGCAGCCGCGGGACCTCGACCTATATCCGCTGCGGCCGCCGCGCCGGCTGAGCGGCGCCGTCACGCCGCCGGATCCGCTCCCTGCCCCTCGGCCGCGCGCAGGACGATCCGCGCCGCGGCCCGGCTCGGCGTGTCCGCCGCGGCGAGCCGCATCCGCCCGTCGATGCGGCCGAGGGCGGCGAGCTGGACGTCGCGCTCGGCACCGCCGGCCAGGAGCGGCCGCAGGGCGCCGGCGAGGCGCTCCGGGGTGCAGTCGGCCTGGACGAATTCCGGCATCGCGTTCTCGGCGAGGATCAGGTTCGGCAGCACGATGCTCGGGACCTGGATCAGCCGGCGGGCGATGAACTCCTCCGCCCGCGAGACCTTGTAGGCGACGACCATCGGGACGCCCGCGAGCGCCAGCTCCAGCGTGACCGTGCCGGAGGCGGCGAGCGCCGCCCGGGCCTCCCGGAAGGCCGCGTATTTCGGCGCCTCGCCGGTGACGATGCGGACCGGCACCGGCCACCCGGCCGACAGCCGCTCGATCAGGGCCCTGTGCCGGGTCACGGCGGGCAGCACCGCCTCGACCGCCAGGCCCTCGGCGACGCGGGCCAGCGCCGCACCGAAGACCGGCATCAGCCGCTCGATCTCGGACCGGCGGGAGCCCGGCAGGACCACGAGGCTGTAGGGAACGGCCTCGCGCCGCCCCCGCTCGGCCGCGCCGGGCCGCAGTTCCGGGAGGCGCTCGATCAGCGGATGCCCGACATAGGTGCAGGGGGGACCGCCGAGCCGCAGATGCGCGTCGGGCTCGAAGGGGAGCAGGGCCAGCACGTGGTCGATGAACGGCCGCATGCCCTTCGCCCGCCACGGCCGCCACGCCCACACGCTCGGGGACACGTAGTCGATGATCGGGATGCCGGGGGCCGCCCTGCGCACGCGCCGCGCCACCGCGTGGGTGAAGCCCGGGCTGTCGATGATCACCAGCACGTCGGGCCGCGCGCGGATCGTCGCCTCGACGGTCTCGCGGATGCGGCGGAGCAGGGTCCGCGCGCGGGCGAGGACCGGCAGGTAGCCCATCACCGCCACGTCATCGAGGGGGAACAGGGACGCGAACCCCGCCTCCGCCATGGCCTCGCCGCCGACGCCGCCGAAGACGGTGTCGGGCGCGGCCTCGCGCAGGGCGCGCATCAGCTTGGCGCCGAGCTGGTCGCCGGAATCCTCGCCGGCCACGAGCCAGATCGTGCGGGGCCGGCCGGTCACGGCGCGCCCCCGTACCCGACCACGAACAGGCCGAGGCGGTCGGCCTCCGCGGCCGTCGCCGCCCGGTCGATGACCAGGGTCCCGCCGGCCTCCAGGGCGAGCCCGGCGCAGCCCGCCCGGGCCGCGTTGCGCACGGTGCGGGCGCCGACGGCCGGGAGATCGATGCGGCGGTCCTGGCCGACCTTCGGGGCCTTCACCAGCACGGTCGCGGGCATCGCCCGGCCGAACCCGAAGGGGCGCCGCCCCAGGGCCCGGGCCCGGGCCAGCATGCGGTCCGTGCCCTCCGGCCCCTCCACGGCGAGGATCCGGTCGCCGGCCAGGACGACCGCCTGCCCCAGATCGTAGGGCGAGAGGGCGTCGAGGACGCCGCGCCCGGTGCGGATCGAGGCGGCCGCCTCCGCGTCCGGGGCCCGGCGCCCGAGCGGGCCGTCCGGGCAGAGCAGGTCCGGCGCGGCCTCGTGGACGCCGACGACCCGGTGGCCCGCCTCCTCGACCAGCGTGACCGCCGCCCGCAGCAGGCGGTCGTCCCCGCCGCCGGCGATCGCCAGCAGGGCCTCGCGGTTGCGCAGGGCGGCGCCCGCGTTGAGGATCGCGGCCGGGCTCGGGCGGGAGACGCCGCCCGCCGGCACCACGGTCGCCGGCCCCCAGAGCCGCAGCAGCTTCAGGGTGGCCGCGAGATCGAGGAGGTCGACCGTGGCGTCGGCGCCGGCGCGCAGGGCCGGGCCGGTGAAGCCGCGCAGCGCGATCACCCGGAAGGGCCGGCGCGCCCGGCGGAGCGACTCGGCGACGAGCTCCGGCAGGCGCCCCGCCCCCGCGATCAGGACCAGGGCCCCCTCGGGGGCGGGATCGGCCTCGGTCACGGCCCGGCCGCTCAGGCGGCGCTGATCGGGGTCGGGACCTCGCGCGGCGTGCAGATCGAGCGCTTGCCGCCGAGGCGGATGAAGTCGAGGATCTCGGCGACCGCCGCGTGGGACTCGAAGGTCGCGGCCACGTCCTCCACCCGCTCCATCAGCGTGCCCTCGGGGGCGAAGAGCAGGCGGTAGGCGCGCCGCAGCGCGTGGATGTCCTCGCGGGCGAAGCCGCGGCGCTGCAGCCCGATGATGTTGAGCCCCGACAGGTAGGCCCGGTTGCCGAGCACCATGCCGTAGGGGATGCAGTCGTTCTCCAGGCCCGACAGGCCGCCCACGAAGGCGTGCGCGCCGACCCGCGCGAACTGGATCACGGCGGCGCCGCCGCCCAGGATCGCGTAGTCGCCGACGCTGCAATGGCCCGCCAGCATGACGTTGTTGGAGAAGATCACGTGGGCGCCGACCCGGCAATCGTGGCCGACATGCGAGTTGGCCAGGAAGGTGCAGTGGTCGCCGACCACGGTCTCCAGGCCGCCGCCGCTGGTGCCCGGGTTCATGGTGACGCCCTCGCGGATCAGGCAGTCGGCGCCGATCGTCAGGGTCGAGGCCTCGCCCCGGTATTTCAGGTCCTGCGGCTGGTGGCCGATGGACGCGAAGGGGAAGATCCGGGTGCGGGGGCCGATCGCGGTGCGGCCCGCCAGGACCACGTGGCTGATGAGTTCGCAGTCCGCGCCGAGCACGACCTCGGGCCCGACATGGCAGAAGGGGCCGATCCGCGCCCCGTCGCTGATGCGGGCGCCGGTCTCGATCACCGCGCTCGGGTGGATGACGGGGGCGGTCACTCCGTCACCAGCATGGCACTGATCTCGGCCTCCGCGACCAGCGTGCCGTCGACCCGGGCCTCGCCGCGGAACCACCACATGGTCCGGCGCTGGTTCAGCTTCGTCATATGGAAGCGCACTTGGTCGCCGGGGGTGACGGGCTTGCGGAACTTGCACTTGTCGATGGTCATGAAGAACACCTGCTTGGTGTTCCGCCCGTCCGCCCGGATGTGGCGGCAGCAGATCGCCCCCGCCGTCTGCGCCATACCCTCGATCAGGAGCACGCCCGGGAAGACCGGCATGTCGGGGAAGTGGCCCATGAACTGCGGCTCGTTGGCCGTGACGTTCTTGATGCCGACGCAGGATTCGTCCCGGTCGATCTCGACGATGCGGTCGACCATCAGGAACGGGTAGCGGTGCGGCAGCAGCTCCAGCAGCGTCTGGATATCGGCTATGCCCAGCTCGCTGCCGGTCTCGCGCGCCGCCTCACTCATCGAAATCCGCACCTCGACTTGCCGCCATCGGCGGCCCGCAATCCGGCCGCCACCGGGGCGCCGACCGCCCTATTCGGAAGAAATCGCCGGAAGCGCAAGGCCTTCCCGGTCAGGCGTCGTCTCCGGCGGGCTCCTTGCCCGAACGTTCCGCGAGCCGCGCGAGCGTCGTCAGCTCGCGGAACCAAGCCCGCACCGGCTTGGCGGGCGTCCCGCCCCAGCGGCTGCCCGGCGGCACGTCGCGGTTGACGTTGGACGAGCCGGCGATCTGCGCGCCGCGACCGATGCGCAGGTGGCCGACGACGCCGACCTGCCCGCCGAGGACGACGTAATCCTCCAGCGTGGTCGAGCCCGAGATGCCGACCCCCGACACGATGACGCAGTGGCGCCCGATCACGACGTTGTGGGCGATCTGCACGAGGTTGTCGATCTTGGTGCCCTCCCCGATCACCGTGTCGCGCGAGGCGCCCCGGTCGACCGTGGTGTTGGCACCGATCTCGACGTCGTCCTGCACGATGACCCGCCCGACTTGCGGCACCTTGAGGTGGGTGGCGCCCATGGCGAAGCCGAACCCGTCCTGTCCGAGCCGGGCCCCCGGATGCAGGATCACCCGGTTGCCGAGGAGGGCGTGGCTGAGGGTCGTGCCCGCGCCGATCGCGCAGTCGCGCCCGATCCGGACCCCCGGCCCGATGACGGCGTTCGGCCCGATCACCGTGCCGGCGCCGATCTCGGCTCCCGGCCCGATCACCGCGCCGGGATCGACCGTGACCCCGTCCTCGAGCCGGGCCTCGGGATGGACGTGGGCGCCGGAGGCGACGCCGCGGACCGCGAACTGGGAACCGGGACGCAACGCGTCCGGGTGCAGGCGGCCGAGCAGGGCCGCGTAGGCGCGGTAGGGATCGCGGCTGACGAGGGCGACGGTTCCGGCGGGGCAGCGCGCCGCGAAGCGGGGCGAGATGAGGCACACGCCCGCACGCGTCGCCGCGAGGGCGTCGCCGTAGCGGGCATTGTCCATGTAGGCGAGGTGGTCTGGACCGGCACTCTCCAGGGAGGCCGCGCCGCTGAACCGGCGATCCGGATCCGCTCCCTCGGGGAGGCCGAGGCCGGCGGCGGCCGCGATCTCGGCCAGGGTGAGGCCGGTGGCGGCGGTGAAGAAGACGGGATCTGTCATGTCCGACAACGCGCCGGCCGGGAGAATCCGGCCGGCGCGCGTGTTTTTTATCAGAAGCGCGAGCCGCCGGAGAAGCGGAAGGCCTGGACCTGATCCGCGCCGATATGGCCGAACTTGCCGAGGATCGGGACGAACACCTTCTGACCCTCGTCCTTGGACAGAGCGTAGGCGTAGTCGAACCGGATCGGGCCGAGCGGCGAGTTCCACAGGATGGACGCGCCGATCGAGGAGCGGATCGCCGCCGTGTCGCGGACGTTCACGCATTCCGGCTCCACGCCGATCGTGAAGGCGTTGAAGTTGCACTTCCCGGTCGTCGGCGAAATGCCGTTGATGAAGGCGTCGCCGTTCACGTTGAAGTTCCGCTGGCCGTGATAGCCGAACAGCGTGCCGGCATCGGCGAAGAGCGCGCCTTTCAGGCCCAGATCCCGCGGAACGAGGGGCAGCGGGAACTGCACTTCGAGGGTGCCGCCGACGTAGGTCGAGCCGCCGATGGCGTTCGAGCGGGCGTCGGCGATGCCGACGTCGCGCGGACCGATGCCGTTCGGCGCGAAGCCGCGGACCAGCGACGGGCCGAGGAAGAACTGGTCGGTCACCCGCAGCGGGTCGTTGTTGAGCGACGAGATGTGGCCGCCCTGGAAGCGGATGAAGCCGACCACGTCCTCGAAGATCTCCTTGTAGTACCGCGCGTCGGCGGTCACGCGGAAGAACTTGGAGTCGCCGCCCAGGCCCGCGACGTCGGGCTTCAGCTCGGCGTAGAGACCGTTGCGGGGCGCGCCGATCACGTCGAGGGTCGAGTAGGCGAGCGTCAGGCCGGCCAGCGAGGTCAGCGTGTTGCCCTGCGAGCCCTTGATGGCGATCGAGGCCTCGCCGTCATACGCGCAGTTCGGGTAGATCGACTGGCCGCCGATGTTGCGGCCGGTGTTCGGGTCGATCGTGCCCGCCGCGTAGGTGGCGGTGTAGCCGGGGATCGGGATCGAGCAGTCGTTGTACGGCCGCTTGAGGGTGTTCGGCACCTTCAGCTCGGTGTTGTACAGCGAGTAGCGCAGCGTGATGCCGAACTCCTCGGTGATCGGCAGGCCGAGGCGCAGCTGACCGCCGTACACCGTGGTCTCGTAGCGCGAGTACCGGGTCAGGTCGGAGTACTTGTAGAAGGCATCGAAGCCCGCCGCGAGGCGGTAGCCGAGGAAGTACGGCTCGGTGAACGAGAAGTCGACGCCGCGCGAATACTGGCCGCCCGTACCGGCGAGCCGGACGTACTGGCCACGACCGAGGAAGTTCGACTCGGAGACCGAGACCTCGCCGATGATGCCGTCCTGGGTGGAGTAGCCGCCCGCCACCGAGAACGAGCCCGTGGGCTGATCCTCGACATCGATGTTGATGACCACCCGGTCCGGGGCCGAGCCCGGCTCGTTCGAGAAGCGGACCTTCTTGAAGAAGCCTAGGCCGTTCAGGCGCCGCTCGGCGCGGTCGGTCAGCACGCGGTTGTAGGCATCGCCCTCCGCGATATCGAGCTCGCGGCGGATGACGTAGTCGCGGGTGCGGGTGTTGCCGCGGATGTTGATGCGCTCGACGTAGACGTGCGGGCCGTCCTCGACCACGAAGCCCAGGGAGACTTGGTGGCTCGCCGGGTCGCGCTGGCCGGTCGGGCGGACCTGCGCGAACGGGTAGCCGGCGCGGTTGACCTGGCGGGTGACGTTGTTGAGCGTCTTCTCGACGTCGTCGGCGTTGTAGACGTCGCCCACGGAGGTGGCGATGTCGCTGTCGAGCTTCGCGGTGTCGAGGCCCGGCAGGCGGGAATCCACCTGGACGGCGCCGACCCGATACTGCTCGCCCTCGCTCACCGTGATGGTGATGACGTAGCCGGACTTGTCGCCCTCGACGTAGCGCGCGTCGGCGCTGACCACCTGGAAGTCGGCGTAGCCGTTCTTCAGGTAGTAGCGGCGGACCTGGTCGAGGTCGTTGGTGATGCGGTCGGGATCGTAGACGTCGGAGGTCTTGATGAACGACAGGAAGTTCATCTCCGAGGAGCTCATCAGCCCCTTCAGCGTCCGCTCCGAGTAGGCGTTGTTGCCGACGAAGTTGATCGAGAGGATACCGGTCTTGTCGCCCTCGTCGATCTGGTAGATCACGTCGACGCGGCCGTTGGGCAGGTCGACGGTCCGGTAGGTCACCTTGGCGGTGCCGCGGCCGAAGCGCTTGTAGACGTCGCGGATGCGCGCGAGGTCGGCGTTGATGATCGCCTCGCTGTAGGGCCCGCGCGACTTGGCCTCGACCACCCCTTCCAGGGTGGCCTTCTCGATCTTCTTGTTGCCCTCGAAGACCACGCGGTTGATCAGGTTGTTCTCGCGGACGGTCACCACCGTGCGGCCACCCGACTGGGCGACCTTCACGTCGGAGAACATCCCGCTCGCGAGCAGGTTGCGGCGGGCCTCCTCGGCGGAGCCGGACGCCGTCCCGGTCACGTAGGACCGGATCGTGTCGGCATCGACGCGCTGGTTGCCCTGGACGACGATCTGCTGCGCCTGGGCAGCCCCGCTCAGGACGACACCCAGACCGGCAGTGACTAGGACGATGGTTTTCCGCACCGACTTACGTCGGGGCTTCCCCGTCAACGACATCATGCAATCGCCCGTTTCTGTTCTGGTCGCGGGGGTTAGCCCGTCACGGGCGACCGTTGATCGGCCGTCCCGTCACCTGGTCCAAGCGTGGCTTCGGTCCAAGCGTAGCTCTTAGCGGGATTCCCCTGCCAAGCAAACGCGCGGGAGGCCATCGTCAGGGGATTTTGGGGGGTCGTGGCCTTCGCGCCACTTAACGGTGCGGTCAGCTTACGGGCAAACCGCGGATCATGGTGAACGCGCCGTAAACGCCTGAGCGACCGGCCCTTTTTCGCGCCGCTCACGGTCGCGTGAACGTCCCGTTAACCCCGTTTCGACGCTTCGGCGGGGCGTCATCCGGGCGGTGTCCGGGCGAGATCGCGGCGGGATTGGGGCAGTGTTTCCGGTGGAGATCCGGCGGCGATCCTCGGATCCCCGCCGGCCCCGGATCAGGTGTTCCGCCAGGAGGCGCCGAGGTTGAGGATGTCGTTCCAGGCGGCGAACAGCATCAGCATCAGCACGAGGGCGAGGCCGATGCGGAAGCCGATCTCCTGGGCCCGCTCGCTCAGCGGGCGGCCGCGCACCACCTCGAAGGCGTAGAACAGCAGGTGGCCGCCATCGAGCAGTGGCACCGGGAACAGGTTGAGCAAGCCGATCGAGACGGAGAGCAGGGCGATCAGCCCGACCAGGCCGCCGACGCCGCCGGTCTTGGCGACCTCGCCGGAGACGCGGGCGATGCCGATCGGACCCGAGAGCTGGTCGGCGGATTCCCGCCCGGTCACGAGCTTGCCGAGATACGAGAAGGTGCGCTCGACGACGAAGTAGGTCTCCTTCACGCCGAGATTGAGCGAGTCGAGCGCCCCGTACTGCACCAGTCGCGCCTCGGAGCCCGCGGGCGAGCGGATGCCGAGCCGGCCGATCCGGTGGCGGCCGAACGGCGTCTTCTCCTCGAAGGTGGCCGGCGTCGCCTGGATGGTGATGGGCTGGTCGTTGCGCTCCACCGTGAAGGTCAGCGGCGTCCCGGCGCTGCCGGTCACCGTGCGGTACATGGCGTTGAAGTCGCCGATCTTCTCGCCGTCGATCGCGGTGATCACGTCGCCGGGCTGGAAGCCGGCCTGGGCGGCGACGCTGTTCGGCTCCACCGACGAGACCCGGGCGGGCAGCTCGTAGCGGCCGCCGAGCCAGATGGCGCCCGCGAAGAGCAGGATCGCCAGGATGAAGTTGGCCACCGGGCCCGCGGCGACGATCGCGGCGCGCTTGGACACGGGCTGGGTCGGGAAGCTGATCGCCCGCTCGTGCGGGCTCATCCGGGCGACCGCTTCGGGATCGGGCATGCTGGCGCCGTTCACGTCGCCGTGGAACTTCACGTAGCCGCCGAGCGGGATCGCGCAGACCTTCCAGCGGGTGCCGCGCCGGTCGTTGAACCCGAACAGCTCGGGACCGAAGCCGAGCGAGAAGGCGTGCACGCCGACCCCGCACCAGCGCCCGACCAGGAAGTGGCCCATCTCGTGTACGAACACCACGACGGTGAGCACGAACAGGAACGGGATCACGGCGCCGAAGAAACCGCCGGCGGTTCCGCCCATCGCGTTGAGGAAGTCCATAAGCCGTATCCTGGCCGTCTCGGCGCCGGCTTCTCGGGCCGGCCATCCGCCCTGTCTAGCAGATCGGCGGTGCCGACCGCCAACGCAATCCTGCGGCCCGGCCGCGGAAGGTCGCACGCGCCGTCCGGTTCCGCACCGGCCGATCGCGCGGGGTCGGTCCCGCCCGTCGGGGACCGCCCGTCAGTGGCCGCCGCCCCCGCCCGCGCCGGCATTCGGCCGCCGGATCATGGGGACCGCGCAGGCCATCGCGAGGAACAGGACGGTGAGGGACAGGAACACGTCCTCGAAGGCCATGACGAGCCCCTGGATCCGCACCGTGTTGGTCATCGCCTTCAGCGCCATGTCGGAGGCGGCGCTGCCGTAGGCGTCGAAGCCGCGCTGCATCGCGTCGAGCCGCTCCAGCGCGGCCGTGTTCGCCCAGGTGAAGCGCTCGTGCAGCCGGGCGAGGTGCAGGTCCCAGCGGTCGTTGAGGATCGTGTTGATCAGCGCGAGCCCGACCGCGCCGCCGAGGTTGCGGGTCAGGTTGAACAGCCCCGACGCGTTCTTCATCCGCGCCGGCGGCAGCGTGCCCAGCGCGATGTTGTTGATCGGGATCATGCACAGCATCAGCGAGCAGCCGCGCAGGATCTGCGGCACGAGCAGCTCGTAGAAGTCCCAGTCCTTGGTGAGCCCGGTGACGATCCACGTGCCGCAGGCGAAGCCGACGAAGCCGATCCCCATCATGATCCGGGGATCGACCTTGCCCGAGAGCCGGCCGGCGATCGGCGCGGTGGCGAACATGCACAGGCCGGAGACGAACATCGTCTCGCCGATCATCAGCGCCGAGTAGCCGCGCACCCGGGCGAGGTAGACCGGGTAGATGTAGGTCAGCCCGTAGAGGCCGATGCCCAGCACGAAGCTCGCCACGCAGCCGCTGGCGAAGTTCCGGTCCGAGAAGGCCCTGAGATCGACGATCGGCTGCTTCGCCGTGAACACCCGCCAGAAGAACAGCAGCGCCGACGTCCCGCAGACGACCGCGCAGGCGAAGACCGCCTCGTCCTGCAGCCAGTCGTGGTTGGGCCCCTCCTCCAGCACGTATTCGAGGCAGCCGAGGAAGCCGGCCATGAAGGCGAGTCCGGCCCAGTCGAACGACCGGATCAGGCCGTAATTGGGCTCGTCGAAATCGACCAGGATCCAGGTCGAGACCGTCACGAAGATGCCCGGCACGACGTTGATCAGGAACAGCCAGTGCCAGGACATCAGGTCGGTCAGGTAGCCGCCCACCGTCGGCCCGATCGTCGGCGCCAGCGTCGCCACGAGGCCGATCATCGGCGAGACGATGGTCCGCTTCGAGGGCGGGAAGATCGTGAAGGCCGCGGCGAAGACGGTCGGGATCATGCCGCCGCCGATGAAGCCCTGGAGCGCCCGCCAGACGATCATCTCGCCGATCGACGAGGAGGTGGCGCACATCAGGCTCATCAGGGTGAAGCCGCCCGCCGAGATGGCGAACATCCAGCGCGTCGAGAGCACCCGCGACAGGGTGCCGGAGAGCGGGATCGAGATGACCTCGGCGATCAGGTAGCTGGTCTGGACCCAGGGGATCTCGTCGCCGGAGGCCGAGAGGCCGGCCTGGATCTCGTTCAGGGAGGCCGAGACGATCTGGATGTCCAGGATCGCCATGAACATGCCGAAGACCATGCAGACGAACGCCACCATGCGGCGGCGGTCGAGGGGCGGCTCGGCGGCGCGGATCGGCGCGCCGGGCGCGAGGGCGGCACTGGCGGCCATCGCCGGTCTCAGCGGCTGGCGGTGCTGACCGGCCGCGGCGCGGAGGCGCGGTCGAGGACGGAGCGGTCCGCGCCGGTGCGGGTATCGACCCGGACCACCGCCGACAGGCCCGGCCGCAGCAGGCCCTCGCGGGCGACCTCCTCGGGCACGCGCACCCGCACGGGCAGGCGCTGGACGATCTTGGTGAAGTTGCCGGTGGCGTTGTCGGGCGGCAGCAGGCTGAACACCGAGCCGGAGGCCGGCGAGAACGATTCCACCACGGCGTGGATCTCGCGGTCCGGATAGGCGTCGACCGTCACGGTCACCGGCTGGCCGGGACGCATGCGCTCGACCTGGGTCTCCTTGAAGTTCGCGTCGATCCGGACGCTCTGGAGCGGGACCAGGGCGGCGATCCGCGTGCCGGGCCCGACATAGGCGCCGGCCTCGACGGCCTTGTTGCCGACCACCCCGTCGAAGGGCGCGCGGATCGCCGTGAAGTCGAGGTCGCGCCGGGCCCGGTCGACGGCGGTGCGGAGCTCCGCCGCGAGGCTCTCCGCCTCGCGCTTCTGCGCCTGGAGCACGTCCACGTTGGCGCGGGCCGCGAGGAGGCCGGCCTCCATGGCCTTCACGGAGGCCTCGGTGCGGTCGCGGTCGGCGCGGGTCTGGTCGATGCGCGACTTGGCGACGTAATCCGCCTGCATCTGCGTCGACCGGGCGAAGTCGGCCTGGGCGCGGACGGCGTCGGCGCGGGTCGCGTCGAGCTGCGCGGCGGCCTGGGCGACCTGGGCCTGCGCCGCCTCGGCCTGCCGGCCGATCCGCGCGATCGTGCTCTCCTGGGTGGCGAGCTTGTCCTGCGCCGCCTGCAGCGCGAGGCGGTAGTCGCCGTCGTCGAGCTTGGCGATGACGTCGCCCTTCTTCACCGCGAGGCCGTTCACGACCGGGACCGACTGGAGATAGCCCGGGATCTTGGCCGCCAGGACCGAGATGTCGGCCTGGACGTAGGCGTCGTCGGTCGAGACGAAGAACCGCCCGACGGTCCACCACTGCCATCCCTGATACGCGCCGCCGCCCAGGGAGGCCGTCAGCAGTCCGAGCAGGACGAGCCGCTTCACGGAGCGCTTGCGGGCGGGCGGCGCCTCGACCGGCACGGGTGTCGGCAGGGACGCCGCGGCGGGGGCCGGCGCGGCCGGCGCCGTGCGCTCGGCGCGCGCCTCGTCCCCGGCCTCGATTCGGGCCTCAATAGCGGCATCGAGACCGGAATTCGGCCGATCGGCGTCCTCGCGGAGGGACATATCAGCGCCTCGACATCAATGACCGAACCGTTCGGTCAATAACGAGGCACGGCTTGACGCGCCCCCGAAGAAGCCGCAGGTTATTTTGACCGAACGGTTCGGTCAAGCGTGACGGTGTCACGGTGCGGAGCGGGATCATGGCTCAGGGTGCGGCGTTGGAGCGGGGTCAGGCCCAGCACGAGGGCGACAAGCGGCAGCAGATCCTCGAGGGCGCGCGGACGGTGTTCCTGGCGGCGGGGTTCGACGGCGCCAGCATGGGCGAAATCGCGCGGGCGGCCGGGGTCTCGAAGGGCACGCTCTACGTCTACTTCGAGAACAAGGAAGACCTGTTCGAGGCGCTGACCATCCAGGAGAAGGCCAGCCTCGCCGAGGCCCTGTTCACCCTGGACGCGGACGATCCCGACGTGCCGGGCGTCCTGACCCGGCTCGGAAGCAGCTTCCTGACCGAGATGTGCCGGCCGGCGCACGTCTCGCTGGTCCGCATGGTCATCGGCGCGAGCGAGAAGTTTCCGCGCTTCGGGCAAGTCTACTACCAGGCCGGTCCGGCCTGCGGCGTCGAGCGCCTCTCGCGCTACCTCGACGCGCAGGTCCAGGCGGGACGCCTGACGATCGCCGACACCGAGCTCGCGGCCCGGCACTTCCTGCATCTCTGCCAGGCGGGTCTGCTGACCCGCCTGCTGTTCGCGGCGGGCGGCATCGCCGGCGAGGCCGAGATGCGCCATCAGGTCGACGAGGCGGTGCGGGTGTTCCTGGCCGGGTACGGCCCCGCGCGCTGAGGCGCGGCTCAGGCGGGAAACGTCTCTGCGAGCGCAGCGAAGCAACCCAGCGGCGCCACGCTCGCAGAATGTTGCGCCGCCCTGGGTTGCTTCGCTACGCTCGCAATGACGGCTCAGCCGGCGGCGCGCAGCTCCGGCAGGGCCTCGGCGCTCCAGATCCGCACGTGGGCGTCGATGGCGAGCGCCTCGTCGACGTCGGCGGGTGCGGCCCGGTACTGGCCGGCGAAGTGGGTGCAGGCGCGCTCGACCAGATCGCTGATCCCGTAGAAGCCGATCCGGCCGGCGATGAAGGCCGCCACCGCGATCTCGTTGGCGGCGTTCATCACGGTGGGCGCCGCGCCTCCGGCGGCCAGGGCCGCGCGGGCGATCCGCAGGCACGGGAAACGCGCCTCGTCCGCGGCCTCGAAGGTCAGCGAGCCGAGCTTCACGAGGTCGAGGGGCCGGCCGCGCTCGATCGTCAGCCGGTCGCCGAGGCCGAGGCAGTGCGAGATCGGCACGCGCATGTCGGGCAGCGCCAGCTCGGCGGTCACCGCCCCGTCGAGCCAGTAGACCAGGCCGTGGATCACCGATTGCGGGTGCACGACCACGTCGAGGCGCTCGGGCTCGATGCCGAACAGGTGGTGCGCCTCGATCAGCTCGAGCCCCTTGTTCATCAGGCTGGCCGAATCGATGTTGATCTTCATGCCCATCGACCAGGTCGGATGGGCGGCGGCCTCGGCCGCGGAGGCGGCGGCGATCCGCTCGCGGGTCCAGGTCCGGAACGGGCCGCCCGAGGCCGTGATCATCATGGTGCGGACGTCGGCGAGCGGCCGGCCGGCCAGCGCCTGGCTCAGCGCGTCGTGCTCGGAATCCATCGGCAGGATCGTGGCGCCGTAGCGGGCGGCGTCGCGCATGAAGGCGTCGCCGGCGCAGACCAGGCTCTCCTTGTTGGCGAGCGCGACCTTGCGGCCGAGCCGGAGGGCGGCGTGGGTCGATTTCAGCCCGGCCGCCCCGCTCACGGCGGCGACGACGATGTCGGCGTCGCGGGCGGCGGCCTCCATGACGGCCGCCTCCCCCGCCCCGCTCGGGATGCCGGAGCCCGACAGGGCCTCGGCGAGCGCCGGGCCGGCGGCCTCGTCGGCGAGCGCCGCGAAGGAGGCGTTGAGCTCGCGGGCGACCTTGGCCAGGGCGACGGGATCCTTGCCGCCGACCAGGGCGCCGACGCGGAACCGGTCGGCGTGCTGCGCCAGGAGGTCGGCGGTGGAGCGGCCGATCGAGCCGGTGGCGCCGAAGACGGTGACGACCTGGGTCACGGGTTCAACTCCCTCATCGTCACGTGATCAGACCGCCGCCGCGCAGGGCGAGATAGACGGCCGCCAGCACGGCGACCGCGAAGAATCCGTCGAGCCGGTCCATGACGCCGCCATGGCCGGGGATGATCTTGCCCGAATCCTTGACGCCGTAATGGCGCTTCAGTCCGGATTCGATCAGGTCGCCGGCCTGACTCAGCACCGAGGCGAGCGCGCTCACGCCCGCCACGACCGGGAGAGAGGCGGCGCTGGGCAGGGTCATCCCGGCGAGGTCGGCGACCACCGGGACCAGCGTCCCGGCGGCGACCGCGCCGACGAGGCCGCCGAGTGCGCCCGACCACGTCTTGTTGGGCGAGACCCGGGGCATCAGCTTGGGGCCGCCGATCTTCCGGCCGGCGAAGTAGGCCGCGATGTCGGTGGACCAGACCACCGCGAACATCCAGGCCGGCCCGACCAGGCCGATGGCGGGGTCGTCGCGCAGGGCCACCGGCACCGCCGCGATCGCCGCCGCGCCGAGCACGCCGAGGAAGGCGCGGAGCCGGCCCCGTCCGGTCCGCGCCACCGTGGCGCAGGCCGCGGCGCCGAGCAGCAGGACCGCGAGGCAGGCCGGCGTCGGGGCGCCGCCGCGCTGGCAGAGCAGCAGGGCGCCGAGCGTCGCCGCGCCCAGCGCGATCAGCACCTCGCGGGGCTCGGTGCGGCTCATCACCATCCACTCGGCGAAGCCGACGATGCCGGCGGCGAGCCAGATCCCCGCGAAGGGCCAGCCGCCATAGACCAGAGCGGCCAGCACGCCGGCGCCGAGCACGAGGCCCGAGGCGACGCGCAGCCACAGCTCGCGCCGTCCCGAGGGACGCGCGGCCGGTGCGGCGGCGGAGGTCACGCGCGTCCTGCCCTTCGCCTCAGACCTGCATGATCTCCTTCTCCTTGGACGCCAGCACGCCGTCGATCTCGGCGATGTACTGGTCGGTCGCCTTCTGCACGTCGGTGGCCTGACGCTTCTCGTCATCCTCCGAGATGACGCTGTCCTTCAGGAGCTTCTTGAGATGGTCGAGGCCGTCCCGGCGCACGTGGCGCACGGCGACGCGGGCCTCCTCGGTGTACTTGTGGGCGACCTTGACCATCTCCTTGCGGCGCTGCTCGTTCATCTCGGGGATGCGGAGCCGGATGGTCTGCCCCTCGGTCTGCGGGTTGAGGCCGAGGTCGGATTCGCGGATCGCCTTCTCGACGGCCGTGACCATGCTGCGGTCCCAGACCGAGATCGACAGGAGCCGCGGCTCCGGCACGCTGACGGTGGCGACCTGGGCCATCGGCATCATCGAGCCGTAGGCGTCGACCTGGATCGGGTCGAGGAGCGACGGCGTGGCGCGCCCGGTGCGCAGCGAGCCGAGATCCTTCGAGAGCGAGGACACAGCGCCCTGCATGCGGCGCTTGATGTCGTTGAGATCGAATTCCGGTGTGGCCATGAGGGTCGTCCCGAGACGTCTGACGTGGTCTTGAGCCCGGCGCGGGCAGTCGCGGCCTCAATGGACGAATTTTTTCAGGGCCGCAAACGGTCGCGGCCCGGTCGTGCCGCGCGTCAGGGCGCCACGAGGGTCGAGGGCGCGTCGCCCGACAGGATCGCGGCGATCGAGCTCGGCGGGTGGAGCGAGCCGACCACGATCGACAGGCGGCTCTCCCGGGCCAGCGCGAAGGCGGCGGTGTCCATCACCTTCAGGTCGCGGGCGATCGCCTCGTCGTGGGTGATGCGGTCGTAGCGCGTGGCGCTCGGATCCTTCTTCGGATCCGCCGAGTAGACGCCGTCCACCTGCGTCGCCTTGAGGACCGCGTCGCAGCGCAGCTCGGCGGCGCGCAGCACCGCGGCGGTGTCGGTGGTGAAGAACGGGTTGCCGGTGCCGCCGGCGAGGACGACGACCTGGCCCTTGTCCAGGTGGTGCAGGGCCGGCTGGCGGGCATAGGTCTCGCAGATGGTCGGCATCGAAACCGCCGACATGGTCCGCGCCTGCACGCCCGCGGCGTTGAGCGCCGTCTCGATCGCCAGCGAGTTCATCACCGTGGCCATCATGCCGAGCGAATCCCCGGTCGCCCGGTCGATCCAGCCGGCCGCGGAGATCCGCGCCCCGCGGATCATGTTGCCGCCGCCCACCACGATGGCGATCTCGGCGCCCGACTCGATCGTGCGGGCGATGTCCTCGGCGAGCGCCGCCAGCGTCGGCGGATGCAACCAGTAGCCGTCGGGAGCGGCGAGCGCCTCCCCCGACAGCTTCACGAGGATACGGCGAAACGGCGTCGTCTCCGGCATCTGGGCCCCCGGCTCCATCCCGCATCGCGTGAGCGGGGAGGCTTCTACGTCAACCGCCCGAGCGCCGTCGAGGGGCCCGGCCCGGATCCGGCGGGGATCGTGGGTACAAGGCCTGCGCCGCGCGAACGGCGCGCGGCCGTGGAGGATGTCTGCGCCGCCTTCGCGGTCCGGGTCCGGAACGGCGGGATCCCGGTCGATGCGGTGCCGGCGTGACGGCGATCCGCCGCGCCGGCGCCCGTTCTCAACTGCCAGCCAGGACGCCGACGGCGCCGAAGACGGTCATGGCGAGGCCGGAGGCGAACACGCCGATCATGAGGTAGGAGAAGGGCTTCAGAGGCATGCCCGGACCTTAGCGCGGCGCCGCACGGCGGGGTGTGCGGCGCAACACGACCCCGCGCGGATCGATCGGGCGCCTCCGGAAACGCGAAGCCCCGCCCGGCGCGTGCCGGACGGGGCTGATCTCACGATGACGGCCCGGCAAACCGGGCGTTCGCGGTCGGTGTCAGGCGCGGCCGGCCTGCTGGGCGACCTCGGTGGCGAAGTCCGGACCCTCTTCCTTCTCGATGCCGTCGCCCAGCGCGTAGCGGACGAAGCCCGTCAGGGTCACGGGGCCGCCGACCTTGGAGCCGGCCTCCTTGAGGACCTGGCTCACGGTCTTGGAGCCGTCGTGCACGAAGGGCTGCTCCAGGAGGGTGACCTCCTTGTAGTAGCTCTTCAGGCCGCTCTCGACGATCTTGGCCATCACGTGGTCCGGCTTGCCGGCGTTCTTCTCGCGCAGGATGTTCGACTCGCGCTCCACCGTGGCGGCGTCGACGCCCGAGGCGTCCAGCGCCACCGGGTTGGTCGCCGCGATGTGCATGGCGATCTGGCGACCCAGCGCCGAGAGCGCGTCGACGTCGCCCTCGGACTCGAGCGCCACGAGCACGCCGATCTTGCCGAGGCCCTCGGAGATCTGGTTGTGCACGTAGGAGGCGATGACGCCCTTCTTGACCTCGAGCTTGGTGACCCGGCGCAGGTTCATGTTCTCGCCGATCGTGGCGATCAGGGCCTGCAGCTTCTCCGAGACGGTCTCGGTGGCGCCCGGGAAATGGGCGGCCTGGAGGCCCTCGAGCGTGCCGTCGGTGTTGAGCGCGATCTTGGCGGCCTCGCGGGCGAAGGCCTGGAAGGCGTCGTTGCGGGCGACGAAGTCGGTCTCGGAGTTCACCTCGACCACGGCGGCGTGGCGGCCGGCGGACTCGACGGCGACGAGGCCCTCGGCGGCGACGCGGCCGGCCTTCTTGGCGGCCTTGGCGAGACCCTTCTTGCGCAGCCAGTCGACGGCGGCCTCGATGTCGCCCTGCGTCTCGTTGAGCGCGCCCTTGCAGTCCATCATGCCGGCGCCGGTCTTCTCCCGGAGCTCCTTCACCATCGCGGCGGTGATGTTGGCCATGGCGGTCCCTTTCGTGTGGTCTGGATGCGAGAGGCCCGGCGCGCGGGTGAGCGGCCGGGCCCGGTATGCCTGGATCCGCGACGGCCCGATGACGGTGCCGCCGCGAAGCCCCGTTGGATCAGGCCGCGGCGGCGGCCTCGACGAAGCCGCGGGCCTGCGAGACCCACGAATCGCGGTCGATGCGGCCGTTGAGCTTCAGGTCGGCATCGACCTTGGCGACGTCCTCGGGGGTCATCGCGGCGAGCTGCCAGTAGTGGTAGATGCCGGCGTCGTTGAGCTTCTGCACGATCTGCGGGCCGGCGCCGTTGAGCTTGGTCAGGTCGTCCGGCGCGCCGCGCGGGGCAGCGAGCAGCTCGAAGTGCTCGGTCGACTCGGCGAGCATCGCCACGTCGGCCGGGTCGAGGGCGTCGGACTCGACCGTGACGGCCGCGTCGTCGTTCGCCGGCAGCTCCTCGGCCATCGGCTCCTCGGAGGCGCCGATATCCATGCCCGACGAGCCCTGGGCGCGCGAGATGCCGTCGATGGCGGCCTTGGCGATCAGGTCGCAGTACAGCGCGATCGCGCGGCCGGCGTCGTCGTTGGCCGGGACGATGTAGCTGATGCCGTCCGGGTTGCAGTTGGTGTCGACGATGGCGGCGACCGGGATGCCGAGGCGGTTCGCCTCCTTGATCGCCAGCTGCTCCTTGTTGGTGTCGATCACGAACAGCAGGTCCGGCACGCCGCCCATGTCCTTGATGCCGCCGAGCGCCTTCTCGAGCTTCTCCTTCTCACGGGAGAGCATCAGGCGCTCCTTCTTGGTCAGGCCCGGGCCGCCGGTCTCCAGCGTCTCGGTGACCTTGCGCAGGCGCGAGATCGAGCCCGAGATGGTCTTCCAGTTGGTGAGCATGCCGCCCAGCCAGCGGGAGTTGACGTAGTACTGGGCCGAGCGCTTGGCCGCCTCGGCGATCGTGTCGGCCGCCTGGCGCTTGGTGCCGACGAACAGCACACGGCCGCCCTTGGCGACGGTGTCGCTCACCGCCTGGAGCGCCTGGTGCAGCGCCGGCACGGTCTGGGCGAGGTCGATGATGTGGATGTTGTTGCGGGTGCCGAAGATGTACGGCTGCATCTTCGGGTTCCAGCGGTGGGACTGGTGACCGAAATGGGCGCCCGCCTCGAGGAGCTGACGCATAGAGAAATCGACGGCCATGGCTCTTGTGCTCTCCGGTTATATCCGCCGCGGAGGGATGCGGTCGGCCGAGAGTTCGGACGACCACCGGAAACGCCTCATTCAGGCATGAGGCCGGCTCCGCGTGTGGGATGGGCGGGCGCTTAGCAGAGGGCGGGTCCGAAGGCAAGAAGCGCCGGGGCGGCGCGGGCCAGCCCTCAATCACAGCCTGCGTTCAGACCGCTTGCAACACGCGGGCTCGCCTCGCGAGAGTTCGGACCATGGCGGCGGTCGCCTTCGACACCCTGAAATTCGCCCGGGTCCTCCGGGAGAAGGCCAAGCTCTCCCCGGAACAGGCGGAGGGCCATGGCCGATGCCATGGCGGAAGCGTTGCAGGGCGATCTCGTCACGAAGGCGGATCTGCGCGCCGAGCTGGCGGATACGCGGTCCGAAATCGTGCGCTGGGTGGCGGGCCTGATCGGCCTCCAGACACTCGCTGTGATCGGCGCGGTCGTCGCCCTCGCCCGGGCGCCGCACTGACAGGCCCGCAGCCCGGATCACCCGCCCGCGAACACCGCCGCCACGTCGTCGGCCGTCATCACCCGGTACGCCCCCGCCGGCAGGTCCGCCGGCAGAGCGAGACCGCCGACCCGGTCCCGGTGCAGCGCCGCGACGTGGTTGCCGACGGCGGCGAACATCCGGCGGACCTGGTGGTAGCGGCCCTCCGTCAGCGTCACCGCGCAGCGCGTGGCATCCTCGACGTCGAGCCGCACCGGCAGGAGCGGCCGCTCCTCGCCCTCCAGCACGAGCGTCCCTGCGGCGAACACCTCCGCCTCGCGGCCGGTCAGCGGCCGGTCGAGGGTCACGCGGTAGCGCTTCGCCACCTGGGCCTTCGGGCTGATGATCCGGTGCAGGAGCGCCCCGTCGTCGGTCAGCAGCAGCAGGCCCGAGGTCTCCTTGTCGAGGCGCCCGACCGTGGAGAGGGGCGGGTCGCGGCGGCGCCAGCGCTCGGGGAGCAGCCCGTAGACCAGCGGGCCCGCCTCCTTGTGCGAGCAGGTGACGCCCAGCGGCTTGTGCAGCATCAGGCACAGGCCGGGGAGCGGGTCCAGGGCCTCGCCGTCGATCGTGAGGCGCTCCGGCAGGTCCGGCGCGAGGGCGATCCGGTCGCCGGCCTCCGCGAGCTCCGCGCCGTCGAGGCGGATCGCGCCGGCGCGGGCGAGCGCCTGGATCTCGCGGCGCGAGCCGTAGCCGAGATTGGCGAGGAGCTTGTCCAGGCGGACGGATCTCGCCGCGCTCATGGAAGCGGCGCGCTCACCGGCGGGCCTCGTAGACCCGGTAGCCGTTCGCCTGGACGGCCACCGCGACGTGCCGGAACGCCTCGCGCAGGCTCGCCTCGTAGGGCAGGTGCGCGTTGGCCACGAGCCACAGCGCCCCCCCGGGGCGCAGGGCCTCGGCGGCCCGCGCGATGAACGCCCGGCCGAGGGCCTGATCCTCGCTCCCGCCCTCGTGGAACGGCGGGTTCGTGACGACGAAATCGAGGTGATCCGGCACGGCGCCGGACGCCCGGATATCCGCCCAGAGGATCGTCGCCCGCGGGTCGGCGACGTTGCGGCGCGCCATCTCGACGGCGCGCCGGTCGATCTCCAGCAGGGTCAGGGCGGTCACGGCCTCGGAGCCCAGGACGGCCCGCGAGAGGACCCCGAGCCCGCAGCCGAAATCGGCGCCGCGGCCCTTGAGGGCCGGGAGGTTCGCGAGCAGCAGCGCCGTGCCCGGATCGAGCCGGTCCCACGAGAAGATGCCGGGCTGCGTGCACAGAGCGAGGTTGTCGACGTGGCGCGGGCCGCCCTCGTCGATCGCCTCGGCGAGGCCGGCCGGCGCCGTTGGCCGCTCCGCCGTGCAGATCCGGTGGTGCCGGCGCGGCTGGTCCGCGGCCGCGCAGCCGAAGGTCGTCAGCTCCTTGGCGAGGCGTGTGCCGCCGCGATCCTTGGGCGCCAGGGCGACCATGCGGCCGCCCGGCCCGAGGGCGCGCAGCACCTGGGCCAGCACGTAGCGCCGCTCGACCGTTCCGGGCGGCGCCAGCACGGTGGCCGAGTCGAGGCTGTTCTCGGACAGATCCTCGAGCCGCGCAGCGCCGGGGATCAATGGGGAGAGCTGGACGGCGTCGCCCGGGACCTCGGCGAGGTCCACCGGCGGCAGGCCGTAGACGGCGTGGCGCATAGACGATTCGGGATTTGGAGTGCCGAAACCGGAACGCGAATCCGCGGCGGAGCGGGGTAAACCCGCGCCCGACTCGATTCATCCGGGGGAACACCGCGTTTATACCGGAACCGGCCGCGAAGCCCAGCCTCCCGCGCGGCCCGGCGCGTCAGCCCCGCGGAAATTCCAGGCCCATCTCGCGGTAGCGGGCCGGGTCGTCGGCCCAGTTCTCCCGCACCTTCACGTGCAGGAACAGGTGGACCTTGGCGTCGGCCGCCTCGGCGATCTCGATCCGGGCCGCCTGCCCGATCGACCGGATGGTCTGGCCGCCCTTGCCGAGCACGATCGAGCGCTGGCTCTCCCGCTCGACGAAGATCGTCTGCTCGATCCGCACCGAGCCGTCGGGCCGGATCTGCCACTGGTCGGTCTCCACCGTGGAGCGGTAGGGCAGCTCCTCGTGCAGCCGGTCGTAGATCTTCTCCCGGGTGATCTCGGCGGCGAGCATGCGCAGGGGCGCGTCCGAGACCTGATCCTCCGGATACAGCCACGGGCCCGCCGGCATGCGGGCGGCCAGCGCCCGGCGCAGGTCGGCGACGCCGTCGCCGTTGAGCGCCGAGATCATGAAGGTCTCGGCGAAGGGCGCGGCGGCGTTGAGCTTGGCGGCGAGATCGAGCAGCCGTTCGCGCGGGATCAGATCGATCTTGTTGAGGATCAGCAGTTTCTCGCGCTTCACCTCGCCGAGCCGGCCGAGCACCGCCTCGACTTCCGCGTCGACACCCTTGCGCGCGTCGACCAGCAGGCAGACGGCGTCGGCGTCGGCGGCGCCGCTCCAGGCCGAGTGGACCATCGCGCGGTCGAGGCGGCGCTTGGGCGCGAAGATGCCGGGGGTGTCGACCAGCACGACCTGGGCCGAGCCCTCGATGAGGATGCCCCGCACCAGGGCCCGGGTCGTCTGCACCTTGCGGGAGACGATCGAGACCTTGGTGCCGACGAGGTTGTTGAGCAGGGTCGACTTGCCGGCATTCGGCACGCCGATCAGCGCGACGAAGCCGGCCCGGGCGTCGGCGGGCGTGCCGGGAAGGGTGGACGGGTCGCGCGCGGGGTCCCGGGCCGGCGCGATGCCGGGCCCGTCCTGCGCGTCGTGATCGTCCTGCTCGTGCGCGCTCATGCTGTCTCCGTCGGTTCCGCGTCCGCGGAGGCCCCGATTCCCTCCCGCTCCATCAGCGCCCGCGCGGCGGCCTGCTCGGCGATCCGCTTCGACGTGCCGTCGCCGAGACCGGGCTCCAGGCCCTCGACCTGCACGGCGATGCGGAACCGGGGCGCGTGGTCGGGACCGGTGCGCTCCACCACCTCATAGGTGGGGATCGGCAGGCTGCGGCCCATGGCCCATTCCTGCAGGGCGGATTTGGCGTCGCGGCCCCGCGCCGCCGCGGTCGGCTCGCCGGGATGGAAATGCGCCTCGACCACCGCCCGGGCGGCGTCGAACCCGGCATCGAGGTAGATCGCACCCAGGATCGCCTCGCAGACGTCGGCCAGGATCGTCTGGTTGCGCCGGCCGCCGCCCATGACCTCGCCCTGGCCGAGGATCAGGTGCGGGCCGACCTCCCAGGAGGCGGCCACGGCCGCGCAGGTCTCGCGCCGGACCAGGGCGGCAAGGCGCCGGGAGAGGTCGCCCTCGTCAGCCTCCGGGAAGGCGCCGTAGAGGCGGTCGGCGACCGCGAGCCCGAGCACGCGGTCGCCGAGGAATTCCAGGCGCTGGTAGCTGCCGCCCCGGCCGCTCGCCTTGCTGGTGTGGGTCAGCGCGCGGGTGAGCAGGTCCTGATCGCCGAAGCTGTGGCCGATCCGCTCTTCGAGCGCGGTCAGCGGCGGGCGCGGCTTGTGGGCCCGCCGGGATCGGGCGTTGGCCCGGGGCTGCGCGGCGTCGTCCAAGTCCGGGCCGGTCAATGGATCGTCGTGAACAGGCGCGACCAGCGCACGTGGGCCGGCCAGTTCCAGACCTGCCAGGCCGGCGTACCCTCGTCGATCGAGAAGAAGATCATCTCGGCGCGCCCGACCAGGTTGGCGAAGGGCACGTAGCCGACATTGGCGAGATCGCGCGAATCGGTGGAGTTGTCGCGGTTGTCGCCCATCATGAAAAAGTGACCGGGCGGGACCGTGTACAGCTCGGTCTTGTCCCAGAAGCCGTTGTCGCCGTCGCGCTCGATCACCCGGTGGACCACGCCGTTGGGCAGGGTCTCCAGGTACTGGGGCACCTTGGTCGGCTGGCCGTAGGGATCGGTGGTCTCGTAGTCGGCGATCCGCTCGCGCTTGACCGCCTTGCCGTTGATGTTGAGCACGCCGTCGATCATCTGGATCTTGTCGCCCGGCAGGCCGATCACGCGCTTGATGTAGTCGGTCGAATTGTCCTTGGGCAGCTTGAACACCGCGATGTCGCCGCGCTTCGGGTCCGCGCCCCAGATCCGGCCGTCGGCCTGGATCGGGATATACTCCGAGAGCGGCAGCGAGTACTTGGAATAGCCGTAAGAATATTTTGACACGAACAGGTAGTCGCCGATCAGCAGGGTCGGCACCAGCGAGCCGGACGGGATGTTGAACGGCTGGAACAGCAGGGTCCGCACCACGAGGGCGATCAGCAGCGCCTGGATGCCGACCTTCAGCGTCTCGCGGATGCTGGCCCAGGTGCCGGTGTCGGCAGGTTTCCTGAGCGGCTTGCCGTCGTAATCCACGCGCGCGTTCCGTCTTCGATTGAGGTGCGACGCCCGCGATCCGCGGGGCGCGGCCCCGCCGCGCGCGGCCTGATGTGCGGTTGTCCCGAGGAATGCGCCGCAATCGTGTCCGCCGTGTCCGGCGGTCTAGACCATGCGCGAGCCCCCCGCAACGCGCGACCGGCGCTGGCTAATCCGCGACGGCGGCCTCAACCGGCGACAGGGACCGGCAAGGCCTCGATGATCACGAAGGCTTGCGCCATCGGCGGATCGTCCGTGAGGCTCACGTGGAGCCGCGCCGCGTGCCCCGCCGGCAGGAGTTCCGCGAGCCGCTCGGCCGCGCCGCCCGCGAGCCGCAGGGTCGGCTGCCCGGAGGGCAGGTTCACCACCTCCATGTCGCGCCAGAACACGCCGGCGCTGAGGCCGGTGCCGAGCGCCTTGGCGCAGGCCTCCTTGGCGGCGAAGCGGCGGGCGTAGCCCTCGGCGCGGGCGGCCCGGCGGTCGCAGCGGGCCCGCTCCCCGTCGGTGAAGACCCGGTGGGTGAAGCGCTCGCCGTGCCGCTCCAGGGTCCGGGCGATCCGGCGGATGTCGCAGAGATCCGAGCCGATCCCGACGATCATGGGTGCCGCGCCCGGTCCATGGCGGCCCGCATGTCGCGCACCGCCCGGTCGAGCCCCACGAAGATCGCGTCGGCGATCAGGGAATGGCCGATATTCAGCTCCCGGATCTGCGGCAGCGCCGCCACCGGCCCGACGCTGCCGAGGGTAAGCCCGTGGCCCGCGTGGATCTCGAGGCCGAGGCCGGCCCCGTGCTCCGCCGCGCGCCGGATGCGGGCGAGCTCGCGCGCGGTCCGGGCGTCGTCGTCCTCCAGCGCCGCCTCGCAGTAGCTGCCGGTGTGCAGCTCGACGACGGGCGCCCCGAGGGCGCGGGCGGCGTCCATGACGGCGGGCTCGGGCTCGACGAACAGCGAGACGCGGATGCCGGCCTCCGCGAGGGCGCGGATGCGCGGCGCGAGATGCGCGCGGCCGCCGACGATGTCGAGGCCGCCCTCGGTGGTGCGCTCCTCGCGCTTCTCCGGGACGAGGCAGGCGGCGTGCGGGCGGGTCTCGAGCGCGATCGCCACCATCTCGTCGGTGGCGGCCATCTCGAAGTTGAGCGGCACGGACAGGCCGCGCTTGAGCGCCGCGATGTCGGTGTCGCGGATGTGGCGCCGGTCCTCGCGGAGATGCGCGGTGATCCCGTCGGCGCCCGCCTCGACGGCGAGCAGGGCCGCCCGCACCGGGTCCGGATAGTCGCCGCCGCGGGCGTTGCGGACGGTCGCGACGTGATCGATGTTGACGCCCAGGCGCAGTTTCTCGGAGGTCATCCGCTCGTTCGTCCCCGTGTCGGCGCGGCGCGACAGGCTCACCGGGGGGTCGGAAGGCGCCGCGCGCCCTCACCCCGTGCCGGCGATATGCGGAGGATCGCGCGCGCCGGCAAGACGGTCGGGGTTCGGGGGCGGGCTCCGGCGGCCGACCCGCCCGGTCAGGCGAGCCGCAGGCGCGACCGGCTGTCCTTCCGCTCGGGCAGTGTGTCGAGGGCGGTCCTGACGATGGTCGTGGCGTCGAGGCCCGCCTCGGCGTACATCTTCTCCGGGCTGTCGTGGTCCTGGTAGGCGTCCGGCAGCGTCATCGTCCGCACCCGCAC